>JAAYUQ010000031.1 GCA_012517575.1 Bacteroidales bacterium | reverse complement strand
TTCCTGAACAGTTTTGAAATCACCACTGCCGTCTTGAGCAACGACTATATCATATTTCGAGTGATCGATTGCGTTGGAAGATTTGTCAAAAATTTTATTCAAAAAGTTCGCAACGTACTGGACAGTTGATAATTGCCACGGATGAAAATGCCAAAAAGAATGAGGAGAATTATCAAAAACATGAACTTCGGAATAAATGCCTAAACTGTCCAACATTCGGATATGTTCGTCCCTGCCATTATGAAAACGTGGGATGGAACTGTTGATAAAACAAACAGGAGCTGAATTTTTATTCACCCAAGTTAGCGCTGAAGCAGCCTTCCAATTATCGGGGCTTTCCGAAAAAGTTCCACCCAGCCACAAGGCATCAACCGGCATCTTATCACCTGAAGTTCGAGCTTTTTCAGACCTATCAATCGTAGCCTTATCGATAAAGGTTGAAATTCCATCAATGTTTATAACGGCTTTAATCAATTTACCCTTATTTTTTGTTCCAATCAAGGCTGCTAACTGACCACCGGCCGAGCATCCCGAAACAGCAATTTTATCCCGATTGATTCTGTAAGTTCCTGCATTTTCAACGATCCATTTTACGGCATCTTCCAAATCCTCCACTGCAGCAGGGAATATTGCTTCGAGAATAAGACGATATTCGACTGTTATCGCAACAAAACCTTTTCGAGCCAAATTGAAAGCCATTGCTTTCTGTAATGCAGGTGAACCGGAATTCCATCCTCCACCGTGAATCATTAATACGACCGGTAAAAATTCGTTCCCTTTTCGTCGATAGATATTCAATATAAGTTTTCTTTCCGTTGAAATAGTTTTATACGGAATGTTTTCGTAGCAAGCTAAATCATCAGAAATCTTTGTTTCGACGGGACGGATAAAAGGATACTGCTTTTTCAACTTGATAAAAGTGCTGTAAACTGTATAACTGGTATCTCGAGGAACACCGTCTATCATTACCGTTTGAGCCTTTACGTGAAAACAAAAAGCAGTGACACAAAAAAACAATATTGAATAAGAAAATTTCATGATAAAAAAATTAAATTCTATTGAAAGAGAGCACAAGCAATGAATATTGTTTTAAATATTCTTCTCTGCCATGTGCCCAAAATAAAAACCTAATTCTTCACAACCAGTTTCGTCTTTATTCCACTTTGCGTATGTATTTTTATAATATAATTGCCGTTAGTCAAATGGCTCAAATCAATGCTTGAGATATTTCCATTTAAATGCTTAATTATTTGGCCTGAAATGCTAACAATTTCGACTTTCATCACTTTTTCATTTGAATTGATAATCAATAAATTGTTTACAGGATTTGGATAAAGCTGAATATAAGTTGAATGAGCTGTATCACTTATTCCAGAAAAAGTATCATAAACTGTACTCATGTAGAATAAATAACTGGATCCGCTTCCTTTTAAAACCGTATGAGTTCCGGCAGGAAGCGAAGAAATGGTAACAATTCCGTTTGTTGATGAAGGAGTATAAGTGATTCCATCAATTTTAATGGTACCCGAATAATCAGAGTTAAAGACCAGCGTTAAGGTTGCTACAGAAGTAGTTGTAAAGCTAATATTGGTACTTGATTCCATTTTGAGACATTGAGTCAAAGTTAAACCCTGATAAGTTACAGTACCATAACTTGTTGACAAATTTCCAGTAATGGAATAGAAAGTACTGTTTTTGCCATCGGTGGTAAAATTATGAATCATCGCACCTGTTGAACCAGAGCCATTGTTAACGGTAATAACACCGGAAATACTGACAGGAGTTCCTGCAGTTCCTGAAGTTGTGACGATATAAGAAACTGTGGCTGTTGGTGTACCAGAAATGGTAATAGTTTTGGCAGTAGCGTCTTTTACAAAACTGATTCCAGAAGCAGGTAAACCGGATACCGTTGCATCTGTTGCATCACCTCCCCAAGTGAAAATAATATTGCTGATGGCATTTCCTAATGTTACAATTTGATTGACATCTCCAGTTACAGTCAAAGTTTGTGAACTGCCAGAAAAAGTGCTTTCTCCCTGCACGAAGACTAAAGTAGTTTCATAATTTGTAAGCACCGATTTCAATCCTGAATTTACAGCGTAAGATGTGTCATCAACTGAGTTATTAAAAGTCCATTTCAAATCACCTCCGTTTACTCGACCAGCATATTGCATAACTTTCTCTTTTGCTCCATCCGGCGAATCTACTGTATATGAATACATGACCGAAGCATCCGTATCAAAATTATTATAAGTATTTGAACCTTGCTTTGTTTTCACTGAAGAAGGAACTGTTTCATTTCTTGAGGCGGCAACATAAGCATCGAAATCAACGGTTGAATTTGCAAAATCGGAACTTCCATAAGGAACAAATCTACTTTGTCCTGTCATGTAATTATTGAAAGCTTTTATCATACCTCCATCTTCACTCGAGAATGTTCCTTCGGATTGATAAACATCAGTACCCTGCATTGAAATCAGCATTGGATATTTGCAATTACGGAAATAATTTCCTTCAACAAAAACAGAAGCTGCAGTCGTTACTCCGACTCCGTATTTTGCATTGCCATCATAATAATTGTTGTAAATATGAGCAGAATAATAACGAACACGAGGATGCCGCGAATCGGAATGATCGTACCAATTGTGATGATACGTAATGTAAAGGCCGGAAGTAGTACCTTCACTTAAACCTAACAAATTGCATTTCCCATTGTCCCAGAAATGGTTATAAGAAAAAGTAACATAAGTTGATTTTTTACAGTCGAGCGCTCCATCTCCTTTAATTTGATCGGCATCGCTGCCAGTTTGTCCATAAAAAAAATCGCAGTTGTGAACCCAGATATGATCATTATCTTGTTGCAGCCCAATATCATCGCCTTCACCACTGTCGCAATTCATAAATCCAATATTCCTGACTTCGACATTGGATGCGCTCTTTAAACGTAGACCCCAACCATCAGCCACCGCATCATCGCCAATTCCTTCAAAAGTGATAGATCCCGAAGCATTATTGCTGTTCTCGATCACAATATCACCATTCAACATATAATCAAGGTCAGTAATTTGCCCAATCAATCGAACCGATAGGGGACGATTGTCTTTTCCTTTTTTAAAACCATCCAAAATAGTTTGTAATCCGACACAAGGATTGGAGCTGGCTCCGGTAACCGTCATAGAAACCGAATTTTTATTATTTTCGCTGATGTAAAGAATGACCGCATTGTCTTTTAATGTTCCATCACTTTTATAAGCGCCCGGAACGCGATTGCCTTGAAAAGCAAAACCACTCCTGTCGTGAGCTTTGACTGATATGGAACTTACCGATGCTCCTTCGACTTCCGTTCCATTCACTACAGGCTTAACCATAAAACTGTATTCTCCTTCTGACAATCCGACAATATCGGCCCTCCAATAATCTGCATATTTACGAATTAAAGGACTGTCAATTTTTTTATTCGTAAATCCTCCTCCTGAATAGTAAACATTATAGCTTTCTAACGAACCGGAAGAATGCCACTTGAGATAAGCCGATTCCAGCCAGCCGTTTGCTTCAAAAATGTCGATTGATTGTGAATAAGCTGATAACGAAAAGATAAACATTAAATTGAGAAAGAGAATAACAGTTTTGTTCATGAGGTAAGATTCTAAATTTTAAAGTTTGTAATTGAATGAATTAGATTTGTTTGAATGAATAAAGTTTTACGAGCTGTCCAAAATCTTTGAACAGCTCGTAAAACTACAACTTATTTAAAAAACTATTTTACAAATTTTAAAGTATTAGATGTTCCTATCTCACGGACGATGTATACTCCTTTTGGAAGTTGAGCTGTAGAAATTGTGGTGGCGGAAGAAGCAATAATTCTTTTTCCGCTTGCATTAAAAACCTGTAATGACAAACCATTAGCATTTACAATTTCAGAACCGTTAAAAGAAGCAAATGTGTTATGTGTTGGATTTTTTATAAAATCAACAATGTCTACTGCTGAAGAAACATCCAATAAATAAATATTCACACCACTGCTAACTGAATACAAATAAAGAGTTGCAGCTCCACCAGTATAGTTGAAAGTTTCTAAAGGAATATTATTCCCCTCTGCATCGCTATAAGTTCCGGGAGCACTGAAAGAAGAAATTGAATCAGTCCCATTAGTAAGCAACAACCTTCTGTCTGTGCTACTGCTTGACGAAAGACAACAAACTGTTATAGTTCCGGGACCACTAACCTGAAATACCAAAGCACGAGTAGTTGGCATATACCGATTTTCAGCCGTGAAGCCTCCTGAACCACCTAATTTCAAACGCTGAGTAAAAGAATAAGATCCGTGTTTTTTTGCATTTGCATCAATCACCACCGTTGCCTCAGCAGTAGCCATGATTTTCAACCCATCAATTGTAGTCGTGGATGAAAATGTTTGAGCCGGAAATTTCTCCGTGACACTAAAATTCCATGTTTTTTGTGCGAACATCGTTGTTGCACTGGCCAATAAAATGGCACCAAGTAAAATTTTTTTCATAATAGTAAAATTTTAATTTGTTAATAAATAATTGAATAATAGATAATTAATTGATTGTAGTTATTTTTTTAAAGAATTTTTCATTTAATTTGAAGTGTTTCTATCATATTTCCTCTTTTTATGTTTTCCACAAAATTTCCAAGAACATGTTCGATTGTCATATCTTCAGATTCCTTTGGGGTAAGCTGTTTTACCCATTTTACCCGCAGGTCAGTTTTACTTCCTTCGCCAGAATTGTTGTATTCATAATATCGTGCTGTTTTTTCATTTTCCGGATTATTCCAATTGTGCCAACCGGCAGGAACAATTCCTTTGGGTAAATAACAATTCATGAAAACAGTCATGGCATAAGGTCGCCACGGTCTTCCCAAATAAACAGCGTTTACGGAATCAGCCAGTGAAACAGTACAATTATTAAAAATAAATCCATATTGAATATGTTGTGGTGTACTGGCTGCCGTGATGTATGAATTTCGTTTGCAGTGAATCTGACATTTTTCAAACCAACAGGTAGCCGGGCCAAAAATAAAATCGGTTGTTCCTTCGATATAGCAATTTTCAAAATACTGGCGAGAATTTTCGCGTCCGGCATAAACAGTATCCTGATTTCCCAAAAAACGACAATTCAAAAAAACAATTCTATCGCCTTCAACATGCAATACCACCGCTTGAGCCACAGGTGCTGCTGCATTTTCTATTGTCAGATTTTGAACCAAAATGTCGTTACCGCAAATTTTTAAGGTGTAGGTTTTAAATGTTCCCATATTATTGATTTTTGCATGGTCATCGAAACTGATAATAGTTTTGTCTCTGTTCTCGCCAATCAATCGGATATTGCAAATATGAGTCGGAATTTCAATTTTTTCTTTATAAAATCCGTTTTTTATGTAAATGGTAACCCAACCGTCTGGGTTAAATGCCCGAACAGCATCAATGGCTTGCTGAATATTCCGAAAATCACCCGTCCCGTTTCTGTCCACCACAATAACCTTATTGGCATATGACATCACAGAAAAAACCATGAAAAAAACCAGCAATATTGGAAAAAACTTTTTCATTTTTGCCTACAATTTATTGGACAAAGCACCGGCATATTCCGATTGAGTTATTTTTTCGACCAAACTGTTCAGATAAACTTCCAAATAAGTATAACCTTCTTCGTTAAAATCGGTAGCAGATTTTCCGGGATGTTTTTTTTCGAGCCAGCCATCTGGAATACCATCCTGATTGCTGTCTGGATATGGTTGGTTGGAACGGTAAACAGGCCACCCACCCACATCATTTTGAGAATCAATAATGCCGGGTCTGCCGCTAATAGAACCCTTATAAGTTACCTTTCCTTTAAAAGTTTCTTTGGCAATTCGTTTATCCACTGCATCTCTGCTCAATGAAGCACCTGCAAATTGCAATACTTTTTTATAGGCAATTTCAACAGGTTGTTCTATAACGGGGGTACATTCAAAAGGTTGTGTTACCTTACAAAGTTGCTTGTCAACGCCTTCGGCATAAGATACACATTCCCAATTGTCTTCCATACATTCTGGACAGTTATACACAAAATTTTTTTCGATAAAATATTGTCCAAAGCCGGGAGAAACCATTTCCGGATGGCTATCCATATCTATTTGTGTGATTCTGAATCTGGCTGATGGTTTTGTCGCAGGTCCATATTTGAAATAATTTCCCACAATGTTATATTTTCCATTTTCACCACCATAAGAACTATTGTCGCCCCAATTAAAAATCACATTGTTTCTGAAATCGACGCGTTCTTCATCAATAGAAGTATTATACTTCAATCCTTCCCTTTTCCAACCGTTAAATCGAGGATTACGACTTACATTGTGAGCAATCAAATTATGATGGAAGCTGGCATTTTTTCCGCCCCAAATCCCTCCATATCCGTGAGCACCTTTTGCATGACCGGCATTGTTTAAAGATTCTGAAACAATACACCACTGCAAGGTGAAATTTTCATTTGAATAAAACGAAGCACACTCATCAATACTCCAGCTCATGGAACAATGATCAATGATTACATTTTTACAATTTCTTCCTCCAACTGCATCGCTTTCATTGTGTATCAGCTCATTACCAAGACGAAAACGAATAAAACGAATAATCACATTATCGGCTGCAATGAAAACCCCATGATTTTTGATGCAAATGCCGTCTCCGGGTGCACTTTGTCCAGCAATCGTCAGATTTGGTTCTTTAATGTTTAATGTTTTCTCCAAAGAAATAATTCCTGAAACTTTAAAAAGAATGGTTCTTGGCCCTTTTTGACTGACTGCCCAACGTAACGTACCTTCAGAATTATCGTCGGCAAGTGAAGTTACATATAAAACCCGTCCGCCTCTGCCTCCTGAAGCAAACATTCCTCCTCCACAAGCTCCGGGAAAAGCCTGGATTTGAGCGGATGTAAAAACGCCAACCATACAAAGAAAACAAACAAGAACCAATTTATTGAAGATTTTCATTTTATCGTAATTATTATTCAACTATCAAAAGCGTTGGAAGAACTTTTCCATTTTCCATTTTAACTTTTACAAGATAAATTCCGACATTTAACTGTGGCATGGTAAATGAAACTTCTGTTCCAACAATTTCTTTTTCATATATTTTTGTACCGGTCAACAAATAAAATCCGACTTTATTGATTTTTTCATCTGTTTTGATATTTAAATTTCCCGATTTGAAAGGATTGGGATAAATACGCAAAGAAGAGTTTGCTTGAATTTCGTTTACAGCCGTATTACTTTCTAAATATTGTCGATTTACAACAGGAGCAGCCAATTCATTCAGATAAACTTCAACATTAGTGTATTGTCCATCGAGCGTTTTTGTACTGCCATCAGTAGCATCGTTTGGATTCAAACCTTTTGATGTTTCCCAATCATCGGGCATTCCATCGGCATCTGTATCACTCGGAACGGATGCAGGATCATAAGTATATTCAGGCCATCCACCAACATCAGCCTGAGAATCAATAAAACCGCCGGTGCTTCCATTGCTTCCGCTGGTAACCGTAACTGTTCCATTTAGAACATTATTAACAATTCTCGTGTCCACTGCATCTCGTTTCAAACTTGCCCCTGCAAAGCTCGTTACACTCAAGTAGGCACTATCGGCACGTTGCAACCTTAAATAAGGAGGAAACTCAAAAGGGACTTCCGACTTAATTGAATCTGAATAAGTTCCACTAGGCTGAAATCCCAACCAGTTATTTTCCGTAACACTCGGCGTATTGATCATAATATTCCCGCTTAAATGAAAATGTCCCCATACACCTTTGGGTTGAGTATTCGATCCATCATCAGCATTAGGACTAAAAATTCGATAATATACACCATTTGAAGTTTTAGTTGCTTTTCCCGAACGGTAATAATTATTCATCATGTTGTAATAACCACCTTCTCCGGCATAACCCGAATTACTGCCCCAGTTGTAAATAACGTTGTTGGTAAAATTCACTTTTTCGGTAGCAGGGCTATTGGTATAACGACTTCCACAAAATCTTGGGTTGCGACTGTCGTGGAAAGCCAGCAAATTATGATGAAAAGTTGCCGGTTCGCCACCCCAAATTCCTCCATAACCATGTGCTCCTTTCGAATGCACTGAATTTCTCAAACTTTCTGCGAGAATGCACCACTGCATCGTAAAATTTTTATTGTCATAGAAGGAAGCACATTCATCAATATTCCAACTCATCGAACAATGATCAAGAATAATATTGCTTGCATCTCTTCCCCAAATAGCATCTGCACCATCCCAACTGTAAGACGTGTTTCCCGCCAATTTATCGGCTGCAGCTGCCTCATCGCCCATTCGAAATCGCATAAAACGAATAATCACATTACTTGCCTGAACTACAACCGGGTAATTTTTCAGACAAATTCCATCACCCGGCGCACTTTGGCCGGCGATAGTCAGGTTACTGTTTTTTATCCTGAGTTCAGAAGTAAGCGGAATAATACCGGCTACTTTGAACATAATAATTCTTGCACCCGACTGATTGATTGCCCAGCGCAACGTGCCTGTTGTCCCGTCATCAGTGAGTTTGGTTACGTAAAGTATCTTTCCTCCACGTCCACCGGTAGTGTACATTCCATCACCTTCTGCTCCGGGGAATGCCGGAACTTGAGCAAATATGGGAAACAAAAAAACACTTGAAATTAAAAAACACAAAATTGTGACTCTGCTATTTTTACTCATTTATTTATTTATTAAAACTTTTGCTGTTTTACTGCCTTCACTATTCACTATATTCACAATCCAGAAACCTTTACCCAGTGCAATTTCATCATCTTCGGATATTTCCTTAACAAAAGATAAAGAACCATTTACGTTATAAATTTTTATTTTGGAGGGCTTTTTTACATTTGAAATGAAGACTTTACTTCCATCTGAAAATATCTGAACAAAATCTTCTATCTTTGGTAATGAAAAATCTGCATTTAAATCCTTAGATTTTAAAATGCTTATAGGATCCCAATTATCCGTTCCTTTTGTAAAATTGAAAGTTGTAATTGCTGTTCCATCGCTTAAAACCGGTTCTGTAATTACTTTTGACCAAGAAACGCGCGAAGAAGAGTTGTCAATTCCCGATTTTTCTATGGTGTTGTACTCGTAAACTTTATCGGAAGTTCCTCCCAAAGAATTATTCCATCCAGCAGGGACAATCAAGGATAGTCCGTCAAAACTTGGATTATTTGTAGTTTCAATGGTTGTAGAGTAAAATACTACTTCGCTGGTAGTTGGTTGCCACGGACGACCAAAGTATCCGGGTTTGGAGCGATAAAGTGAAGCTGTCTCCACAGAAGGAACCGCCGAAGTTACATTACACTCATACATTAAAAAACCACGAGCTGTATTTTGTTGCGCCGCCGTTATGTAAGCAACATCCGAACTTGCTTCACTCGTATTCATTGCCAAATCCGTTTGATAGCAAATCAGTGTCATGCCTCCAAACAAATAATCGGTAGCACCCATCAACACCCCTTTATAAACTGCAATTCTGGCACCTTCAGCTCCATAAAATGAATCCTGACGACCAACAACTCGACACTTATTTAAAATTGCTCTGTCGGCACTTGCCGTAAATGCAATAGCTGCAGCTCTTTCTACAAAGCTCTTATTCTGGACATCCGTACTCCCGTAAGTTGTAGGACGGGTACCCTTTCCTCCGCTTGTCCATTCCTGAACAACATCCTCTGATTCTTTTTTTGAAATATACTGATTAAAAGAATTTTCAAAAATTATATTGTCAGCTCTGAAACCGGAAGCAGAAACTACCACTGTTGCATTCCAGTAAGAACCGTTAGTTGTACCACTTCCAGTATTTGAATAGGTTGTATAACCATTTTCCTTGTTTACTCTCAGTACATCTGCATTCCATTTCTGGTTGGTGCCCATACTGAAGTAATTGTATCCGTGTCCGTAATAGGAAGTAATTCGCACAGCATTTGCATCAATATCCACACCTTTGTTTAAAAGAGCTATACTTGGTGTTGTAGAAGCATTAACCAAAGTAACATTTGGAATATCAATCACCAACATTTCTTCGTAATTTCCGGGATCTATCATTATTTTTACGGTATCAGTATTTTCGCGCGTCATGCAGCGAACAGCAGCCAACGCATCATTAATGTTTTGATATTCCTTATCCGCTCCAACAGTTATAACCGACTTGTAAGCAACAGCTTTTACCGTTTTGATTTCGGTCAAATAGGTAGTCGTTCCTGTAACATTAGCAATAGTCATGTAACCAGCAGCAGATCCGGAATAAACAAACTCATGCAATTCCATCAAATTAGTACTTCCACTACTTGTAGATATTTCATTTCCACCATCTACAGTAAATTTAGCAGA
>JAAYUQ010000030.1 GCA_012517575.1 Bacteroidales bacterium | reverse complement strand
AGATTTGCATTTTGCTTTTTATTGAGTATATCCTGTGTTTGTAAAAATTTTGTTCTCATAATTAAAGAGCCGGGTGGTTTGCCCGGCTCTTTAAAATTAATTTTTTTACAGATTATTTTTTGTAACGATATACTATAAATGTTGTTTATATGCAATTGCTTTTACCGAATACTTATTTTCTCTGAGAAACTCCCTTTGTCATAAAGAATTCTTAAGAGATATTGTCCGGCAGGTAAATTATTGACCGGTAAATAGATACCTTCTCTTATTCGAAGTGTTTGGAAATTTCCCATAAAATATCGTTGACCGTTCATGCTGAACAATTCGATAATGAAATTATCCACGAAAGGCGCATTAGACAGTTGTATATGCAACATCTCACGTACAGGATTGGGATAAATGAGCCAGTTTTCTTTTTCGGTTTGTGTACCTTTTACTGCAGTATAAACCAGTTGAGCATCAAAATCGCCCGGTGTGTTTTCCCTATATCCTACGCTATCCATGCAAATGCTGTAAAATTTGTAGGTTGACCCTTTTTCAGCCAACTGATATTCTGCATTGACAGCCATCGTATCGAGTATCCACGGTTTGATTTCTTCATCGTCTTTTTGTACGAAAACACTGTAATGTTTGATGCCGGAGCTGTTATCAACACCAGCCCATTCTACCAGAATTTTTCCTCCCATTTTGGGCGTAAGTGCTGTTACCTGACTTTCGGGAACATCTTTATCCAGCGTGTTTTCAAAGACATTGGTCAGAATTGGTTCATTTTCATCAAATTTTATAGTTGCCTGATTGACAATACGATGATGCGAAGCCAACGTTTCTTTCAAACCTACGGAGAAACTGACAAAACCTTCTCCTTCCGGCGAATTGACATTGGGTGGAAGGAATCCGAGAAATGGATCTTCTTCTTCCTGCAAAGTTTCCGGTGTCAACGACAGAAATTCCCATTTCACAATGCCTGTCAACGTATCGACTTTGGCAGATACACGCGCAATCAGATTTTTCCCTGGACGCAAATCGATGTCTCTGGAAAATTCTTTCAAGTTTGTGCCAATTGGAGAGAAAATGGAATCGCCCCAACCAAAATTACCGAAACTGAAATTTTTCAAGTCAAAAGTGTTCAAATCCAACGTGTCGGTAACCACAACGTTATGTGCCGGAGCAGTAGCCGTACTTTTGTTTTCAAACAAAATGGTGTAAGGAATTTCATTGATATTTTGTATCCAATTTTCTTTGCCGATGCCGGCAGGTCCAATCATTTCA
This sequence comes from Bacteroidales bacterium, assembly GCA_012517575.1. GTDB lineage: Bacteria > Bacteroidota > Bacteroidia > Bacteroidales > Paludibacteraceae > MVYY01. The sequence continues at coordinate 1,316 of JAAYUQ010000030.1, read as the reverse complement.
TTGGGGTCAAACGAAGAAACAGCATTTATGTTTCGATCTCTTTCGCTGTCTTTTCTAAAATGATTGCAGTTGGCAAAATCGTTGGCATAACCGGCCATATTGGCCAAAAATACGCCCATTCCTTTCACTATGCCGCCTACACCACTCAAATTTATACCACAATCCACAAAAGTAACGGCTCCATTCCAGAGTGTGTTCCCAATTGCCCATTTATCCTTGTAGGAAGATTTGTCGGTTAAGCTGTAAACATATTTTCCTGTTGACCATACGCAACCGACACCCGGAATAGCTGAAGTACCAATATCGATGACACCTGTTCCCAGCACTTTCACCATACATTCGGCAGCAGCCAAACCATCGGAAGTAACGGCCGGCGCATTTTGTCTTTCTTTATTTACAAGTGAAATAGCATAATGTTTTTCTGGTACCTTTTCCAGCCAGCTGGGATTCATCCAGACTTTTGTATCAAAGGCCTTTGGTGTTTTTACCCGAATATGAATGGCACCCGAAGAATTTGCCTTAATCACAGGCAGCATGAATGGATAAACACGAGCCATAGCGTGATTTTTAAAAACGGTATCGGTGGTAAAGTATTCGCCAATGTTTCTGATTTCTGTTGCAATGCCTTTATCTATTGCCATTTGCGAAACGTCCATTTTGAAATCGATAAATTCAATTTCCAGATTCGGATCATCCGTGATGGCAAACCAAACCGGAACACTGTACGTATCTACATTGCCTTTGTTGCCAAAATTCAGGGTGTAAGTTTGCCAGCGATTGAACAGGATGGCGCCTCTTCCGTCAAACGAAACCCAGGGTTCGGGACTGAATGTTGGTTGAACTACAAATGGATCAGGAAATTTTTGTTCTGTTACACCTTTCTTTACAATCACTTCCCAATTACCGGTTTCAACGCTGTCAACCGGAATGCGGGTACGCAAAACACCCGGTGCAATTTCAAAAACCGAATCACTAACCAAATCGGGATTTCCGGATTTTCTTAAAAGAATTTGCGTGTCTTCCGCTGATAAATCGCCACCATATATTTGCAGTGTAACCCAACCGCTATTGCCTGCTGCTTTGGGTTCAAAATGATCCAGTCCTTGAATGCTCACATTTTGAGACCATGACGTTACACTGTTTTCGTTTTTGCCGGTCAGTGTGATTTGAAATTCACCGGCAGAAGGATAAGTATATTTCGGATTTATTACGTTACTGCTTTGTCCATTCCCAAAATCCCATTTGAATTCTTTGCCATTAACAGTTTTGTTGTTCAACGAGACTTCATTGAGTACTTTGTAAAGTTCAAAGTTGGT
>JAAYUQ010000029.1 GCA_012517575.1 Bacteroidales bacterium | reverse complement strand
TCTTTAATACCCTTGAAATTTTTAAGCGTAAGTTTCATCAACTTCATCGTATTCCTCCTCTTCTATTAGCTCCTCAATCCATTCGTTATGGCGAGGACAAAATTGACTATCAGGTTCAAACTCCCCGGGGCATTGAGCGTCCCCGGGGTCAAAAAAAGAAGGAGGAAAATGTTCGATATAATCACAAAGGTAGCAGAAATCTTCCTTAACCATTTACATCACCCCCAGAGGAGTGGTATTATTATGATTGTTCAATTTAGTTTCTTTTTCTTTGGGTGTCGAGTGGGCATACTCGGCACTCTTTATTTTTTTAATCATGTTTTCCTCCACCTTTTGTTGAGCTCTCCGCCGAAACTCAAATAAAATAAAATCAACCTGTTTCATTGAGCTCCTCCTCCAAATCCCATTTTTTTAATTCAACCAAGACTTGATGGATACATGATCCGCTCTTTCCGTATCCTTTCCCACAGTTACATTTTTCTCCGTCTTTGATGATATAAGAATGATCGCCATAGTCGGAAACTTCCCAACTATCAACATCAGGAAAGTAAGTAACTGACCAATTCCCCATCATTTTTTCTTCCAAGGCTTCCATAACGGTTCTTTGCCCGAATTGAGCAACCAACCGATCTAATCTTTCTGCTTCGTCTTTCGAGATAATCACCATGCCAACGGCACCTTCCCTTTTTGTCTTCTTTTCCAGTCTTGGTAATGAATTGATTCTGAAATTTCTTCAAATTCAATATGATCCCTACCAATGCGAACCACTTTTAAGAATGTTTTAGGCGATCGGCAAAAGATCGTCTTCAAAAACTTGCACATTTTTTCTCCTCTCTCTTTCTTTTGGATTCCAGCAAAATTTTTGCTACCTGTTGGATAACTTGCTCTGATAAGGGTTCGTCTCCTTCAATAACGGTAACGGTATATTTTGCTGGTTTTCGAGTTGACACATTGAGCCTCCTTTCTTTCGTTTTTGGTTTTAAAGTCATGTGGCTTGTCTGGGTCGGCCAACCCACAATTTTTTGCTTGAGATTCCCGATATTTTTTAAACGCTTCAGGGTTGCCCATACCCTTACGTTTCGGATTTTTGCCTAAGCGGTAGTAATAAAGGGGGCAATCTGTGATGGTGCAATTTTTAACTTCTAAGGGTTGGTTATTTGAACAATCTAAGCATTTGAGCCGGATTGCCCTAAGTGGTGTGGGTTGTGCCATTTTTGACTCCTCCTATATCTCTATGTTTTTTCTTGCTCGAATACATAAAGCCATGAAGTTATAGCCTTGAATGAATGAGCGAGAATTTTTGTGCAGTTGAGTCGACGAAAAAATGCAAAAGTGACCATGTTTTGATTCATTTTTTTCTCTGTAAAGAAACAGTTAATTCATTTTGAGTTTTTTCTTGTTCAAAATAAAAAAGCTCATCAAAGGACAAACCAGAAATTCTGATTAATCCTTCAATGAGCTTATTTCCTACTGTTAAACCTTCGTTTTTTATACGGTAAAGATAATTTTGAGTAACTCCAACATTGTAAGCAAACTCATGAAACTTTAATCCGCTATTTTTTACAACCTCTAAAAGCTTATCTTTTCTTACTTTTATGGCCATTTGAAACCTCTAATTCATATTTTATTAATATTATAATAACTCATTTTGAGATTGTCAATAGAAAGATTAAAATATTATTAAAATTTAGTTAATATTATGTTAATATATGCTTATGGAATTTAAAGATTGGCTTCGTGAACAACTTTTAAATAAGGGATATACTCAAGAAGAATTTGGGAAAGCAATAGGCGTTTCTGGGCCTGCGGTCAATTCGTGGTTACAGGGGAAATCACCAGGGGTTGACAACTTGCGTAAAATAGCCGATGTTTTAGGTGTTCCAAAGGCCGAGGTTTTTTATCGTGCCGGAATTATCGACAAATCAGATATTAAAGTGGTTGAGCAAGAAGAAAAAGACCTTGACGCAGAAATCCAAGACCTCTGCAAACATTTTCAAGGCGTATTCCTCGATAAACGAGGGGATTTATCAATAGAATCAAAAAAGGTGGTGATCGATGTTTTAAAATACGTGATCCAAAAGGAAGGTGGGAAAACAAGAAAAGGAGAATAAAAAAAAATGAATCCTGTAATTGACCCAAGCCTTACTTATCTTAGCGGATCGGACATCATGCGTATTTTTGAGCTTGCTCTTAAATGCGGTTTTAAGTTTGGAATTCTGGATCAGATTGTAAAACAGATCGAAAACAATAACATCGAGGTGGTATTTAAAGACCTCAAGGATTTAAACGGAATGATGGTGCTGGGGTATGAAAAACATATTTTTGTCAACAACACAATAAGCGAATTAGAACAAACTCACACGCTCCTGCATGAACTGGGCCATGGTTACCTCCACTGTACCAACCGGTTTAATTGTTTTTTTGTATGTTCCGACAGTTTTATTGATTATGAAGAAATGGAAGCGGATTATTTTGCTTTTTCAGTTTCCAATAATTACCTCAAAGAACACATTAGATGGAACTTTTTGAAAATCGGAGCAAGGATGGGTGAAAAAAATTTTCAATAGACATGAAATTAAGTTTCACTTGGAGGGGAAAGATAAAATTTTATGGGAGGGAAAAATGGAAAGAGTATTAAAAAACTATCTTCCCCGTATTCAATCAAACGTCTACTGGATCGAGAAAGCCTTGGAAAAGGAAGCGAAGGGCGAATACGAGAAAGTCATCATCAATAAATTGGCCAATATCGGATATTTGGC
>JAAYUQ010000028.1 GCA_012517575.1 Bacteroidales bacterium | reverse complement strand
GTGGACATTTTAAAACAGCCTTACGCTTCATTCCGGCAGGATCAGGCAGAGTTGTATAAAAGCAGAAAACAAACCGACTACAAAAAACTCGACACACTGGTTTTTAAATTAATGGGTGGCCCTTACAATTCCCTTTACATGGATGTGATGAAAAATCCGGATTATCTTTTTACCGAAAAAATGCAGGATAATTATGAATTCTCTTTTGATCGCACTACCTATATCGATCATCATCTTATTTATATCATCAACTTCAAGCAGCGGCCATCAGTAAGCATTCCTCTGTATTATGGGAAACTGTATATCGACGCTGAAAGTCTTGCCTTGAGAAGTGCCATTTTTCATCTCGACCTTACTGACAAGGAAAAATCTGCTTCACTGCTGATACGTAAAAAACCGCTTAATGCGAAAGTTTTTTTGACAAATGCTTCTTACCGGATGGATTATATTGAAAAAGATGGGAAATGGTATTATAATTACAGTCGGATAGAATTGGATTTTAAAATTGATTGGAAAAGAAAATTATTCAATTCCAATTATTATACAGTTATAGAAATGGTTGTTACCGATTGGGAAAATGCCACAGAAGAGAAGAAGTTGAAAAATAAATTACGTCCAACGGTAATTATCGGAGATGAAGTTTCCGGTTTTTCCGATCCCGAATTTTGGGGTACTTACAACGTGATTGAACCCGAAAAACCCATTGAATCAGCCATAAAAAAGATTCAGAAACAACTTGAAAAAAGGAAGTAATTGTTAACAAAGAAATTCCTTGAATTTTAAGACCAAAATATTAATGTGGTTTATTGTCTGTTCATTCCTTTCTGAACAAGCAATTTTTGCCCGTAAACTTGTGGCTTCTTATCCCTTTCAGATGAGTGGTTCATTCATTATATTGCAAGCGAAAATTAATAACTCGAACCCTTTATATTTTATTCTCGATTCGGGAGTAAAGAATGCCATAATTACCGAATTGGGTGCAAATGATGAAGTTTTATTAAATTATAAAGCTACCAAAACCTTGCAGGGGTTAGGCGGGAACGATCCCATTACCACCTTGCTTAGTGATAGCAATACAATACAAATTGGTAAAATTAAACTTTTCAACAAAGATGTTTTTGTCTTGCCAAACGGTTTTTTCAATCTTTCGCAAGAACTGGGTACCAAAATCAACGGAATCATTGGCTACGATTTTTTTACCGATTATATTGTTCAAATAGATTATACCAACAAAAGACTGAAATTTTACAGAAACCAACTCGACTTTAAACCACCTAAAGGATATCAATCCATTAAAATGAATATCGAATCTCAGAAAATGTTTATTTACTTAAATATCCTCGAAACAGATTCGGCTCACCGCAAAATTAAAATGCTCATTGATACAGGTGCAGAGCTAACAGCATGGTTTCAGACTATCAGCAATAAATCTGTGAAAATGCCCGAAAAATCGGTGCACGGAAGAATTGGAGAAGGATTAAGTGGAGAAATTACAGGAATTTTTGCAAGGGTTCCACAGCTTTGTATTGCAAACTTTTGTTTTTTTCAACCTATTGTCGTTTTTCTTGATTCTTCCTCCATGACACCAGCTCTTATTAAGTCTGATAGAGATGGTACTATTGGCGGTCAACTTCTAAAAAGATTCAACATCATTATCGATACACACAATAAAAATTTTTATTTCAAACCAAATTACAATTTTAAAAAACCTTTTCGATATAATATTGCAGGCATAGAAATAAATCAAACAAACTCAATTTTTCCCGAAATAGAAATTTCCAATATTTGGAATGGTTCACCAGCCCAGGCAAGTGGACTTGAAGAAGGAGACATTATCAAAGAATTAAATAATATTAAAGTCTATTCTTTAACCTTGACTGAAATAAGAGATTATTTCGAAAAACCATCAAAAAAGCCCCTGCTTCTTTTAATTGATCGAAAAGGGAAACATTTTAAAGTAAAAATCAATATGTATCCAAAAATCTAATTTTATTCCACATTTTTTGAACAAATTTTAGAAATAAGACTTATAAAATTATGGTCAGGGTATACAGATAATAAAATTTCGACCATCAGCCTCATTAAAGTTTTAGTATTTTGACTGATTTTGTTTTCGATGATAGTTTAAAATAAAAATCTTTGGTATTTCAAAAAAAATTGTTACTTTTGTCGTCTAAAAATCTGGAAGAAAACAACAGCAAATACCAAGTACGATGAAAAGGACATTTCAACCTTCGCAAAGAAAAAGAAGAAACAAACATGGATTTCGTGAAAGAATGACTACTGCCAACGGACGCAGGGTTTTGGCTTCACGTCGGGCAAAAGGCAGAAAAAAACTGACAGTTTCCGATGAAGGACGTCCAAAATTGTAATCAGTCGGGATCCAATTACTGTTCACATAAATAAAGTAAGAACTTCTAAGGGGGTTTTTACTTTTTTTGTTTCTGATATGCCGATAATAAAATAATTTACGTACTTTTGGAATAAAATTTTTTCATAGAAGTTTACAGCTTCATTTTTTTCAAAAGACCCTGACAAACTTATGGACTTCAAAAAATTTTGGAAAGAATCTTTTTCAGGATTTGTAATTAAGAATATTCTGCTTGCTATTCTTGTTTTTGTAGCATTGGTGTGGATTACATTGATGTGTATTGATTTTTATACGCATCATGGCGAAGCTGAAATTGTGCCAGATGTCAGAGGATTATATGTGGAAGAAGCAGGAAATCAGCTCGCAAAAAAGGGTCTGAATTATAAAATTATCGATTCGGTTTATGTTAGAGGAAAAAAGTCCGGTGTCATTATCGAACAAGTGCCACCTCCACAATCTACCTTGAAGAAAAATCGACCTGTTTATCTGATTATAAATTCTACTCAAGTTCAAAAAGTACCACTGCCCGAAATTATCGATGTTTCTTATCGCCAAGCGGTAGCCATGCTCAACGCAGTGGGTTTGGAAGTAGCGAGTGTACAGTACCGGTCGTCCGAATTTAAAGATTTGGTTATTGATGTGAAATACAACGGTTCGAGCATTTTACCCGGTACCAAGATTCCGGAAAGCAGTTCGGTTGTTCTTGTTGTAGGCAGCGGCTATGGGGAAGGAATTTCCGCAGTGCCTTCACTCAAAGGTTTGACTTTGGAAGAAGCCAAACAAAATGCGCTTACAAAATCGTTTGTCATAGGGTCAATCAATTATGATGTGCCACCCAACGGAAATGAAAACGATTATTTTGTTTATCGGCAACTTCCACGAGCCGGTGAATCTATGCCGGCAGGGAGTCGTATAGATGTTTGGGCAACTACTTCAACATCAAAACTTGTGGATTCTGACGACGAAAACACAGAGGAAACTACCGTTCAGCCTCAAGACGACGAAGTATTTTTTTAAAACCAATAAAATCGAATAAAGAAATTGTTGGAAGTAACAAAATGGGAAGATTTTTCCGATTCGGCAGAAGAGCCGGAACTTTTTGAACATTTTCGATTTATAGCGGATAAAGGGCAAAGTCCGATCCGGATTGACAAATATCTGGTCAATTGCATGGCCAATATCTCACGCAATCGGATTCAGGAAGCTGCTGATGCAGGAAATATTCTGGTCAACGAGAAGCCGGTGAAAGCCAATTACAAAGTGAAACCGAATGACATCATTTCCGTTGTGATGACTTATCCTCCAAGTCAGTTTGAAATTATTCCGCAAAACATTCCCATTGACATAGTTTATGAAGATGATGACTTGCTGATTGTTAATAAGCAACCGGGTTTAGTGGTTCATCCGGGTGTTGGCAATTACGAAGGAACTTTGCTGAATGCGCTGGCCTATCATTTCAAAGACAATCCAAAGTATGATTTTAACGATGCCCGTATTGGGCTGGTTCACCGCATCGACAAGGATACTTCCGGACTTTTACTGATAGCCAAAACCGAAGAAGCAAAAACGCATCTGGGAAAACAGTTTTACAATAAAACTACCGACCGTCTGTATGAAGCGCTGGTATGGGGAAATATAAAAGAAGATGAAGGAACAATTGTGGGAGCATTGGCACGCGACCCCCGAGACCGTATGATGTTTAAGGTATTTGATGAAGATGAAAATCCTTTGGCAAAACATGCCATCACTCATTATAAGGTGTTGGAACGTTTGGCTTATGTTACTTTGGTTGAATGCAGGCTCGAAACCGGACGTACCCATCAGATTCGTGTTCACATGAAACACATTGGTCATCCTCTTTTTAATGACGAGCGTTACGGCGGAAATGAAATTTTAAGAGGCACAACTTCTGCCAAATATCGGCAGTTTATTAAAAACTGTTTCGAAATTTGTCCCCGTCAGTCATTACATGCCAAAACGCTAGGATTTGTTCATCCTACTACGGGAGAAAAAATGTATTTCAATAGCGAATTGCCACAAGATATGCAGCAATTACTCATAAAATGGAGAAATTATATTGGGGCGGCAGAAATTGGGAAAGAAGATTTTTAGTAAACTTTCAAGGTTGAATCATTTTTGTAAAAATGCAGCTGACTCTTGTTATTTTGAAAGGCAAATTTTGATTTTTTTTGTTTATATAGACATACAAATACTTAACTTTTAAATTTTTCGGATGAAAAAGAATATAGCAATTGTTGCAGGAGGAGATTCTTCAGAAGTAGTGGTATCGTTAAAAAGCGCAGAAGGATTGCATTCGTTTATGGACAAACAGCGATTCAACGTATGGATAGTTACGATTATTGGCAAAACCTGGCAAGTGGAGTACTCTGAAAACGAAAAATATCCGATTGACAAGAACGATTTCAGTTTTACTCGAAAGGGAGAAAAAATTGTTTTTGACTTTGCTTATATTACCATACACGGAACGCCGGGTGAAAATGGCATTCTGCAAGGTTATTTCAACCTGATAGGTTTGCCTTTTTCCTGTTGTGATGTTTTACCGGCTGCCATAACTTTCAACAAATTCACCTGTAATCAGTTCCTGAAAAATTTTGATGTTCGAACGGCAGCTTCTGTTTTGTTGCGCAAAAATGAAAAAATCGACTCACAGAAAATATCCGAAAAAACGGGATTCCCTTGTTTTGTTAAGCCTAATGCCGGAGGCAGCAGTTTTGGCGTTAGCAAGGTGAAAAGTATTGAACAGTTAGAGCCGGCTATTCAAAAAGCTTTTTCTGAAGATGATGAGGTAGTGGTAGAAAGTTTTCTTGCCGGCACGGAAGTAACCTGCGGAATGTATAAAACCAAAGAAAAACGTGTGGTTTTTCCTTTGACTGAAGTGGTAAGCCAGAATGAATTTTTCGATTATGATGCCAAATACAAGGGGCAGGTTCAGGAAATTACACCTGCACGCATCAGTAGTATGTTGACTGAAAAAGTTCAACTTCAAACAGCCAGAATCTACGATATTTTAGGTTGTAAAGGACTTGTCAGAATAGATTACATTATTTCCGAAACAGATGAAATTTTCCTTCTTGAAGTCAACACCACACCCGGAATGACGCCAACCAGTTTTATCCCGCAGCAAATAAAAGCTGCAGGTTTAAATATCACTGATGTGCTGACGGAAATTATAGAAAATGAATTGAATTGTAATACTTTGATTAAATAAATTCCTCATGATTCCTTTTAGCGAAATCATTCAAATCATCAATGCAGAACTGAACAAGTTAGATTGGGATAAAAAACCGGAAAGACTTTACCGTCCCATTGCATACGTGCTTTCCCTTGGAGGCAAGCGAATTCGTCCTTCTCTGGTTCTGATGGC
>JAAYUQ010000027.1 GCA_012517575.1 Bacteroidales bacterium | reverse complement strand
TGGAAAATAGTTGTAGTTCGGGGGAAAAAACCGAATTTTGACTCAAAACCGCAAAAATCCCGAAATGATAGTTCCTACCAGTTAGTTGTAGTTCGGGGGAAAAAACCGAATTTTGACTCAAAACCGCAAAAATCCCGAAATGATAGTTCCTACCAGTCCCGGCAGGAAAAACATCAAATTATTGGGGACCCTACTGAAGCTGCATTCCTTGAAGTCGCAGCCAGGGCCGGATTGACTGAAGAAACCCTTGCAAAGAGTTATCTCTTTGAGTTCATTTATAAACTATCGGTTATTAGCATCACTTTCTTAATACTTTTCCGCCGCCCGCAGGGTCCGTATAACATTTGCTTAACCTGCAATTCCGGCCCGAAGGGCTTGGCGTGAAAATTGCTGAGCGAAGCGATGAGCAACTTTCATGACAACAGGAATTGACAGGTTGAAGCAGTTGTTAGGTGAATGGAACCTTATTTTCTTTTTTTTGATGCAGAAATTCTTTTTCTTGCTGCAGCAGATCTTTCCCTTTCAGCTCTTTTTCGTTCAGATTCTCGTTTTCGTGCTTCTGCTTGTCGCTTTCTTTCAGCTGCAGCTTTTTCACGTTCAGCTCTTTTACGTTCACTTTCACGTTTTCTGGCTTCTGCTTCTCTTTTTCTTACTTCTGCCTGTCTCTTCCTCTCGGCTGCAATCCTTTCCCTTTCCCTTTTTTTTCGTTCTGCCTCTCGTTTCCTAGATTCCGCTTCACGTTTGCGTTCTGCAGCTTCTCTTTCTCTTATTTTCTTTCGTTTTTCTGCATCTGTCATATTTGCTCCTTTAGATAAATTATAAATCCCAATTAAAAAAGGTTTTTAATAATAATCGAAGATAAGATAGTTTAAAAAGGAAATGTGTTACTAGTAAAATTAAAAATACGATGACATTGATAATCATATAGATAGAAAATGTTGAGCTAAAATCTCTGATAAAGGAAAAAATTATAAAATAAACAACGACAGAAATTATAATTCCTAATGTCCATAATTGACCAATATCAAATTTCAACCCAAGCCAATTATTAGCAAGAAAAGATATATTAATTCCAATATTAAAGAATATAAAGACTGCAAAAAGTAATAATATTAAAATCAATCCTCCAACACCACCAGATGTCTTTTTTCTTCCTGAACCAGGTCCGCCCATTTTACACTCCTATTATTCATTATTTTGAATCAGATTATTGAAAAAAAGCAACAATTGATATTTCTCTGAAAAATCAGTTGATTTTGCATTTTCACCTGTTTGATGATTAGTTACAAGAATGGAATCTATTAATGTTGTTTTATCTTGATATAACAATACAAATGTAATACTAGCATTAACTGCATCACCAGAAACAATATCGATATCGAAATAACAATAATTTCCTTTTATTTCAACATTTCCATATCTACATGTTGCGATCGTACCATCAAGCTGTTCTTTTGCTATAAATGTCTTGTTTAAGAAGAACTGTTCAACAGTGGTTTCATTCAAATCTAATATACCTGGGCGAATTATTAATATTGATTTTTTCATTAGTTCAGGCATACTTACTTGCGCATAACAAGAAATCCCAAAAAATAGTAAAATTATGAATCCAAATAACCGCTTCATTTAAACTCCTTTATTTATTAAACAATAATCGTGAAATATATTTATGTCCAATAGTTTTTGCGCCGAAGGCGTCCACCTAACATTTCTCTTAAGCGGTAATCTGAGGTTGGCGTGGTTTGTGCCAGGCAAAGCCTGAAGCACAAACCATGACAGCCCAGATTATCCGCTTGAAGCGATTGTTAGGTGTATTATGCACTCCTCACATTAACTTGCTTGCAATTCTTATCA
>JAAYUQ010000026.1 GCA_012517575.1 Bacteroidales bacterium | reverse complement strand
TGGCACCAGAATCATTGTAGAAGAATTGAATATTGATTACGAACAAGCCCGAAATATACTCTTAATTCATGGTTCAGTAAAAAAAGCGATAGATGCCTACAAAATTCAAAACAAAATTTAACATTAAATTTTTGTTAAATAAAAAACAAACGTTTGCAGTGATAGATTTTTTTTGTTTATTTGCAATCACAAATGTTTATTAAAAGCATTTATTCCAAATATAAAAGTCCGATACAACTCAGAGAAATTAAAACAATTAATTTTAGTACCTATGAAAAAAATTCTTTTAATATTTGCTGTTCCATTTTTTTTCATTCAAGTATCTTTAGCACAGAAAGTTACAGTAACCGGCACAGTAACATCCAAAGAAGATGGGCTACCCATCATTGGCGCATCGATTTTGGAAAAAGGAACTACAAATGGAACCATCACCAATTATAATGGTATTTACACCATTTCGGTTCCATTGGGAGCAACGTTGGTTTTCAGTTATGTTGGAATGGAAAAAGTGGAACGCAAAGTTACATCAGCTGACAGAATAGATGTGGTAATGACGCCAACAGCTATTGCAATCGAAGAAGTGGTAGTTACTGCGATGGGAGTAAAAGCAGAAAAAAAGAAACTTAATTTTGCCGTACAATCAATTAATTCTGATGCCATTACTGATGGACGTTCAGCAAATTTTGTCAATTCACTTCAAGGAAAAATTTCAGGAGTGAGTGTAACCAATTCCGGGGGATCTCCCAATGCAGGATCTCAAATCTTATTGAGAGGAATTTCCTCTATCAATCCAAGTCAGAACAATGAGCCATTATTTATTCTCGATGGCATGGTGCTTTCAGGTGGAGGTTCGGCAGCTGCAGATATTAATCCCAGCGATATTGAAAACGTAACCGTTTTAAAAGGAGCCGCAGCTTCAGCATTATATGGACAAAACGCTGCCAATGGAGTCATTATGATTACAACAAAAACTGCTCAGAGCGGCAAAATGTCATTTTCGGCAAATGCAAGTTTGCAAAGAGATGATCCTACACGCCTACTTGAATTGCAATCCATCTATGGACCAGGAGCTTTGGGATTCTATCGGCCGCAGGAAAGTGGTGGATATGGCGGCTGGGGACCTCTTTTGGACAAAGATGAACCAGTCTACAACAATGTAAAAAATTATTTTCAAACTGGTTTATATCAAAAATACGATTTCAGTTTAAATGGTGGAAGCGACAAATTTCAATCCTATGCATCGGTAAACTATTCACGAAATGATGGGATTGTCCCAAAAGACTATCTCGATAAAATAGGTGTGCTGCTAAAAGGAAACTACGAAATCAACAAAAAAATTTCCGCCAACTTCATGACCAATATCGTTAAAAACAATTATCGGGGAGCCGGAAGCATAAGTTCCATCTACTCTTGGCCAATCAATGATGATATTACCAATTATAAGAACTCGGATGGAAGTATTCGTTATCGGTATATCAGTAACCCAAAAAAAGAAAATTCACCTATTAGTCCTTTATGGAGCAGATATATGGATTACGGATTAAATTCTTCTACGCGCAACTTATTACAAGGGTCATTAATTTACAAACCACTAAAAGGGTTAGAAATTACGGGCAGATTAAGCATCGACCAGAACAATTACTTGTACGACGGATATCAAGTACCTCGTTTTGATGATTCCATTATTCTCGAGGATCCTCCGAAAGAAAGTGATTATACCGATTTAAATGCTTATGCTCAGGCATTGAAAGATTACAACGATTATTATTACTCTGTCCCTTATTTTAATGAAAGAGATTATGCCAGCATTGATAAGGATTTGCTTGGTAACTACAGTTATTCTCAAAGCAAACGAGAATTAATTACTGCAACCCTCATGGGAAATTATAAAATACCTTTACCAAAAGATTTTAATTTGGAAATACTCGCCGGTACAGAAATTAAAACCGATAACCGCATTTCATCTTCCATAAACGGAAGAGATTTTGTAATACCTGGAACATACAGCATATCCAATGTCAGCGAAATTGTCGGAACGAATGATGTGTCGTTGAACCATTGGGAAAAAAGAAATGCCGGAATTTTCGGTGAATTGAGAAGTGATTATAAAGGATTGTTAAATTTAAGTGTAACTTCACGCTGGGACTGGTCTTCAACCATTGCTTACAAATACAATCCCTACTTTTATCCTTCCATAACAGGAGGAATAATATTTTCCGAAATCTTTGGGTTGAGCAATGACTGGTTTTCTTACGGAAAATTACGTGGCAATTGGGCAAGGGTAGGTAAAGATGTAGCCACACCCTATCTGTTCGACCGCAAATATACGCAATATCCTACTTTACCCGATGGAGGCTATGGAGCGGATCCCACCATGTCGGTGGCAAGCAATTTGCAACCTGAAATTTCCGACTCATGGGAAATTGGATTGGAAGCTCGTTTCTTCGACAGCAAAACACGATTGGATCTAGCTTACTATTCAACGACTGTCGATAATCAGATTGTAACCGTTCGTGTTTCGCCTGCTTCTGGTTATATTTTGCAAACCAGAAATGAAGGAAACATCAAAAATCACGGAATAGAAATGTCTGTTGATCAAGACCTATTAAAAAATAAAAATTTGTTTTGGACAGCCACCTTAAATTTTGGCTTTAATCGCGGAACGGTTTTAAGTCTTCCCGAAGACATTGTCGAATTGCAGGGAACACAATACGGAGATATTTTTCCAACTGCTTATCTGAATGGTTCTACCACGGCTATTTCAGGAAAAGACTATTTGCGTAATGAAAAAGGAGAAATAATATGCACCCCCGATGGTTATCCTAAAATTAATCCTACAAAAAGTGTGTTGATTGGAAATCGTGAACCCGATTTTTTGATGGGGTTGACCAGCAATTTGAAATACAAAGGAATTACTTTAAGTTTTCTTGTTGATGGACGAAAAGGAGGCGATGTAATGAATGTAACAGGTCGAAGCCTGTGGTCGAGCGGACAACACAAAATGCTTGAATTTTATCGTGGCAGACAGATAGTTTGGGATGGAGTTGTAGAACAGACTGATGGCTCTTACATAAAGAACACAACTCCAATTGTTCTTGACAATCAGACAATTATAAATTATTATTACAATGTAAGTTCAAATTTCATTGAAGATGGTTCTTATATTCGTTTGAGTTATGTTACGCTGGGATACGATTTTACCAACAAGTTAAAAAACAATCGTTACATTCATGGACTCAAATGCTCGATAACGGGCACCAATTTATTCCTTTTAACAAAATATACCGGTTCCGATCCACAAATCAATGCCTCTACTAGCGAAGGAGGAACGGGGTCGATGGGAATAGACAATTATCCTGTCCCCAATACCAGAGGAATCAACTTTACCATTAATGCCAACTTTTAAATCTCAATACAACAATGAATACCATAATTAAGAAAGGAAACATATTAAAAATTTCAGGACTTATGTTGCTTATTGCCATTAGTAGCCTGTTTAGCAGTTGTGAAGACTGGTTGGATGTTAACGTAAGCAAAGACAAACCTGTGAAAGTAACGCCCGATCAATCATTGCCGATGGTCTTGCTGTACGCATCTCAACTTTGTTACGACCATGCCGAATACGGAGTATATTTATCACAAGCGCTGACTACTGCAGGACGCAGTCAAACAGGGTCTTACGCATACAAAAGCGGATGGGAGTTTTTATCCATGAACCGTCATCCTCAATGGAGAAGACATTTTTACGATATTGGTGTTAACGCCAAAGGAATGATTGAGACAGCAGAGGAAATTAATTCAAAAAATTTTGTATTAATCGGTCGTACCCTACTTTTGCATTCTACTTTGCTTACCACCGATGCTTTTGGCGATATGCCTCGTTCACAAGTTTACCTGTCAAATTCTCCTTCATACGATACACAGGCTTCTATTTACGAATGGATGTTGCAGGAAGCAGATGAACTGATAAATCTTTATGACAACGATGAATGGATTAATAATCCAAGCAACAAACGTATTGACAAACACATGGACCGAATGTTTGAAGGCAATTTAGGAAAATGGAGAGCATTTACAAAAGCCATAAAGGCAAGAATACTTATCAGAAAACTTCCCAATTGGGAAAATACTCCAGAAACCTGCCAGAAAATTATTGATGCAGTGGATGCAGCATTAAACGACCCTTCCTACACTGATGCCATATATCGATATGATGGAGGCTCTGCCGAAAAGAACTGTCCGTGGGGACCGGCTCAACCATCCTTGAACCTTGGATGGCCGCAAGGAAGACAAAATTTGTTTTCGGAAG
Organism: Bacteroidales bacterium; assembly: GCA_012517575.1. Lineage (GTDB taxonomy): Bacteria > Bacteroidota > Bacteroidia > Bacteroidales > Paludibacteraceae > MVYY01. Next base: position 22,416 of record JAAYUQ010000026.1, on the reverse strand, counting down.
CTATTCCTTCCAAGTTCTTCACTTATGCCGTTCTTGGAAGCTACTCAAGTCATAGAGCTTCTACGGGTTATGCTCTCGACCCACGCGCTGTTGAATTAATGAGCCCACGAACAAATGATAATAACGTAAAAGTTTTACGTTACCTTGAAAATAACATTGGCATGCCGGCAACCATGAAAATTACTTTCTACCCCGATTTATATGCCACTGAAGGACATAATCCCTACACACGGAATAATGGTTACATTATGCTTATGTCACGTGAAGAACTTTTGTTTATAAAAGCTGAAGCCCAGTATTGGAAAGGCGATAAAGATGTAGCCTATCAGACAACAATTGATGCCGTAAATGTCAATATGGAACGCTTGGGTGTATTACCTACCAGTACGGTTACAAAACCTTATTACGATCGTTTCTTTACAATCAAACTACCCAGTGCCAACACCTTTACCATTGCCGATTTGATGCAACAAAAATATGTGGCCATGTATCTCCAACCCGAACAATGGACCGATATGCGCCGATACAATTATAGCAGCAAAACCAATGGTATAGCTTATGATGGTCAATTTGTTTATACAGTCACAACTTGTCATGATGGGACGAGGAATGTCAATCCGGAAAATTTCAAGGTAGAATTTTCATTGACAAGACCTTACAACCTCTACGAGGCTTATTGGACAACACCTGATAATTACGGCACCAATGCCAAATTCTCGCCCAATGCATGGGTTAACCGTTTGAATTATGACCCTGAAACAGAAGAAAAATATAACCGCAAGGAATTACAAAGACTTGGCGCTTATAAAAATCCGGATTGGCTGAAAAAAAGAATGATTTGGGCATACAAAAACAACGATAAGGTTACTGTCGCAGATCAAACAGAGTGGAAATAAATTTAAACTTAAAAAATTACGAGTATGAAAAACATACAATTTAAAATAGCTATTCTGTTGTCAGTATTCATGGGCTTTTTTCTGTCTTCCTGTGAAAAGAATGACACTTTAAACGATAACGTATTTATTGGCGAAATGGCTCCGCAAGTATATTGGGAAATAGGAAGCAGTACTGTAAATGCAGGTAGCGATGTACCGTTTTTTGTTCAGTATTATACTTCGGGGAAAGATCCCATTGACCATCTTGAAGTTTGGTACAGCGTAAAGGAAGAGCAATCCAAAACAGTTTCGTGCCCATGGACACAAACCTTTACTTTTCAGTTGACATCAACTACTTCGGACGATAAACGTATTTCTCAAAAAATTTCGGAATATCCACACAGCGAAAGCTATTGGAACGATTCTTTACATGCTTATTCTTTTAATGCAACTTTCCCTACCAGTACAACTTTAAGTTCAATTTCATGGATAAAGCCTGTAACTTTCGACAGTTCCAAAATGATAAATTATTTTGGCAAAGGATTTATGCAACATTTCAAAGACAGTCTGTACACAAAAATGAAAGCTCTCGATTTTCAAAAAATGTACTCGGGACTGAATCTGGTAGAAAATTTCAAGGTCTATTTGGATTCCACTTTTAATGAGAATTCCGGAAGTTATGACTATCATTTTCCGAAAGATTCTCAGGGCAATGAAGTTATTCCTGCTGAAATACGGGATATTTACCAAACAATTCCATTTGCCGACTTAATTTATAATGCTTCCAACAACAATTATGATGTCGAATTTTCGCGTAATTATCAATTGAATGCTCTCATAAAAGCCGTTGACAGAAAAGGAACTGCCGGATTATCAACTAAATCGATAATAATGCTTAACTAACTTAATTTTATAGTATGTTAAATGTCTTTCAAAAAATACAATCCATTCAATTGTTGGTTGTTTATAACTATTAATGAATCTATTAAAAATTCGCTTATGAAAACGAAACAAATAATAAAATACGTGGGCATATTCGGTTTACTTGTTTTTTTGACTGGTAGTTGCAAGGACGAGATGCCGGCAATTGAGGACTTGCCTTCACCCGATGTTACATTTACTTATTCAGTGAATGATAATTCCTATCAGTTGGATTATTATGTAGGAGCGGAAATTAAATTTGAAACTTCCTCTGCTACTGCGGGCTGCACATGGGATTTTGGCGATGGAACAAATGCCACAGGCACAACGGTAACGCATAAATATACACAAGCCGGTACCTATCAGGTAAAACTGACTGTAGAAGGCAAGGGATACATGGTTCAAAAGATATTTATCAGTGATATCCGTCCCATTATGAAATTAAAACCTATAGAAGGAGGAATGTGCGAAGTTCAAACTACCTATGTAAGTTTTGAAGTGGAACTCCCCAATCCCGAAGGTCTTCAAGAAGAATACATTTGGACTTTCCCCGAAGGTACGCTTGATGAAAATGGAAATACCAGAGAAACTTTTACAGGCAAAGATCCCGGAAAAGTTAAATTCAGCAATGTGGGTTCTCAAACAGTTCGTTTGCAAGTGAAATTAGGCGGTCGCGAACTCGAAGAAAGTACAATTAATGTTCAGGTTGCTTTTAATAGAGCCGTTCCAACTCTTTACTATGCCGTAAAAACAGGCAACATTATGGCGTTAAAATTAAGTTCTTCTACTCCCGAAAGCATGAAAATTTATCCTTTCGACATGGGCGTAAAATCAGGACAACATCCATTAAACATATTATTTAATGACACTTCTCTGTACATCCTTGATTGCGGAAAGCAATTTACATACATTAACGATATCGATGGCAACTTGGGCGATGGACGAATTACGGTCATGTCTAAAAGCGGAAGTAAGGTAGAAACTATGTTAACCAACAGTGGTGCAGCTTTCGACGATCCATTTTATGGATATATCGAATCGGGAAAATTGTATTTTTCCGACAGAAATACCGGATTTGCCAACATTTCTCTGAGCGAACGTAACAAATCATTTTCGCGTAGCGAATTTCCATATTATGTTCAGAATGCCACATTGGGATACTATGGAAAAGGATTAAGTTATGGTGCCATGAATGCTTGTTTTGGAAAAATCAACAATGTGTGGTACTGGTGCAAAACTTTTAATGGAAATGGAATTTTTAGATTTTTGGAAAGCGATATTCTTAAGGAACCTATAACAGGCAATGGGACGCCGCCAACTGCCGGAGTTGCTTTGGATGGGATGAGCCCAAAATCATTTGTTTGGGACAGTAAAAATAATGTAATCTATTTTTCTATATTCGATCAGGGTTATGGAGGACTTTACCGATGCACCTTAGAGCAGTTAAATGCCATCAAAACATTTCAGGATTTAACACCCTACCGTTGTCGGCTGGCAAATGGAAAAATGCTTCAGCCGGTGGTGGAAGCCGGAAAAGGAGAAGGTTCATCGGGTGAATTCATTGGCATTTGTCAATTGGCATTGGACGAAACAGATGGCTGTGTTTATTTCGGTTATCGCTCAAGTGATCCAGCCATCAAATCAGGGTTAATGCGATACAATCCGGCAAAAGGATATGTTGAACCTGTCATTGAAGGAGTAGAAATCTACGGAGTAGCCATCAATAAAACGCCATCAAAACTATTTTAATTCGGATATTTAAAGAAAATTTGAAAGTCAAGAATAATTAACATTATCAGAAAGAAATATAAGCATGAAAAAAAGCATTCATCTTTTTGTTTTAGTCTTCATTTTTTTGATTAGCTGTCTCTCCTCTGAGGCTCAATCACCAAAGCGGGAAATGCGGTCTGTTTGGTTGGCCACTGTATGGCAGCTCGACTGGCCGAGTATAACTGTTCCAAAAGCAACAGGTAGTAATGAGCCAGCCCGGCAGGCAGCTATCAATCAGCAGAAGAATGAATTGAAAGTGATTTTCGATTCACTGAAAAAAGCAAATATGAATGCTGTTTTTTTCCAGGTTAGAGGAATGTGTGATGCGATGTATACTTCTTCCTACGAACCCTGGAGCGCTTATATTTCGAGTGAGCGCGGAGCCAACCCAGGCTACGATCCCTTGTCTTTTGCCATTGAAGAAGCTCATAAACGCGGATTGGAACTGCATGCGTGGTTGAATCCTTATCGATATTCTTCTTCGGTATATTCACATGGAAATACTTCTATCGATTATGCCAATACTCACCCCGAATGGTTGCTCGACTATGGAGATTATGTCAAAATTCTGAATCCAGGATTGCCGGAAGTTAGAGAGAGAATAAAATGCATCATTGGTGAAATCGTTAATAACTATAATGTAGATGGAGTTGTATTTGATGACTATTTCTATGCTTATGGTGGCACTCCTGACAATTTGGATGCAGCCGCGCAAGCTCTATATAAACCTGAAAACCAAAGTATTGGCGATTGGAGAAGAGAAAATGTCAACAAAATGATTGCCGGAGTTTATGACACCATTCAAAATGTAAAACCATATGTAACCTTTGGAGTTTCGCCTTTCGGAACTTGGACTACCGACCAAAATGTAGCAGCTCAAAGAGGAATTCCTCTGCCAATTGGAATCGGAACGACAGGAAATATGTATGCCGAAATATATTGCGATCCGGTAGCATGGTTGGAACAAGGAACAGTCGATTATTTGTCTCCACAACTTTATTGGACAACTTACAGTGCCTACCCTTACGGTATTTTGGCTGAATGGTGGTCGAAATTAACCAATCGCTTTGGAAAACATTTTTATTCCAGTCATTCTCTTTCTTCGATGACTGCTTCGTCGGCGCCTGCAGCTGTAGCAAGCAAAATAAAAATAAACAACGAAGAAATTCATACCTCTGCATTTTCTACTCTTGAATTGGATTTGTATCGGACTAAAAAGTCAACATCTGTTAGCGCAGCTCCAAGTGCGGTCAATTTTCTGCCTTCCGAAATAGGCCTTCAAATTGATTTCAACAGAGATTATGATATCAACGATGCTCCAGGAAGCGTTTTTTATGCTACCAGCAAATTCATGAATACCTCAGGATTTATATCTTATTTGAGAAATCAAAAATTTATTCATCCGGCTTTGCGTCCGGCTATCAGCTGGAAAACTCATGCTGATCTTCCTTTGATAAGCAATTTGACAATTTCGGGAAATACTTTGTCGTGGACTTATGAAAATGATAATGTCTGTTTTGCCGTTTACGCAGTACCCAACGAAAACAGAAATTTACCCGGAATTTTCACTTCCTCTGATTACTTACTTGGTGTGAGTTACAACAAACAATTCATTTTACCGGCAAGTGTAAATGAAAACTCCCATAAAATTGCTGTAACGGTGATGGACAGATTTGGAAACGAAGGTTCACCCAGAATTTATGGAGAATCGCTTACGCCTTCTGTTGCAGCTCCACTTGTTTATCCGGAAAATAACACTGAGACTGTCATTCCTTGTATATTTCAATGGGAAACGGTTCAGGAAGCCGACAGCTACATTTGGCAACTGGCAGAAGATGAGCAATTTACTAATTTGGTTTGTTCCAGACAAACTAAAGATAATAGTTTCTTTTCCGGAAAACAAACAAATTTAAAGGACAACACCAGATATTACTGGCGAGTTAAAACCTTAAAAGCAAATGCTGAAGAAGTGTGGTCAGAAACCCTGAGTTTCATCAGTCATAAGTTTAAAATACTTTCTCCGGCAAACGGAAACACAAATGTTTCGCTTCTACCAGCTTTTAAATGGGATTCCATTAGTCCGACTGCGTCCTATACACTCGAGATTTCTTCTGTATGGAATTTTCTGGAAACCAAACGGATTTTCATAACAACCGTAAATACAACAAGTTTTGTAGTTCCTTATGGAACACTGATTGGAGGAACAAAGTATTATGCGCGGGTTATGGTAAATGATGGAAATATTTCTGCTGTCACCGAATCAGTTAGTTTCACCACCATACAGGAAACGATTCCTGTACCTCAGATATTGCAACCCATCGATGGCAGTAATATACAGGGAACTTCCATACAAATTTGTTGGGCAGAACAACCTGCCAGAGGATTCAGAGTTGAATTATCCACTTCGTCAACTTTTCCTCCACGCAGTACAACCGTAAAAACAGTTGATGCCTATACTTACTGCACAATATACGAACAACTGACAAACAATACTTACTATATCAGAGTTAAAGCTACTACTCCGGATGGCTTGACCGAAGCTTCCGATACAGTTATGGTAATACTTAAAGACAATACATCGATAGGTAACAATACCATTACAGCAAATTGGAAAGGGTATTTTCAGAAAAATGACAAAAATATCTATTTAGTATTGAATGCACCAACTTCAGAAAAAGTAAGGGTTAAAATGTATTCCATCACCGGCACCTTACTACTTCAAAAAGAAGAAAATTTGCAGGAAGGAATCAACCGGATTCCGATACCTTCAGAAAAATTGTTGCAAGGTATTTATCCATTGGAAATAACTGGAGAAAAAAACAGACTGATCTTGAAACTGATGTACTAAACTTTTATCAAGAAAATCTCTATTTTTTAATTAATTTTATATTTACTAACTTTTAAATTTTATTATGTTATGAAAAAACAAGTACTTTTCGGAATAGCATTGCTATGCAGTGCATTCCTCAGCAGTGCATGGGCAGCAACTCCGCTGCAGGACACCACGTACAATGCAATGGGACCAAACGGAGAATACACCCTGACCAACAAGTGGCTGTATTCGGTAACGCTGGGAAATTATGTTGCCGCCGCCGACAAAATCGGAACATCAGGATTTGTTCGTGGAATGGCGGTTAAAGACGGGAAAATGCTTTTCATCGATCGGGAAAAGAAACAAATCACGGTAGTAAACGGAGAAACAGGTTTAACAGAAGCTCCGATTGTATTGGCAAGCAACATCTTCACCTATATGGGAAGAAACAAAGCCGATACTGCCGATAGTGTATGGGTAGTAGGCGGACTTCCTTATAACGACATTAAAGTTGACAATGCCGGCAATGTGCTTATAGGCAACTGCATGACTTCATCAACAGGTCGTTTCCAAGTTTGGAAAGTAAACTTGACAGATGGTTCAGGTACACTTATTATCGATCAGGCAAACATGGCAACACTATTTCCTGCATCAACGATTCGTTTTGATGCTTTCGGAGTATGGGGAGATGTCAATACCAATGCAATAATTATGGCCTCAAATGCTTCAGCTATGGAAGCTTACAAATGGACGATTACCAACGGAGTAGCTTCTGATCCTGTTATGATTGAAATCGATAATCTTACTGTAGGTACCTATTTGACAGGATTAGCTAATCCTGGTTCAGCTCCGCAGATATTCCCTGTAGAAGAAAATTATTTCTATCTGGATGGGAATGCTACCTATCCGACTTTGATTGACATGGACGGAAATGTGATTGATGGTTTTTACAACAATCCTGATGCTCTGAAAGATTCTACCACCATGCAAGATAAAATTCTTACCATGAATCAGGGTCACAACGGTCTTGCTGAATTCCAAGTTGGAGAAGAATATTTTGTTGTAATGGCTGCTACTAATACCGCTGGAACACCTCCTTCTTCTTTCCGTCTGTTTAAGTTTGCCGATGCCAACAAAGCTTTCACAGGTTTGGACTGCTTGTGGACATTTCCAATGAAAGGAATGGGCGGATCCTCAAATGCCTATCGTACTGCCATGCCGGCTGTAGAAGTAAATGGCAATACCGCAAAAATTTATGTTTATACCGGTGAAAATGGATACGGAATGTATGAATTTAAAGTTACACAGTCGGGGAAACCGGAAATATCGTTGCAACCTGTTACCGTATCCGTCAAAGGAAACACGTTAAAACTTTCAGAAACCGTGGCTAATCTTAGCATTTATAATGTTACCGGCCAGTTAATCGGAAAGTTTGCCAATGTTTCTTCAGTTGAATCTCCGGGTAAAGGCGTTTTTGTAGTTAAAGCTACAACATTACATGGAGAAACAGCTATTCAGAAAGTGATTGTTAAGTAAATCTTTCCCATTTATTCAAACATGTGGCGAATTTAACGCCACATGTTTGAATTCCAAATTTATTTCAGTTAAATTTCTTTTTCTGTTTTCTCATACCTGCCTTGCCAAAAAAGTTCGATCAGTCTGTTTCAGAGAAAATGTTCATCTCTATTTTAAAGATTTTTCATCATTGCACTCCTTAAATTTTTAGTTTTTAGTGTTTGAAAAATTATCAAAAAAGTCAACAACCATGAATAAAAAATACTTTCTTTTCCTTCTTATCAGTTTTTTTTCTATTGTTGGATTGGCACAAACCATTGACATTGATGGAAAAATTTACAGCATCGACACCCTGGACAATTACCAAGTAGGTCCCGGTACTACTTATACTGGTCTGCGACTCAAAAGCAACACCCGACTGGATGTATATTTTTTAAAAACAGCCCTCCATCACCCCTATGTAACCATAAAAACTACTTTGGCACGTGATTCCATTTATGGAACTGAAACCCCCTCTGCGATGGCTACCCGAAAAAGCAAAGAAGGGTCCGTATATTTTGCCGGAACCAATGGAGATTTTTTTACCACTTCGGGAAGTTATTTGGGTATGCCCATTGGCGGCTGCATGGTGGATGCAGAATTAGCAACCATGCCTATTGCCCGAAAAATTTTTTCTTTTGATCAAAACAAATTGCCTTATGTTGGAGAAATAACTTATAATGGTAAATTGAAATTTAGTCAAACAGAATATGTTATTAATCATGTCAATCATCTTCGCTCGACAAATGAACTTGTCTTATACAATAGAAACAACGGAAAATATACTCGTACCAATTCGTATGGAACAGAGGTTTTAGTTGAACTAATCGAAGGTGAAAGTTGGAAAACAAACAGCCCCGTAAAAGCAAAAGTAACCAAAATAGAAAAAAACAAAGGAAACATGACCATTCCTTCAGGACAAGCTGTACTTTCGGGGCATGGAACTTCCCAAACAATACTCGATAATCTGTCTCTGAATGATACGGTAGAAATTTCTATTGGATTAACCTTAAATAACGAAATAACAGCACCCTTTACACAAATGGTTGGCGGAGACAACCGAAAGGAAATGTTAAAGAATGGAATAGTTGAAACTTCAGAGGTTTGGAATGAACTTCATCCCCGAACAGCTATTGGATATTCACAAAATAAAGACACAGTAATTTTCTGCGTTGTGGATGGACGTGGTGTTTCAGCAGGAGTAACAACCAAACAACTGGCCATTTTAATGAAAAGCGCAGGTGCCTATTCTGCCATTAATCTCGATGGTGGCGGATCAAGCTGCATGTATGTCAAGTCGTTTGGCATTATGAATTCCCCAAGCGACGGTAACGAACGTGCGGTTGCCAATGGAATTTTTGCAGTGGCAACTGCTCCAAACGATAATGTGATTGCTGAAATAAAATCCTATACTCCCACTATTCAGTTGCCTCGCTTTGGTGTAATCATGCCAAAATTTTTGGGATACAATCAATATGGTGTCTTGATAAATACCGATTTGAAAGGAGTATCGTTGAGTTGTGCACCGGATGTTGGGCAAATTTTGGAAGATGGAAGATTTGTTGCAACCGGCACTGAAGGGGGAATTTTAACTGCTCATTACAATAACATTGAAACAAAATTGACTATAAAATTAGTTGGCTCTGCTGAAGTAGCTTTCCGATTGGATTCGGTTTTGGTAGATCAACGCAGCAATTATCCCATTCAAGTTCAAACTACAATAGGAATAAATACTATGGATGTTCTCCCTGCTGCTTTGAGTTGGACCATCCGTGATCCTGAAATTTGTTCCATTGATGAAAACGGGCATTTAAAAGGTTTGAAAAATGGCAGTACAACAGTAGTTGGCACTTTGGGCGATTTCAAAGATTCACTCAAAGTGATTGTTGAAATTCCATCTTCGGGAAGAATGATTGGTGATAACTTCGATGTTGAAAACTGGACATTGACAGCTTCTGCTCCTTTAAATGCAGTACTTAACACGGAAAATTTACCCAGCAACTGGACACATGGAGCTGCCGTTAATTATGTTTATACTTCCACCAGAGCACCTTTTATCAAACTCTTGAGAAACGCTCCCATGTATGGATTGCCCGATACATTAAAGCTAATTGTCAACATTGGAGACATCAATATTACCAAAGCTCTTTTATCACTGAGAGCAAATAATGCAGCCTCCTTTGTGTCAAAAGAATTTACTACAATTCCAAAAAACACAGATACAGAACTATCGGTAGCCATGAGCGAACTTTTCGATGCCACAGATATTGCCATTTATCCGGTGTGGTTCGATAATATTAACTTTTATCTTGGGGCACAAACCTCAGGACAAGCTTATACACTGGCTCTAAAGGAAATTGTTCTTTGTTATAAGGGAGTGGAAGTTTCAGGATTACCTTCTGTATTGCTTTCTCAATATGAAGTTTTCCCAAATCCACTGGAGGGGAACTCGTTGAACATAAGAATAAAAAATAATGACGCAAAACTTCTGCAAGCTCAACTTTTTCATTTAAATGGTCAATGCGTGGTTTCTCAAAAACTGAACCCTGAGAATGGAATGGCTATTTTTGAGGTTGGTAAATTACCTGCAGGAACCTATTTGTTGAAAATCAGGAATAAAGAAACTTCAGAAACAATAAATCTTTTAATTAAATAGCATCTTATTAGCGATCAAAAGACATGATCAACTTAATATATTTCAACTAAATTTATATAATCATCTTAAATTAAAATCCAATGAAAACATTCAAAATTTGTTTACTGGGGCTATTTTTAATAGCAGGCTCATTATCAGCTCAAAACGTAAACATTGTGAAACGTTACAAGGTTAATGGGAACGAGGTAAAAGGTACATGCCCTGTATTAAGTCCTGCCGGAGATAAATTATTGTTTACATCGGAAAATCAGAAAGGACTATGGCTGTACGATTTAAACACAAAAGAACTGATAACTATTTGTGAAAGCGAAGGCGCAGGTTATGCTCCGATATTTAATGCTGATGGTACAAAAATTTTTTACAGAAAGACTATTTACCAAAACAGACGCAAGTTAGATGCCATTGAAAGTTTCGATTTAGTAAAAAAACAAAAAATTGAAATGATTTCACCACAGAGAAATTTAGCTCATCTACAAAATTATCAAAACGGATTTTTAGTATCTACTGACAGAAAACTACTGAAAGCCACTTTCGGAAAAACAAAGAATAATGTGCCTCCTTATGTTTGTACGGAAGACTTAAAATTGGTGGTATATGCCAATGGAAAAAGGACGGAGTTAAATCCGACTGGAGAAAACAATGCCAGATATATTTGGGTTTCACTCTCTCCCGACAACAAAAAAATTCTATTTACTGTTGCAGGAAAAGGAACTTATGTTTCTGATTTGGAAGGAAAAATCACGGCTTCACTTGGATATCTCAATGCTCCGGTTTGGTATAACAATGATTATGTGATTGGTATGCAGGATAAAGATGATGGACATTTTATAACAGCTTCTAAAGTACTACTGGTTTCATTGAATGGAAAAATAAAAATGCCACTGAGTCTCGAAAACGAAATTGCCATGTATCCTTCGGCTTCGTCAAAAGGGAATAAAGTTGCCTACAATCAACTGCAAGGCGACATTATTATAGTTGAATTGGATGTTAAACCCTAAAATTGTTAAACAAAACCATGAATATTATCAAAAGATATTGCTTGTTTGTATTTTTAGCCAGTTTTGTTGTTTCAGCCCAAGCCCAAAATTTTTCGGATATAAAAATATGCGTCAATCCGGGTCATGGAGGTTATGACAGCGATGACAGAAATGTAGTTATAGCTCCTTATTCTTCGGGCGATCCTAACGGTTTTTGGGAATCGAAAAGCAATCTGGACAAAGGATTAAAACTTAAATCGATGCTGGAGAATGCAGGAGCAACGGTAATTATAACTCGCACTACCAATACTACGGCCGATGATTTGCCTCTGTCGCAAATAGTTGCAATGGCAAATGAAGCAAACGTAGATTATATGCTTTCTATCCACAGTAACGCAGGGAACGGTATTGCCAACTATGTTTTACAACTCTATGCCGGACTCGATCCTAACGACACCTACACTTATCCCACACCTACGCCTTTTTCTGATGAAAGCAGAACCATCAGCACAATTGTTGCCCAAAACCTTTACTCCAACCAAATAACCAATTGGTCGGCAAGTTATGCCGTGCGAGGTGATAAGACATTTGCACGAACGGCCATGGGTTGGAGCGATGGATACGGTGTGCTGCGGGGTTTAAATGTTCCTGGTGCCATCTCCGAAGGCTCTATGCACGATTACATCCCCGAAACATATCGGCTTATGAATGGCGATTACAGATGGCTTGAAGCATGGCATTTTTTTAAATCTTTCTGTCAGTATTTTCAGGCAGGAACTATCCCTACGGGTAACATTGCTGGATCCATTCGCGACAGTCGAAATATTATTCAGGAAAGCTACTATAAACTGAAAGGCACAAGAGATGAGTTGCTGCCTCTAAATGGTGCAAAACTAACAATTTTGGAAACCAACGAAACCTATACCACCGACCAACTCAACAATGGAGTCTTTGTATTTAAAAATCTCGCTCCCGGTGTTTACCATCTCAAAGCTGAAGCAGATAACTATCACGAACAAACTTTTGAGGTTACTGTGGCTGCAGGAAGTATTTCTTATCAAAATATCAATCTAAACAAAGTCAGAAACACACCACCTGAAGTAATTTCCTATTCCCCAAACATACTGCTACCCGACAGTGCCGAATGCTCAACCGATATAGTTTTGACTTTTAATTGGGATATGGATGTAACTTCAACAACTGAAGCATTTTCTATTACTCCAGCAGTAGAAGGTACTATTACTTTTGAAGACAGTCAGCGTATTTTGCGCTTCAAACCAAAACTTCCCCTTGAAAAAGCAACGCTCTACACCGTCAAATTGGCAAAGACTGCTAAACATCCAGACAATTTAAGTATGACTGAAGATTTTTCTTTCCAGTTTGTTACAAAAAACCGAAATCGGTTGCAACTACTCACTTCTTATCCTTTTGATGGAGCAAAAGGTGTATATACTAAACCCATGTTCCGATTGATTTTTGACAGGATATTAAATACTTCTAACTTACAGTCAGAAATTAAAGTTGTAGATAAAAATGGAACTGAACTGACCAAGAACACACGGAGTGTACTCAACAACAAAGTTCAAGCTCCCTATGGCTCAACATATTTTGAACTTAGTCAGTCTCTTGTAGCCAATGAAGATTACAAAATATTGATTTCCGGCGATGTAAAGGATGAAATCGGAATGCCGGTAGTTGAACCCATTGAGCTTAATTTTCACACTTCAACCGTTTTGGTTGAAAATCAACCAATTGTTGAAGAATTTGAAACTGCGGGAACTTATTCATTGTCTTCCGATGAAAGTATTGGAATAACAAATGCTACAGCATCCAGAAATACATCTAAAAAGCTTTTTGGCAATTCTTCGATGCTATTCAGTTATGCTTTTTCTCAATCTGACGCCAAAGTAACTTATTCAACATCAAATCCAAATTTTATAACAGGTAACGAAAAAGTGATCGGATTACATATTTATGGAGATTTGTCGGGCAACGAATTACAGTTAAAATTTATTTCCGACAATGATATTCAATATGTTAAGTTGTGTGATTTAAATTTCTTTGGTTGGGAATTTGCAGAAGTAGCATTAAATTCGTTACCAGCGGACAAAAATTTTCAGTTTACAGGATTCAGAATTTTGAGAAAAAATGGTATTTTGTCTGCTTCAGGTGAAGTATATTTAGACAACATGCTTCTTTATGATGAACCAATTATGTCCATTCCGCAAGTATGGAAAAATAAAATACTGATTTATCCGAATCCGGCTTCCAACGTTGTAATGGTAAAAATCACCGATCAATCAATTCAGCATTTACAACTGTATTCTTTGGAGGGAAAATTATTGCAAGAAACGAAAGAAACAATAATGGATATCACCAACGTAGCGTCCGGAACTTATGTGCTAAAAATAAAAACAGGTAAAGATATAATCAGTTATCCTTTAATAATTGTTCATTAAAAAAAGAAAAATCAGTGAAGAGTTTGTTTTAAGCAGACTCTTCACTGATTTTTAATTCAACTATCTGTTTCCAATCACTTTTCTCTTTCTCACCTTACCTGCCAAAATCTTCCCTGAAAAGTATTTCGCTTTATAAGTTGCTTTTCGATTTTCGAAGTAATTTCAAAATTTTTTGTTTTCCATTGGGGAGCTATTACCATCCCTTCAGGTGATTGAGAAACAAATCGCTCGATGGCAATATTGGGAGAAAGCCTTTCCAAAAAATCAACCACCAAATCGACATACTCGTCAACAGTAAATAGTTGAAACCACTCGGGATGTTGGCGGTATTGAGTAGCCATCACTGTTCCTTTCACTATCTGAAGTTGATGGAGTTTCAATGAAGTTAGAGGTAAATGGGAAATTTTACCGGCATGTGCAAGTATCATTTCCCTGCTTTCGTGTGGAAGTCCCAGTATCAAATGAGCGCCTGTTCTGATGCCTCTGCGAGCAGTTTCCTGCACTGCCAGTTCAGCACAAGCAAAATCATGTCCCCGACGAATAAATTCCAAGGTTGCATTCAAAGTTGATTCAACACCATATTCTACAAGAAGATAGAAATTTTTAGAAATTTCCTCAAAATAATCCAATAATTCTTCACTCACACAATCGGGGCGAGTACCGATTACCAAACCTTTTATCTTAGGATGACGCAATGCTTCTTCGTACAACGATATTAAATTTTCAAAACTATCGTATGTATTGGTATATGACTGGAAATAAGCCAAATAATACTGATTCTGATATTTATGATGAAAAAATTCAACTCCTTCATCGAGTTGCTGTGTAATACTTTTGACCGGTTTGCAATATTCGGGCACAAAAGTCTGGTTGTTGCAGTAAGTACACCCGCCTCTACCTTTTGTCCCATCCCGATTGGGGCAAGTGAATCCGCCATGTACGGAAATTTTTTGAATACGTTCTTCAAATTCCGATTTCAAAACCTGATTATAGTTTAAATATCGTTTTTGAAAATTTTTATCACTTTGCATTCCGCTAAAATTCTGCATGAAGAGTCCAAAGAAAAAAGCGTCATTCGTTATTACTTTGATCGAATGACGCTTACACTCATTATTGTAATTATTCTAAAAATTTAGGATGTTAAATTCCTAACGAAGCGCGAACAGCATCAATTTTTTTCAAAGCTTCAGTTTCTGCCTTGTCAAAATCAGCTCTTGATTTCATTTCACCCCGAACTTCAATATAAAACTTTATTTTGGGCTCAGTTCCTGAAGGTCGAACCGAAATTTTTGTCCCCTCTTCGGTAAAAAATTGCAATACATTCGATGTAGCCGGCATGTTCAATGGCGATTCTTCATTGGTTTTCAGATTTCTCATTTTTAAGGTTTGAAAATCTTTGATAACGACAACTTTTGATCCCGCAATTTCTTTGGGTGGATGATTTCTGAAGTTGCGCATCATTTCCTGAATTTCATCAGCCCCTGATTTACCTTTTTTAACAATGGAAATTCCTTTTTCTTTTCCGTATCCGTATTCCAGATAAATATCCTGCAAAAGTTCAAAAAGCGATTTTCCCTGATCTTTTGCCCATGCAGTTATTTCAGCCATCAAAGCGCAACAGGAAACGGCATCTTTATCGCGTACAAAATCTTCGGGCAAGAACCCGTAACTTTCCTCGCCACCACCAATGTAAACCTTCTTACCTTCGTTTTCGCGAATAACGGAAGCAATCCATTTAAAACCCGTATAACAATCGTAACATTCCACTGCGTTCCTATCGGCAATATTTTTGATAAGTTCAGTCGTAACAATAGTTTTTACGACATATTCGTTGCCAGTGAGTTTTCCCAGTTCTTTCCAGCGCCGAATCAGATAATACACAAACAAAAGCGCCGTTTGATTACCATTAACCAATATCCATTCGCCTTTGTCGTTTTTTACGGCAATTCCCATTCTGTCGGCATCGGGATCGGAAGCCATCACAATATCGGCATCCACTTCTTTGGCCTTTTTTACGGCCATTTCCATCGCAGCCGGTTCTTCCGGATTTGGCGAAACAACAGTGGGAAAATTTCCACTGATAACATCCTGTTCGGGTACATGAATAATATTTTTAAAACCGTATTCTTCCAATGCTCTCGGTATGAGGGTAATTCCCGTTCCATGAAGAGGCGTATAAACGATTTTCAAATCGCTATGACGACGAATAGCCTCTGGCGAAAGGGAAAGTGTTTTAATTGCATCGATAAAAGCTTTATCGATTTTTTCACCAATAATTTCTATCAGTTCAGGATTGCCTTCAAATTTAATGTCTTCCACCCGCGTAATTTTATTCACTTCGGCTATCACGTTCACATCATGAGGCGAAACCATCTGTGCACCATCGTTCCAATAGGCTTTGTAGCCATTATATTCTTTCGGATTGTGAGAAGCGGTAATAATAATTCCGCTCTGGCAACCCAAATAGCGAATAGCAAAAGAAGTTTCCGGCGTAGGTCTTAAATTTTCGAACAAATAAACCTTGATTCCGTTTGCCGAAAAAATATTGGCAGAAATTTCGGCAAAACGACGACTGTTATTCCGGCAATCGTGTCCAATTACTACACTAATCTGCGGTAAATCGGAGAATTGAGCTTTTAAATAATTGCTTAAACCTTGTGTGGCTGCCCCAACCGTATAAATATTCATTCGATTGGTCCCCACGCCCATAATCCCGCGCAAGCCACCGGTTCCAAATTCCAAATCTTTATAGAAAGCTTCTATTAACTCTGTTTTGTCTTCGGCGGTCATCATTCGGCGGATTTCATTTTTGGTATCTTCATCGTAATTTCCATCGAGCCATTTTTGCGCTTTCGACATCACTTCCTTTAATAATGCATCATTTTCCATATTTCATATATTTTGATGTTAATTTTTTAATTTCTAAAATCCAATAATTTTTCTGTTCACTTGTTATTCTGTTCCTTTTTCCACCAAATTTCAATTAAAATTTTAAATTCACTCAAAAAACGGATTGAAACATTAAACATACCGACTTTTCTCCGACAAAAATAATAAATTTCAGTGAAAGAAATGGCTGCCGCAAATACAAAAAGTTTTTCTTTCAAAAGGAACGGTTAAAACGATTTTACCGGGTGAATCAGAAACAACAAATTGAAAGTGAAAAAAGTAAATTCTTCATTAAAAATTTTCATTACTTTCAATGTTTTCCTTTAAAAGGAACAAAACTGACTGGCAACAAACTATTGGAAGTAATTTTTCCATTGCTTTTGGTAACCAGCATCAAATGTTGTGTTGAATAAGGAAAACCAATCGGAATTACCATTCGTCCATTGTCTTTAAGTTGCTCAATAAGTGGCTCGGGAATGTCTTCCGAAGCAGCAGTTACAATGATTTTATCGTAAGGCGCATGTTCTTCCCATCCATAATAACCATCTCCAATTTTAATTTCGATATTGTTGTAATCAAGTGTTTTTAGTCTTTCTTTGGCTGAAAGTCCGAGCTCTTTTATGATTTCTACTGAATAAACTTTTTTAACCAGTTGAGCAAGTACTGCCGATTGATAACCTGACCCTGTCCCAATTTCGAGAACAATATCTTCATTATCAACACACAGACATTCGGTCATAAAAGCCACTATATAAGGTTGAGAAATGGTTTGCCCGTACCCAATAGGCAATGGCGTGTTTTCATAAGCTTCTTCCCGACCATGTTCGCCCACAAATAATTCACGTGGTAATTTTTCCATTGCTTTCAGTACATGTTCGTCTTGTATTCCTTCAAATCGGAGTTGACGCCAAAGATTTTTCATACCGAACTATTTCTTGATAAGAGTCTAATTTACTTGTTATCAATTAAAAAACAGATTTCTCCAGACTTTTGTTTGCTCTCCAAAGAAAAAAAGACAGCCGAAAAAAGAATTTACAGGCTGCCTTTTAAAAATTGAAAAATAACTTTTTATTTATTCTTTTTGAATATTTGGTAACTCCAAACCATAGTTTTTCGCTTTATCCTCCTTTTTCAGCAAGAAAGCAAACAGAAGCGCCAGAACCCCAAAAATCATAAATACCAAACTTGGACGCGTATAATCGTAACGCAAAGCAATTTTATTTTTTACGATTTCCGAAAAACCAATCTGCAAACAAGTATTTTCCACCGCTTGGAGTTTCTGATTTTTGTCTTTTAAAGAATTTAGTTTTTCCAACGGCAAAGCAGCAACATTTTCTTGTATCCATTTGTTTTTGAAGGCAGCAAAACCAACGGTATCCTGAACACCCTCATAATCACTTTTTAACAACACGTCATTGATTAAAGCCGTAGTAGTTTTATCCACTGCTTTCTCAAATTCAATCTTATTTAGTCCCAATGATGGTTGAAATTGTTCATAAGTTTGCATTACTCCAGTCTTAACCATTTCTTTCGCTTTGTAAACAGTAGGATTCGCACTGTTCAGCACCAATCCGATCAACAAAGGGACACCCATTAATCCCCAATTTTGAATCCAGAAAATCAATGCATAAGCAGTTCCCAACTGTCTTTCAGGAATAATTTTAGGAACAGATGGCCACATGGCAGAAGGTACAAGCGACAAGGCAATCCCCAAGATGATAGTCACGGCAATTGCCAGCACCCAATTATTCAGAAATGGAATGGAAAAAATAGCATGAACGAATATGAGCAATAAAGCACCAAGAATCATAATGGAAGCGCCTTTCCCTTTTCGGTCGTAAATATTTCCAAATAAGGGAGTAAGAAATAATGTTCCCAATGGAAGAACGCTCGGAATAAGTCCTGCCAAATCGGGATTAACCTGATACTTGTTGATAACCATGTCGGTAGCAAACTTTATCCACGGAAAAACGGCAGAATAAAACAGAACGCACAAAATGGCTATAAGCCAGAAACCTTTATTTTTTATAATAGTAAAAACTTCCGATACTTTAAACGGCTCTTCCATTTCCTTTTCATCATTTGCTTCTGAAGCTTCCAGCTTTTTGTCCATCTGAACGTAAACAATATAAGCGATAAGCCCGATGCAAAGCAATAAAACACCGAACAGGATAGGAACCGAAACATCGTTGAAATGTTTGGCAATGGGAAGTGGAATAGCAACAGCCAACAAAGTTCCAAGTCGGGCAGTAGCCATTTGAAGTCCCATGGCCAGCGCCATTTCTTTTCCCTTAAACCACTTCACTATAACACGCGAAACCGTAATACCGGCAATTTCCACCCCGACAGCAAATGTGGCATATCCCAACGCAGCTATAATTACCTGAGCTTTTATGCCGAAAATTGTACCTGCGTCATCGGGGAAAAAAGGTGATATGGCAAAATACTTGATGGCTGCTCCCAACACCATTACGGCTGTTGATGCCAGTCCGGTGAAACGTACACCCATTTTGTCCAAAATGATGCCGCCAAAAATAAGCATCAACAAGAACACATTAAACCAGCCATAAGCGCTGGTAAATAGCGAATAATCAATATTGCTCCACAGCAATTGACTCTCCAGCAATGGCTTAAGAGGACTCATGGCATCTGCTATGAAATATCCGCAAAGCATGGTAAAGGAAACTATTCCCAAAGCTGTCCAACGTGCCACCGGCGATTCACGTAAAGAAACTGATTTTATCTCCGACATAAACAATTTTCTTTAAAGGTTGTTTTTTAATTGAAATTATGTACAGTGTACTTAAAAATAAAGAAATGCAAAACTACTGAAAAAATTTTTGAAAACAATTCCATGCAGGTATTCCCGTTCATATTTTTTCTGAAACTGACAACAATACAGTCTTTGCTGACAAAATTTCAGAAGTTGTGAAAAATACAAATCGGTATTGTTTTTGATAAATGAAATAAAATTTTGGATAACAAAGTTTGATAAAATAATTACAGTAAACGATTTTCAAATTGAAATTTTACTTATTTCGGTAAGAAAAAACATCAGATGAATCGTTTTCTTATAAAAAATTAAAATTTCTAAAGTCAAACTTAGAGTGTCCAATATCACTTTAAATTATTTATTTTTGTAGAAAAAAGGAGAAATCAAAATATGACCGTCAACTATTCGGAACAATTACATAATATTTTACTTTACAGCCTACAAGAAGCTGAAAGATTGGGAAATAATTATATCGGCCCTGAACATTTGCTGCTTGGAATCATAAGAAACGGCAAAGGGAAAGCCATCGACATACTCAACTACACACAGATTGACTTGTCAAAAATAAAGCAGTCCATCGAAAGTCAGATTCGTACGGATAACGAGCCTACGGGTGAAGAAATATTAAGTTTGAAAAGCACAGAACGCATTAAAAAGATCATGGAGTTGGAAACTCGTTCTCTTTCATCCGAAACGGCCGATTCCGAACATTTGCTTTTGGCCATTTTGAAAGAAAAGAACAATTTGGCTGTGGAAGTTTTAAATGAAGAAAATCTGACCTACGAAATTGCCAAATCTTATCTTGAACATTCCAAAGACATCCAAATGAGTTCAAATTTTCAGGATGATGATGATGAAGATGAAGAACCGCGTCAACATCAGCGGAACGTATCTGGAAGTGGCAAACAGAGCGATACGCCAGCATTGGATACTTTTGGTACGGATATCACCAAAGCTGCCATCGAAAACAGGTTGGACCCTGTTGTAGGCAGAGAAGTGGAAATTGAAAGATTGGCTCAGATTCTTAGCCGTCGAAAGAAAAATAATCCCGTATTGATAGGTGATCCCGGAGTTGGTAAATCGGCTATTGTGGAAGGTTTGGCTTTGCGCATCGTTCAACATAAAGTTTCACGCGTACTATTCGACAAACGAATTGTTGCATTGGATATGGCTTCCATTGTTGCAGGCACAAAATACCGCGGACAGTTTGAGGAACGAATCAAAGCTATTCTCAACGAATTAGCCAAAAATCCGAATATTATTCTTTTTATTGATGAAATTCACACCATTGTTGGTGCCGGCGGCGCTCCCGGTTCACTGGATGCTGCCAACATGCTGAAGCCTGCACTGGCACGTGGAGAAATTCAATGTATAGGTGCCACTACACTGGACGAATACCGCCAAAGTATCGAAAAAGATGGAGCGCTGGAACGCCGATTCCAGAAAATTATCGTGGAACCAACTTCTTACGATGAAACGTTGCAGATTTTACGCAACATTCAGGATAAGTACGAATATCACCACAATGTGCGTTACACGCCGGCTGCCATAGAAGCATGTGTAAGACTGACAGAACGTTATATTACCGACCGCTGCTTCCCCGACAAGGCGATAGATGCATTGGACGAAGCGGGTTCTCGTGTACACATTGGTTCGGTTTCCGTACCAAAGGAAATTGAAGAATTGGAAAAGCGTATTGAAGAGCTTCGTCAGCAAAAGATGAAAGTTCTTTCAGAACAAAAATACGAGTTGGCCGGTCCTATTCGCGATCAGGAAAAACAGTGCCAGTATCAGCTGGAAGACGCCATCAGACGTTGGGAACAGGAATCGCAACAGCATCCTGAAATTGTCGATGAAGAACAGGTTGCTGAAGTAGTTGCCATGATGTCGGGTATTCCCGTACAACGTATTGCTCAAGCTGAAGGTCTGAAATTGCGTCAGATGAAGGATGTGCTTCAAAGTAAAGTTATCGGACAGGAAGAAGCGGTCAACAAAATTGTTAAAGCCATTCAGAGAAACCGTATTGGCTTGAAAGATCCGAATAAGCCCATCGGTTCATTTATCTTTATCGGTCCAACCGGTGTGGGGAAAACTTATCTGGCAAAAGTACTGGCCGAATTTATGTTCGATAGTCCAGATGCTTTGATTCGCGTCGATATGAGCGAATACATGGAAAAATTCAGCGTATCGCGATTAATAGGTGCACCTCCGGGATATGTGGGTTACGAAGAAGGCGGGCAGTTAACTGAAAAAGTTCGACGCAAACCATATTCCATCGTGCTGCTGGATGAAATTGAAAAAGCTCATCCCGATGTGTTCAACCTCTTGCTTCAGGTGATGGACGAAGGAAGATTAACCGACAGTTTGGGTAGGAGAATAGATTTTAAAAATACTATTCTGATTATGACTTCCAATGTTGGAGCGCGACAACTGAAAGATTTTGGTAAAGGTGTAGGATTCAATACCATTGAAACACCCGAAATGGACGCGGAATTTTCACAAGGCGTTATTCAGAAAGCGCTGAGCAAAACATTTGCTCCCGAATTTCTGAACCGTATAGACGAGGTTATTGTATTCAATCCGCTAAGCAAAGATGCCATTAAATCCATTATTGACCTTGAATTGAAAGGACTTTTTGGACGAATTACTTCCATGGGTTATCGACTCGAATTGACACCGGAAGCCAAAGACTTCATTGCCGAAAAAGGTTATGATGCACAATTTGGTGCA
>JAAYUQ010000025.1 GCA_012517575.1 Bacteroidales bacterium | reverse complement strand
GCTTTGGCTTCATTCATTTTTGCGGAAAGTAAATTCCAGCGAATTAAATCAGCTTTACGCAACGATTCACCACAAAACTCAAGAGCACGTTCGTTAACAATGGCATTGAAAAAAGTTTCTTTGCTGGCGATTGCACTTGCCATGTAAGCATCGACTTTTTCAGGATTATTTGGAAAAGCACGTTTACGGATTTCTTTCAAATAAGGTGCTGCAGCTTCTGGCCCGTCAAGTTCATTAATTGCTTCAGCAGCCATCAGGTAAATATCGGCATAACGCATACATTGCCAGTTTACTCCGTCATCATTAGTTGAGGTAACAACTCTTTTCATCCATTCGTAACGCAACTTACCAAAACACCATGAACTTAGTTTTCGAG
This sequence comes from Bacteroidales bacterium, assembly GCA_012517575.1. Taxonomy (GTDB): domain Bacteria; phylum Bacteroidota; class Bacteroidia; order Bacteroidales; family Paludibacteraceae; genus MVYY01. The sequence goes on along the minus strand of JAAYUQ010000025.1, from coordinate 14,184 downwards.
GCACCTGTTTCCCATTTGTCCATTCATAAGGCACACAGGTAATATCTCGACGGATATCGTCCTTGTCAAAATCATAATAAACGTAAGGAAGTGGTCCATTTTGTCCACCTTGAGCTTGTTGAGTATATTTATCGGTAGTTGTATGTTTTACTCCAAATGTGTACAGGACGCGACCACGTCCATCCGAAAAAGGAATTTCGTAGAGCGATTCCAAGCCGGCAGTAACATTGTCTTGGCAAAGATTTCTGAAATTCTGCTCAAAAGTTCCCAATTTACATGTTTTACTTTCTATCACGTCAATGCATTCTTGTTTAACGATTGGATAAAGTTTTGCTACTGTTAAGTCGGGATCATTACTTCTACGAATTGTTCCATCAGGACGTTGAGAATATCCAGCAGCTGCCAGGCAAATTCTGGCTCTCAAGCCTTTAACAAAAGCTTTGTTTACTCTTTCGGTAGTTTGAGTTACAGAGGTTTCGTTGGGCCATGGGACGTAATTCTCTGCTTCGGCCAAATCAGCTATTATTTGCTTGTAAATAACGTCTCTGTCCGATTTAGGTAAATAAAGTGTAGAAGGAGAAATGGGTTCAAATCGAGCCGGAACATCACCCCAAGCTTTTACCAAATCATTGTATATCATGGCTCTTAAAGTTAATGCTTCTCCATAAATTTGAGCCAATTCCTGATTCTTTTCCACATTTCCATACAACCTTAATCCTCTGATACACAAATTCGCACGTTCAATAGCTTCATACATTTTAGCCCATGCGTTGTTTTCCATATTCATTTGAGTATTCGTAGGCAATGGGTCATAAGCTGTTAATTTAGCTCTATCGTCATTTGTATTTTCGGATGAATTGTACCACTCGATATCAGTATTGATTCCATAAAAAGGTATAAAACGGCCACGATAGGAATTGGTTTCAGCCAAAGATTGATGAATGCCCATCAGAGCACCTTCTGCCAAAACAGGCGTTGAAAAAATCACTTGTTCGTCTAATGATGATTTAGTGGGAGCTTCGAGAGAATCTTCACAAGAACTCATCAATGCCATTATACAAATAGCAAGAATAGGTGATATAAATATTTTCTTTTTCATTTTATCAAATTATTTACAAGGTTAAAAATTTAAGTTTAAACCGAATACAACCTGTCGACTTTTTGGATATGCAGAATAATCAACCGATGGTGTCAATTCTGTCTTTCGTCGAGTTGATACTTCAGGGTCAAACCCAGAGTAATTAGTCCAACAATACAAGTTATAACCTGTTACATAAAAACGCAATTGCTGAATTTTAATATGTCTGGTCAAATGAGATGGTAATGTATAACCCAAAGTAAGTGTATTTAATCGCAGGAAAGAACCATCTTCTACAGCCCAATCGGAGAAAACGTATTTTGACATAAACGGCGACCACATGGTTGTAGTGGCATTCATGGCTTCCAGTTCGGCCGGATCATTACTGATGGTTCCATCCGATTTCAAATTGGTCCATCTTTTTCCATCTGCCATAATCGCTAACATATTTCTATACTGATATTTACTGGTAGATGTGTATTCTATTTTATTGGCATTGTACACATCATTACCATAACTCCAACTAAAATTGGCAGAAAGGTCAAATCCATACAATCTTCCATTGATAGTAAATCCACCCGTGTGCAAAGGATTGGCATTACCAATTATTGTATAATCTTTTGAGTCTACAATGCTGTCATTGGTAACATCTTTCAGTTTCATGGCTCCGGGACGTAAGGCATCTGCTCCAATCACGGAAGAACAATCTACAACCCCTTCCTTTAGTATCCATTTTTTCTTCGCAGTATCATATCCTTCAAAATCGGACACTTCATATCTTCCATCAGAAAGGTAGCCATACATTTGTCCTACAGAACCACCTTCTGCAATCCAGTAATCATTACCGATTTCGGTAGATGCCCAACCGCTGGATGCTCCAAAGTCACTCATAATTCCTAAAGAATTAATTTTGTTTTTATTAAACCCTATATTTCCGCTAAAAGTCAACCCAAAATTCTTTTTGTCTATAGCTATCCAGTTCAGTGAAAATTCAACTCCTTTATTTTGAGTTTCTCCCATATTACGGTATTGCGTATCATAACCAGTACCTGGTACAGGAAAATTGATCAATAAATCTGTAGTTGAGTTATAGTAACCTTCTATTGTTCCGTTTAATTTGCTTTTCAAGAGAACAAAATCCAACCCCAAGTTTCGGGTGACGGTTGTTTCCCATTTCAAATCGGGATTTGCCATAACTTTGGAAGGAGACCAATAAGAAGCTACATTATTAATCCATGAAGTCGATTTTGATTCGAAAGATTGAGTCATTTGTCCAGAAGGAATATTATTGTTTCCAGCCGTTCCATAACTTAATCGAAGTTTTAAATCATCCAACCACCCTTGCGTGGATTCCATAAAAGGTTCGGATGAAATTCTCCAAGCCAATGCTGCAGAAGGGAAATATCCCCATTTATTGCCTTTTGAAAACTTACTTGAACCATCAGCTCTAAAGGTTACGCTCAGCAGATAACGGCTCAAATAATCGTAATTTGCTCTTCCAAAAAATGATAAAAGAATATCATCTGGTGAATAATAATTGTCAATTGTATAAGGAGTTCCTTGCGATGTTAATTGAAACGCATTGGTAGATGTAAAACTTTTTGGATATCCGTGTATGGTATTGGTCAAAGTTTGTGCGCTATTAAAAATATATTCTTCTCCCAACAACATATCCAAATGATGACTGGATCCTACTAATTTCTTAAAGTCATAACTTACGGTATTGGTATTTCTGAAAGTATTCAAAAAAGTATTTGTCAATTCGGCGGCAGGATAACCCTGATTTTCTGAAGCAGGAATATTTTTCACATAATAAGTGGTCGTTCCATAAAAACGCTTATCTTCTCCACGATAATTTTCATATCCAAACTCGACTTTCAGTTTAAAATTATCAAAAGCTTTCCACGTAATATTTCCTGCCATATTGAGATCACTTCGCTTTTGTTGACGGTCATTATCAGAAATCGCCACCAATGGATTATATAAATTGCCTATTTCGGTATCATCGCTTGTGCCGGCTTCGGATGTTAAGTCTTTTAATGGAAAAGGAGGATAAATCATGGCGTATTTCAAACGTGAATCAGCACTGGAGACTTCTTTCTGCTCATTCATACCTCCTCCACTAATTTTTGTATTGATGTATCGAGTCGAAAAATCCATTGATACATTTTTGGAAGGATTGGTTGTGTACTTAAAATTAATATTGTCACGGTTAAAACTTGACATTTGCATTATGGCTTTGTCATCAATATGACTGAAACTAAAAGCAAATTTATTTTTGGAATCGCCTCCATTAATACTCAAATTATGATTGAAGGTTGTTCCTGTTCTACCAAATACAAGGTTTTGCCAGTCATTGGAAGGAACATTGTTGTAAAGATCAATATCCTGAAAGTTACCAAAATATTTTTCATAAGAGCTTGCATCTCCATCATTTTTCAACAGCGCCAGCTCATACTGCCATTTAGCATAATCCGACGGAGATAATACATCCAGCGTTTTAGCGATTTTTTTGGCAGCAGTATAAAAATTGTAATTAACGCTTATCTTACCTTCTTTTCCTGATTTTGTGGTAACAATTACAACACCATTTGCACCACGCGAACCATAAATGGCGGTGGAAGAAGCATCCTTCAATATATCAATCGATTCAATATCATAAGGAGAAATATCATCGATAGACTGTACCGGAAAACCATCTACAATTAATAACGGTTTGTTGCTTCCTGTAATAGAACCTCCGCCACGAACACGTATCCTGATTTCTGCATCAGGAGAACCTTCTGTAGTGGTTACCTGTACACCGGCCAATTTTCCGGAAATAGCTTCCGCAGGTGAAGATACGGGAATATTCATGATAGCATCTGAACTTACTGAAGCCACAGATCCGGTAATATCTTTTCTCTTTACCGTCCCATATCCGATGGCAACCACTTCATTCAGGCCAATTGCTTCTTCAGTCATTACTACATTAATCACACTTTGGTTCCTAATTTCAACAGTTAAAGGTTTCATACCTACATAAGAAAACTGTAATTTTGTAGCATTTTCAGGTACGGTAATGGAATAATCACCCTTTAAATTTGTAATCGTTCCAGCTGATTTTAAACCTTCAACTCGAACAGTTGCTCCAATAATCGGCTCACCGTCCTGCGACTTAACGTTTCCTTTAATTACTCTTTCATTCTGCTGCGCTGAACTGTTCATTTCATTTGAAGCCCTAACTGTAGTCAGGCAAGCACACAAAATGAATATCAAAGCAGAAAAAAATTGCTTTTGTGTTCTCATAAAATTAGATTTAATTACAATAATATTAAGAATATTAATTATTTATTTTTGAAACTTCTTTTTTAAATTCTTTTCAAAACGTATATTTATTCCATTGATATAAAATAATAATAATGAATAAATTGACAACTTAAAAAAAATATGTGCACGTACACACTTTTTTGAATAAAAAAATTTATTTACAACACCGAATTCTACATAATAATATTACTTTTAAAGTTTGTTTCATTAATATATAAAAAATTGATAATTAATTGATTAGTAAATAGCTTGATAGAAATGTGTGCGTACACATAATCATTATGGCAAATGTACAATAAAATCACAATTTTGGTACAAGAAAAAATATAAATAATGTTAAAAAATTATCGATTACTAAACTTACTTTGTTTATAATTATTTGAACCGATTAAAATAATAACACCTGCATTGACCTATGTCTTCACACACAATAATTTAATTAGTGATATTCATGGAAACAAAATATTGGATCCGACGTTACACTTGTGTTGATATGTAGCAAAACAAATAATTAAGCATCAGAAAAAGATCAAAGATAAAAATTAAATCAACAATGTGCCTGAAAAAACGAACAAATTCTAATTTTTTGATTAATTTTGCATCGAAATCACTACAAAAAATTACAATAGATTATGTTTAAAGTATCAGAACGTTTGGCAGCCTTATCACCTTCGGAAACGCTTGCCATGTCTCAAAAAAGTAACGAACTGAAGGCTCAGGGAATTGACGTTATCAATCTCAGCGTTGGAGAACCGGATTTTAATACTCCCGACCACATTAAAGCTGCTGCAAAACAAGCAGTCGACAACAATTACTCTTTCTATTCGCCTGTGCCGGGTTTTCTCGAATTAAGAAAAGCTATTTGCTTAAAACTTAAAAATGAAAACAACTTAGATTTTACACCCGATCAGATTGTATGTTCCAATGGAGCCAAACAAGCCATTTGCAATGTACTGCTGACCATCTTGAACAAGGACGACGAAGTCATTATACCGGCTCCATATTGGGTAAGCTATCCCGAAATGGTCAAGTTGGGCGAAGGTAAATCCGTATTTATCTACTCCGATATTGAAAATGATTTCAAAATTTCTCCTGAACAATTGGAAAAAGCCATAACTGAAAAAACCAAAGCCATTATCCTTTGCTCTCCTTCCAATCCCACAGGTAGTGTTTACTCAAAAGAAGAATTGCAGGGATTGGCTCAAGTATTGGCAAAACACCCTCAAATTATCATTCTCTCCGATGAAATTTATGAACACATTAATTATGTAGGGACGCACGAAAGCATTGCTCAGTTTGAAGAAATTCGAGACAGAGTGGTTGTAATCAATGGCGTTTCCAAAGGCTATGCCATGACTGGCTGGAGAATAGGATGGATTGCTGCTCCCAAATGGATTGCTTCTGCTTGCGGAACATTACAGGGACAATATACTTCCGGCGCCTGTTCCGTAGCTCAAAAAGCAGCTGAAGCAGCCTACACGGGCAATCAGTCGTGTGTGGAAACCATGCGTGCCGCCTTTGAACGACGCAGAAATTTGGTGGTCGAGCTGGTTCGACAAATACCGGGGATGAAAGTTAGCGTTCCACAAGGTGCTTTCTACGTTTTTCCCGATTGCAGTGCCTATCTCGGCAAATCTTTCAACGGGAAAGTAATTGAAAATTCAGCTGACCTTGCCATGTTTTTACTTGAAACGGCTCATGTTGCTTCGGTAGGTGGAGTAGCTTTTGGTGCACCTCATTGCATTCGTTTTTCCTACGCTACATCCGAAGATAATCTAAAAAAAGCTTTTGAAAGAATTCAGCAAGCGCTCAACAAACTTCAATAATTGTTGGAATTCTCCAAATACACTGAAAAAGCCTTTTTACTCTTTGTTTGCGCCATAAATTCTATCCTTTTGTTCTCCACCCATATGGAAAAGAACAAAAGGATACTTTTTTTTTATAGAAAGAGAGAAAATAAAATTTATATCAACGCATCTAAACTTCTTCAAAAACAACTATTTTTGTGACAACTTATTGTAAATCTTCACAAAAAAGTAGTTTAAATTCTTTATTCCAAACACTATGATTCAATACTTTACGGAAAACGTTCCCATGCCGACTCTGAAGAAACAAAAAATTAATCGCTGGATAAAACGGACAGCCAACAATTACGAAAAAAAAGTTGGAGAAATTGCCTATATATTTTGTAACAACGAACGCATACTCGAAATCAACCGACAATATTTGCAACACGACTATTACACCGATATCATCACTTTCGACGACAGCACGAACTCTGTTATTTCGGGTGATATTTTTATAAGTCTGGAGACGGTGAAAAGCAATGCCGAAGATTTCAGTGTCGACTTTGAAGAAGAGCTCCACCGAGTCATCATCCACGGTATTCTTCATCTTTGCGGACAAGATGATACTACCCCTGAAATGAAAGCAGAAATGACTCAAAAAGAAAACAAGGCACTTGAGGAATTAAAAAAAATGTAGCTTTTGCTCTCCCAAAAGCAAAAACTACATTTTTATTTTTCGTTCAATAATTAAACTTTAAATACAAGATTAGAGTTTAATGTAAATTTTCTTTTTGTAAAGAAAATGAGCAATTATCCAATTGATAAAAACAAAACACAACGCGAAAATCAGTGAACCCATATAATTGCCAAACACAGGAACAAGCCATTGCGCATAAATAAAATCCTGTATGGAAATCCAATCGCCAGAAAATTTAAAAACAATATTGCTCAGTAAAATGCTTAAAATATCTGCCAACACATAAATAAACAATGGATTAACGCCAAAAGACTCAAAAAACACACTCCATTTCTTTTTATTGTTAACATCGATAATCCAAATCAGTAAAGCAAAAAGCAAAGAAGCCAAGCCGCAAGTAACCAGAACAAAACTCGAAGACCAAATTTTCTTGTTAATGGGGAACCCATAATTGAGTAAAAAACCGGCAAAGAAAAGTATTGTTCCAAAAATAGCCAATTTTTGAATTTGTTCCTCTTTGGATTTTGATTCAGAAATCAGTTTTCCCGCCCAAAAGCCAAGCAGTACATGCGCTATGCAAGGCAACGTACTCAAAATTCCTTCCGGGTCAAAAGGAATAACTCTTCCATCGGGCAAAGTTTGGGTGTACATGTGCGAAGCGCCCAGTATTGCCCTGTCTACAATAGCAATAATACTGTCTTCGCTGGCAGCATAACTTCCGGTAGTTCCAATCAGTATCCAATAAATTAGCAATATTGCTCCCGTCAACCAGGGAATGTGTTTGTGTGGAACCAACAGAATGATCAGCGTACCAAAAAAAGATACCAAAGCCAATCGCTGCAAAACGCCCAAAATACGAACATTTTCAAAGTTAGTGGCAGCCTGCCAGATTCTTTCGCCCAATGATACATCTGTTCCTTGAAATTCGCGCAATCCGCCGCAGAAAAGTCCAAGCCAGCCAATTGCCACACCAATCAGAAAAAGGAGCAACGACCTTCTGAATAATTTCAAAAAAGTACGATTGGAAAATTTAAAATCAAATTTTTTGTAAGATAAATACATGGAAACTCCCATGATAAACATAAAGAATGGAAAAACCAAATCGGTAGGAGTTAATCCGTTCCATTCTGCATGACGCAAAGGAGCATAAACATTTCCCCAATTACCTGGATTATTAACCAAAATCATTCCTGCAATGGTGATACCGCGTAAGACGTCAAGAGAAAGTAAACGGCCTGGTTTGCCTGTAGCTGTTGCCATAAATAATGTATTAAGTAATAAATTTAAGGAAAAAATTTCGCTGCAAATTTAATGAAAAATCATCCGATAAATAAAAAACTGAAAAAATATTCGAATCATTGTGATTTTCAAGCTTTCGGAAGAAAAACAGAAAAAGTTGTTCCTTCATCTATCCTTGTTGTAAAAGAAATATTTCCTCCGGTTATTTCGATAATGTTTTTAGAAATTGCAAGCCCCAAGCCCATTCCGGTAGATTTAGTGGTAAAATTCGGAATAAACAATTTATCTCTGATATCTTCAGGAATCCCCATTCCGTTGTCGCTGATGTGGATGACAACTTGCCGGTGAGAAGTTGAAATTTCCACTTCTATTCTTCCCTGCCGATTTTCGGGAATGGATTGAATGGCATTCTTAATTAGATTATTAAAAACTTGAATTAACTGTTTTGGGTCGGCAAAAGTGTAAATCGGTTCCTTGTATCCTTCAAAAGAAATTTCTACTTTTTCATAATTATGTTTGAAAAACTCAACTTCCGATTTCAAAAGTTCTACTACCTCTACCCTTTCAAATTTAGCTTCCGGCATACGGGCAAAATCAGAAAATGTCAGCGCAATTTGTGAAAGGTTGTCAATTTGTTCCACCAGCATTTGAGAAGCTCTATCGAAATACTCGTCAAATTTGTCCTTGTCTATTTTTTTTGTTCTAATCAATTGCTGAATAGTAAGTTTCATAGGTGTAAGTGGATTGTTGATTTCGTGAGCAACCTGCCGTGCCATTGATTTCCATGCCGATTCCCTTTCGGAACGCGCCAGCAAGCGGGCACTTTCTTCCAGCTCATCCACTGTTCGGTTATATTGAGCCACCAATTGACCTATTTCGTCATCGTAACGGTAATCAATTTTTTCGTTTCTCCTTCCCAAACGAATTTCTTTCAGTTTTTTTTCCAACATCATGAGTGGAGCAGATATTTGTTTGCCGATAAGCAATGTCAGTATGATAACCAATAAAATGATAATAAAATATATGTGAACAATCACCGAAATAAAACTTTCAATCTCATTCTGAATCTCATCCTGGCTGAAAAACTGAGGAACGGCAATGTATCCGATTTGCAAATAATCGCCATTGAAAAAATCGGTATAAGCTGTCAAATAATTCAAATGACCAATATTTTCATACTGGTTGATATTGGCATCTTCAGTAAAAAATGGCTTTGGTGCAATCCGATTGCTGATCAATTTTTTTGAAAAAATCAAAGGCTGTGAACTGCCTACCAATATTCCGTCATTGTTGTAAACATGCACATCGGTATGAAAAGTATAGGAAAGATCCTGTAAATCCAAATTTAATGTCTGGCTGTTTTTATCGGACAAATCTTTGTTCCAGTAATACAGATTTTGAAGAGCCTTCTGAATGTAAATTTTTTTGTTCTCCAGATTTTGAACCTGTTCTTTCTCATAATTGTTGCGAATATAATCTACCGAAAAATAAAAGATTCCGATAAAACTCAAAATCAAGAGAGCTATAAAAGAAATTTGAAATCGATTGATAAAACTTAAAGTTAATTTTTTTCGTTTTCCGAAAAAATTATAAACCTGCAGAAGTAACCAACTCAAAGCAAAGAAAGCCAGAAAGGCATAACAAAAATATAACAAATAAGCTCCCGTTCCATATTGAATATTTTCTGTCAGTACCAGGTAAGTATTGCGGTCGGGAGCATAAACATAATGAAGACGATTAGCATAACGAACAACAAAATAATTGGAATTTTCAAACGGAATCCAGCTTGAGACATCGGGATAAACAAAATTACCGTTTCTATAAACCAGCTTACGGTGATCATACTTTGCAAGCGAAATATTTAACTGCGATAAAATTGAAGGCGGAGAAGATATGAGCAAATTGGGAAAACTGTAACTTCTGAAATTCTGACGCGGATAAAATTCCATGAAGTAACATGTAGAATCATTTCGAGCAGTAAGAACAGTAAAAACGCCCAAATACGAAATATTCTTCTCACTCGGAATAATACTGTAAAAATGAGTCTGTTTGATTTTTATTCCTTTTTCCTGCAAAAACAACTGATATTCACTGAATAAATCAGAATTTTGAGGAGCTGCATTCAGACGCATTTCAAAACGATTCCAGAAACCGCGCAAATAATTATTGTTCAAATAATCACTTATAACTTCTACTGAATCGTCATTTCTCATCAATTGATTAAAAAAACGGTCATGACTTAACTGAGTATCCAATTCTTCCATCAGAATTTCCGTCATTTGGTCGTTTTCAATTGTTCCATTCAACGAAAGATTTTCAGCGGCAATTTTGAACTTGTTAAATTTCTTCTGATTGGTTAAAACCACAACATTCCCGATAAAAAATATCGAAAAAAACAACACATAAAAGATGAGTCTAACATTTCTTTTTCTGGAAAAATTTACGATATACAGAGCATAAAGTGGTATCCAAAGAAATATGTATGACAAAAACGAAAGTTTCCAAATGTCGGGAAAAATCATGAAAGCCACCATCGCAAACAGACAAGAAAAAAATACATCAATAACAAAAGCAATTTTCAGATAATAATGTCTTGTCAGGTAAGTATGAATTTTAAAAAATAATAATGCAAATCCAATTCCCCAAAGCAGCATTAAAATATGCATCCAAACAGTAAAAACGGAAAAATTTTTAAAGCTGAGAATAAGTATTTGCGGACCAGAATGATAAACCACTCCTCTCAAAACATAATAAAACAACAAAAAATACAATGGCAATAAGGATAACAAGACGAAACTTTTCAAAAAAGAAACGCTATTCCCCAATTGAACACGACGGTAAAACAAAAAAATAGTAGATAAAATATAAACGGTAAGCAAAGTTAAATGCACCGTCGAATTTAAAAGCGGCGGAACTGCATACAGATAAGGCGCAAAAAGTTTATTGGCAAGCAAAACCGACGGGTAATTGTAATACAACATTACTGCCAACAACAATCCCGTAACGAAAGCATAACCACAAAAAACTTTACAATCCAAAATTTTGTTTCCTGAAAAAGAAAAGCCTTTTGCGTACCACACAAAAAAAAGAAAGAAAAAAGAAAGAAAAGAAATCAATCCTGCCAAAGCCCAACGTTCATCATAAACAGGTATTGTCGGTTCGGAGAGAGAAAACAAATAATCACCGCGAGAGCTGAAAACGGCATATTTATCTCGATTTGTTCCTCCGACAATTTCTACGTTTTTGTCCAAACTAAATCCTCTGGCAAAATCATTGATTAGTTGTTCGTTTTCATATGGAAAATTATTCTTTATCTTAATCAAAGCCAAGAGTTTCACCGAATCGGCCGAAAGCGTTTTACTCACACAATAAGCATTCGGTAACTGAACAAAATGAGGTTCGACGCTATCGTTCAACGAAATGCTGCTGACATCCAAATGATGATCCGACCAAAAAATAAGTTGATTGTTGTGATACACATAAAAAGAAATATCATCATCAGGAAAAGAGAAATTGATCAGTTCATTAACAGAATGAGAATCAAGCAGTTTGTCCAATTGTTTCAAGGTGCGCGAAGCTATTAATTCTTTGCTTATCAGCTTGCTTTGAAACTGATTAAAATGAATGACACGTTGTGGCGAAGTTTGGTATAAATATTCGCAAAAACACCCTGACATCAACAAAATGAGCAGAAATGCAAAAAAAATTAATTTGCCGCGTTGCCTCATAAAATTCTTCTCTCAAAAACCATATTTTCTTTCACTTTAGGCATGATGATAGGGTTCGCCTTTTAAAATTGTCATGGCTCTATACAATTGCTCCACAAAAATCAACCTTACCATCTGATGCGAAAAAGTCATTCGTGAAAGCGAAACCATGTCGTTTGCCCGACGATACAACTCTTCAGAAAAACCATATGCACCTCCGGTAACAAAAACTATGCGCTTATTGGACGAATGCATTTTTTTTGATAAAAAATCCGCAAATTCGAGGGAAGAAAATACTGTTCCTCTTTCATCCAACAAAATGACGTTGTCGCCCACTTCCAGTTTTTTTAGAATCGATTCCGACTCTTTGGCTGCCTGTTCGGAAGCTGAAAGATTTTTAGTGTTTTTTAATTCTGGAATATTCACCACTTCAAAACTCAAATAATGTTTTAACCGATTTTGGTATTGTTCTTGCAGTGAAGAAAGGTGAATATCAATCGTTTTTCCAATATTAATCAGGACAAATTTCATAAAACAAAGTTTTATCAATCAACGGCAGCAAATTCATGGATAAGAGAAAAAATTTCAGAACGCTGAAAAAATTGTAATTTTGCAAAAAATATTTGATACTTTTGCCAGAATAATTTTTCAAGCCATTATAAACTAATTTTCTCATGCAAATATGATACTTTTTTAAGGAATTTCAACTTAAAAACCAAAGAAAAATGATCACAAAAAAAAGAATTGCCAATTTTAAATGGCTTTTAATCTTCTCGTTTCTAATGGTAGTAGGTATCCAGAATTCTGTTCAGGCACAGACTTCGAGTATTTCAAGCGACATCGTGTCGGCATTGAGCAATGGAGATGCCAATCGTTTATCTACTTATCTGAACGATAATGTAGAACTTTTTATCGAAAACAAAAACGATATTTATAGCCGTCAGCAAGCTGTTAGTATTCTTAATGACTTCTTCCATCGTTACAAGGTTTCCGATTTTAAAGTCATACATCAGGGAAACAAGGAAAATTCAAGTTTTACTATCGGAATTCTTTCCACCGCTACGGAAAATTTTAGAGTTTATATACTAACCCGCAAATCGGATAATAAAACCATTGTTTTACAACTTAGAATAGAAGCATCAAATGAATGAAGATTACAAACAACTGATTCCCTTATGGTTTGCAGAAGATATTGGAGAAGGTGATCATACTACCTTAGCATGTATTCCGGAAACTGCTATGGGAAAATCTCAACTGATTATCAAAGAAAACGGCGTAATTGCTGGGGTGGAAGTAGCACGTGAAATTTTTAAAACCTTTGATCCGGCTTTGAAAATAAATGTTTTTATCACTGATGGAACAGAAGTCAAAATCGGCGATATAGCTTTTAATGTGGAAGGTAAAATTCAATCTTTGTTACAAACCGAACGTCTTATGCTGAACGTCATGCAGCGAATGAGCGGTATTGCAACCCGTACCAGGCAGTACGTCAAAGCATTGGAAGGAACAAAAACACGCGTTCTCGACACCCGAAAAACAACTCCGGGACTTCGATTCCTCGAAAAAGAAGCCGTAAAAATTGGCGGCGGTGTCAATCACCGTTTTGGTTTGTACGATATGATTTTGCTGAAAGACAATCATATAGATTTTGCCGGTGGAATAAAGAATGCGATCATTCGTACACAAGAATATCTGAAAAACAAAGGAAAAGATTTAAAAATTGAAATAGAGGTACGAAATTTTGATGAAATTGAACAGGTGATGGCGGTTGGTGGTGTTGACCGGATCATGCTTGACAATTTCAATATAGAAAACACCAAAAAAGCCGTCGAAATAATCGGAGGGCGATATGAAATAGAATCCTCAGGTGGTATCACTTTCGATACACTTCGCCAATATGCCGAATGTGGGGTCGATTTTATTTCGGTTGGTGCACTCACCCATTCCGTGAAAAGTTTGGATATGAGTTTTAAAGCGGTGAATTTCTAAAAAAAATGAGGGTGTCCCAAAAGGACACTTTCTTTTTTAGATTAAGCAGCTAAATCAAAGGCTAAATTTTGATTTGGGATATATTTGTTTTTAGTTTTTTGCAATGAAAGGAAAATAACAATAGCAATAAACGTATTTATCAACCATTTTTTGTCGATTTGCTGATTTTTTTGCTCTTTCTTGGCTCGTTTGTTTATTTTACGGTATAATTTTCCTATGTTGAATGCTGTGGCAAAGAGAGCAAAATCGGCTTTTACTTTTTCCTGTCCAAAATGTCGGAATCGAATATAGGCTTTATCATATTTCATTTGTCCGAACACCGCTTCAGGTTCTATTGGTCGTTGGCTCCGGTGATAAAGACCCTCGGGTGAGGTAAGC
>JAAYUQ010000024.1 GCA_012517575.1 Bacteroidales bacterium | reverse complement strand
TAACCATAACGGTTTTAGATTTCAACTCCAAAGCAATATCATCAAAAGATATTTGAATGGGTTCTCTTTCCAATAAATCTTCTATTTTCAATGGTTTGATCTGTCTTACAGAAGGCATTTCACCATTCCATATATCCATTGGCTGCGAAGTGAGCAAAGAAATATGATTTTGAATAAAAACATCCAAATCCTCATCAGGATTGATTTCTTTCATTTTTATGGGTGAAACGATAACGGTATTAACTTTATTGGCAACTTTGGTTTTAATAGTTTGATCATCGTGATTGTAAACTCTAATTCCCATAACCATCTTATTTACAGCATTTCCGTCCCCATCAATAAAGCCAACCAATTTATATTGTTTCTTGGAATTCACGCTCGAAAGAATCATTCGGGCTATACCCAATCCTGCTTCATCGATTCCATAAATCATAACTGGAATGATCTGAGCCGAGGTTTCAACAAAATAATTAAAAATATTTCTAACAGTCAGTCTGATACCGAAAAGTAGAATAAAAGCTATAAAACCATAAATTAAAATGGATGAATAATAAAAAAGTGGCATTGAAATATAAAGAGAACAAACAAAGTTCAATGCCGAGAGAAAAAAACAATTACTGAATATTGCCAAAAAAAGTTTGGTGGCATCAGTCATCGTAGAATATCTGAGGATGCCGGAATAAGTATGAAAAAGCCAGAAAAAACCGGTCTGAGTAATGAGCAATAAAATCAAACGTTGAAAAAGAGATAAAAGAAGTCGGTCAGGCAAATGTTTTATAAAAGCCGAAGCAATAAGATAAGCTGTTAAAAAAGATATGGCAGATATTGCAATATCTATAAATAAAACAGCCCAGCGAGGTAAATATTTTAAAGAAGCCAGGTGTGAGAACGTATCGGTATTGTTTAAAAATCTGAATTTCTCTTTCATTGGTAATCAAAAAATAAATTATTCTTATTTGGAACAGGAAAAGGCAGTGCAAAGATACGTTAATAAGTATGTATTATCAAATTAATTCTTAAAAAAATTCACTTTGATTACTATTTTAACAATATATGACATAGTTCTTGTCAACATTCGTTTGAACATCAATTTTTTAAGAAAAACAGCGAACAAAAATTAATCAGTTTATAAAAAATTCATAAAAAGATACGTGTTGTTTTAACACTTTTCAACTGTACATTTAAAAAAACAGAAAAAACTAAAGAAATGGACAAAATTATTAGTGTATTATTCTTATTTTTGTACTAAACTTTTAAAATCGAAATTTCAAAATCTATCGCTATGGAAACCACAATTAAACTCTACCGCTACAATTATAGAACATTAAAAACCTATTTGTTTGCTGCATTTTTCATTGTCGGGAATATAATTTTTCCGCAGTTGGTTCACATCATACCCAATGGCGGTCTGATTTTTCTGCCCATTTACTTTTTCACTCTGATTGGCGCCTATAAATATGGCCTCACTGTCGGTCTGCTCACGGCTGTGTTCTCGCCTTTGCTCAACAGTTGGATTTTTGGCATGCCACCCATCGAAATGTTGCCTATCATCATTACAAAATCTGTTTTACTTGCAATTGGAGCTGCTTATGTCGCTTCAAAAAGTCAAAAAGTCAGTTTTTTAGGATTGTTGTTTGTGATTCTTTTTTATCAGTTGACAGGGCTTTTATTTGAATGGTTTTATACCAGCAGCCTTATTCTTGCTTATCAGGATTTGAGAATGGGATTCCCTGGATTGCTTCTGCAATGGTTGGGTGGTTTTGCACTTTTGAAATTCATTCAAAAACTGTAATTTGAATGGAACAGAAAACTTTTTCGGAAATCATAAAGCGTTTTGCAGATATCCAGTTCAATGAAAATTTCGACCTGATTGTTGCCATAGCAAACGGAGGAATTGTCCCTGCAGGAATTATCAACCAGAAATTAAATACGGAAGTTAAAATTTTACACATTAATTTTCGTGATGATTATCAACAGCCAAAATATTCAACTCCCAAACTGGTAAAACATATTGATTTTGAATTTCAAGGTAAAAAAATTTTACTTGTGGACGATCGAATTAAAACAGGCGCTACCATTGATGTTGCAAAAAAACTGCTGGAAGGAGCAAAACTTATCAAAACTTTTGCTGTTAACGGGAATGCTGATTATGCTCTTTACAACGAAAGCTGTTTCCGTTTTCCTTGGAGAATTTGAAAATTTGTTTTAACAAATACTAATATGGATAGAAGAGATTTTTTAAAAATGCTTGCGCTCAGTGGAGCAGCTTTTACCATAAAGCAAAGTAAAGCCATGTCGCTTCTGACTCAACGTTTCAGCGGAAAGGAAATAAATGAAAATTACGATCTTGTTGCCGTGTTGGGTGGAACGCCGGTTGAAATGTTCCGCAAAGGAATTGCCGAATTTGGCGGCATGGGAAATTTCGTAAAGAAAGGATATAAAGTAGTAGTAAAGCCAAACATCGGTTGGGATAAAACTCCAGAATATGCTGCTACAACGAATCCTGAACTGGTTGCCGAAATTATTCGTCAATGCTTCAGAGCCGGGGCCAAAGAAGTTACTGTTTTTGATCACACATGCGACGATTGGAGAAAATGCTATGCCAGTAGCGGAATAGAAGCAGCAGCTAAAGCAGCAGGCGCAAAAGTGCTTCCGGCCGATTTGGAATCTTATTATGAAGCTATTTCTCTTCCACGTGCCAAAAGTCTGAAATCGGCCAAAGTTCATAAAGCCATCCTTGAATCGGATGTATGGATCAATGTTCCCATTCTGAAAAATCATGGTGGAGCAAAAATGACCATTTCCATGAAAAACCACATGGGAATTGTTTGGGATAGAGGTTTTTTCCACAGTCACGATTTACAACAATGTATAGCCGATATTTGCACCATGAGCAAACCTGCAATATTAAATGTAGTAGACGCTTACCGAATAATGAAAACCAACGGCCCACGAGGCAAATCGGAAGCAGACGTTGTGCTTGCCAAAGGATTATTCATGTCGCAGGATATTGTAGCGGTTGATACTGCTGCCACCAACTTTTTCAATCAGGTAAGAGCAATGCCTTTGGAAAGCGTTGGACATTTGGCTAAAGCACAGGAATTGAAAGTTGGAACTACAAACCTCAATCAGTTAAAAATAAAACGGATAAAAATGTAAATCGAAATGTTGAAAAAATTAAGAGTTATCATTTCTCTCCTGTTTTTTATCCCGATTACCTTTTATTTTCTCGATTTTCGAGGAGTTCTCCCACAACAGTTCCATTGGTTAGCCAAGATTCAACTGGTGCCGGCGTTACTATCTCTTAATCTAATTATTTTATTGGTAATTGTGGGGATTACTCTATTTTTTGGACGGATTTACTGTTCTTCGGTCTGTCCTCTTGGAATTTTTCAGGATATTGTTTTATGGGTTTCCAAACATTTCAACAAAAAGAAAAAATTCAAATTTAGTTCAGCAAAAAACTTTCTTCGCTGGTCAGTTTTGGGAATTAGTATTATTACCTTTTTTCTGGGTTTCTCTTTTTTAACCGGTTTTTTCGATCCTTACAGCATTTATGGACGTATGGCAACACATTTGTTTAAGCCTGTGTATATGGAAGGAAACAATTTGCTGGCAGGAATCTTCAATGCAGCAGGATTTCATTCTTTATACAAAGTTCAAATTTTCATGCTCAGCATCAGTACTTTCCTTATTGCTATGGCCATGATGCTGATAATAGGATATTTGGCATGGAAAAATGGACGATTGTATTGCAATACCATTTGTCCGGTTGGCACTGTATTGGGATTTCTCAGCAAATATTCACTTTTTAAAATCAGATTTGATCAGGAACAGTGTAATTCGTGCGGACTTTGCAGCATGAAATGTAAATCTTCCTGTATCGATGCAAAAAATAAATCCATCGACTATAGTCGATGTGTAGACTGTTTCAACTGTATAGAAGCCTGCAATCGCAATGGTCTGAAATTTTCCCCAAACTTTTCCACACAAAGAAAAAAAGTTGAAAATGAATCTGCAATGAATATTGATGAAAACAAACGGCGTTTCATGAGCACGCTGGCAGTTTCGTCGTTGGCTGTAGCTGCTTTGCCTCAGGAAGGAATTAAAATAAAAAATTTTCATAGGGTGAAGAGAGAAACACCTATTAGTCCTCCCGGTTCAAAAAGTGCCGAAAATTTAATGAGTGCCTGTACTTCTTGTCATCTTTGTGTCAGTAAATGTCCTTCGCAAATTATCCGGCCATCACTTTTAGAATACGGATTGGGCGGCATTATGCAGCCAATACTTTCTTTCGAAAAAGGGTTTTGTAATTATGATTGTACTGTTTGCACCGAAGTTTGCCCCAGTGGAGCTCTAATGAATTTAACAAAAGAAGAAAAACACAAAAATCAAATGGGGCAGGTGCATTTTATTATGGAGGACTGCATTGTTTATAAAGATGGAACCAGCTGTGGCGCCTGTTCGGAACATTGCCCAACACAAGCAGTAAGCATGGTTCCTTATAAAAATGAATTGACCATTCCTCAAACCGATACAGGTATATGCGTCGGATGCGGCGCTTGTGAATATGCTTGTCCGGCTTTCCCAAATAAAGCAATTTATGTAGAAGGTTTGAAAGTACATCAACAAGCTACCATTAAAAAAGAAAAAACAAATCAGAAAATTAATGTTGAAGATTTTGGTTTTTAAAAAACATTTTGAACATTTAATACATTATCAACATGATACTTACAACTATTTTATTGGCCATTGGTACACCAGAAATTTTAATAATTGCTTTAGTTGTTCTGTTGCTTTTTGGAGGTAGAAAAATTCCCGAACTAATGCGCGGATTGGGTAAGGGAATCAGCCAGTTTAAAAAAGGAATGAAAGACGTAGAAGATGAAATTAAAGAAGATGACAACAAAAAGGAATAGTCATTCAAGAAAATTCATTTCATTCGTCTAATTTTCAAACATTTTTTTTGAATAAAAATACCAAAAATTATATATGGATAGAATTGATTAACAAAAGTACATCCATATAATGATAATAATTCGGTATGTCGTTAAACAATAAGGCAAGTGAACAAGAAGCTACGTTCTGGTGGCATTTGGAGAAACTTCGCTGGGTCATTTTACGAACTTTGGCGGTTGTAGGACTGTTAATGGTAATATTCTTTTCAAACAAAAATTTTCTGTTTAACAAAATCATTTTAGCACCCTTAAATTCAGATTTTTATGTTTATCGTTGGTTTAACGATATTGCAAAATTGTTAAATTTCAACGACTTGACAATAGACAATTTTCATGTTCAACTTATCAACATCAATCTGGCGGGGCAATTCATGGCCCATTTGTCTATTTCG
The DNA here is from genome assembly GCA_012517575.1 of Bacteroidales bacterium. GTDB lineage: Bacteria > Bacteroidota > Bacteroidia > Bacteroidales > Paludibacteraceae > MVYY01. Next base: position 7,719 of record JAAYUQ010000024.1, on the reverse strand, counting down.
TTTGCTTTTGCCCTCATTGTCTCGGTTCCATACCTACTATTCGAAATATGGCGGTTTATATTTCCTGCTTTGTATCCGCATGAGCGAAAAAATATAGAATTAATTTTCTTTTTTTCTTCATTTTTGTTTTATCTGGGTGCAATCGTCAGTTATCTGATTATTTTTCCGTTAACCATTAGATTTTTAGGAACTTATCAGGTTTCTTCACTCGTGCCGAATCAAATTGCTCTTTCTTCCTACATCAGTGCTTTATACATTCTTGTTTTTTCAATGGGACTTACTTTTGAAATGCCGGTCCTCTCCTACTTTTTATCGCGTTTGGGAATAATATCTCGCCAAACATTGAAAAAAGGACGAGGCATTGCGCTTATAGTTATTTTAATTGCTGCCGCAGTTATTACTCCTACTACCGACCCTTTCACCATGATGGTCGTTGCTATTCCGCTTTACCTGCTTTACGAAGTTAGCATATTGGTTTGTAAAAAGGATACAGCTCACGAAAAAACAGTTTCAGACACCAATTAAAATTTATAATTTTGTATGCGATTTTCTGAGCAAAAAATACTAATTCTCTTCTTATTGAGCATCTGAAATTCTATACTTTTACTGATTAACCAAATACTTTCAAGGAACAACGTTTAAATTTCAAAAAAATTTTCAAGCAATAGAATTATGAAACAAATTCATTTTTCAATAATATTTTTCTTGTCGATAATTTTACTCGTCGCCTGCAATACTCAAGGAAAACAGGAAAAAGAAGCAGATAATCAACTTCAGAAAATCCAACAACTCATACAGCACAATGAATTAAATGCAGCAAAAATTGCCATCGACAGTTTTCACGCCAATTTTCCGCGTCTGGTTGCCAAAAGACGTGTGGCTGAAGCTTTTCAGGATACCATTACACGAAGAGAATGCAAAAGAACTATAGTTTATTGCGATAGTATTTTGCCTTTTAAACTAAAGGAAGCCGATTCACTGCTGCAAAATTTTCGGTTGGAAAAAAACACGAAATATCAAGACGTTGGAAATTACGTTTATAAAACGCAATCAACCGAAGCAAATGCGTCTCGAACTTATTTGAAAGCTTATGTGGATGAGAATGCCGATTATTTTCTGGTCAGTCAGTATATAGGTCCAAAAATTGAACACACTTCGGTTGAAATATCTAATGGCGAAGTGTTTGCACATACCGACACCATCGACATTACCAGCGCTTCTTATTTGAGTTTTTCGGATGAAACAGGACGTTGGGAAATTGTAACTTTTAAGAATGAAGCCGAAAATGGTGTTTCAGAATTTATTTCTCAATATATAAATGAAAATCTGAAAGTCATTTTGCACGGGAAAAAGAATTTCAGCTACTTTCTTCAACCTAACGATAAAAAAGCAATTAAGGAAACTTATCATTTATGGATAGTAAAAAAGGATATTAATCGTTTGAAAAAAGAAATTGAGAAAGCAAAACTGAAAATAGAGCAAATAAACAGAAGAAATCAGGCATAAACCGAAAAATCAAATTTCTTTTTTCAAATACATTTCCACCAGTCGCGAAACAGCAAAATTGCCAATTTCCGTGTTTGAAATTTCAATAAATTGTTTTAATGACTCATTTTTCTCAACAATCTGTAAAGTAATGAACTGAGCCGTAATACGTCGATGCGTTAAAAGATGATGAACAGGTTTTGAAATATTCAAAATTTTTACCTGCTCGATACCATAAAAAATATGGCAGAAAGAATTATTTTCAAGCAATTCTTCCAATGTTAACAAATGGTCGGTTTCAATTAATGGAAATTCATACAGATTTTTCCAAATATCGTCAGCTGTTCTTTTCTGCAGAAAAATTTGCTGATTGTATTGGATAACCAGGTAATTAAAAAAACGTTGCTTGACAGACGTTTTTTTTGATTTTACCGGCAACTGTTCTACGATTTTTAACTCATAAGCTTTACAATAAACCTGCAAAGGACAATCCGAACAATTGGGAGAAACCGGCACGCACTGCAATGCACCAAATTCCATAATGGCCTGATTGTGAAGAGAAGGAACAGAATTTTCTATCAATTGCTGAGCAAGAGAATCAAATTCCTTTTTGCCAAAATGACTGTCGATAGGTGTCTCGATTGCAAAAAGACGTGAAAGAACACGATAAACATTTCCATCCACAACGGCATAAGGAAGATTATAGGCAAAAGAACAAACAGCTGCTGCAGTATAAGCTCCAACACCTTTCAATTGCAAAACTTCCGTATAAGTAGTCGGAAAAAAACCTCCAAAATCCCGAATAATTTGTTGCGCAGCCTGATGCAAATTTCGGGCACGCGAATAATAACCCAAACCTTGCCAGTATTTCAAAACCTCGTCTTCTTCGGCTGCAGCCAGCGTCTCAACATTCGGAAAACGCTCAATAAATCGCAGATAATAATCCAATCCCTGATTCACCCGCGTTTGCTGCAAAATGATTTCTGAAATCCAAATGAGGTAAGGATCAGAAATGTTTCGCCAGGGCAAATCCCGTTTATGAACCTGATACCAGTCGATAAGTTGATCGGATAAATTCATATGTAAAAGAACAAAAACTTGCGAATTGGAGGAAATATTAAAACAACACACAACCCAAATTGAAATTTACTTCACATCAAATGCTATTTACGTAGCCTTTCTCTAAAAACTTCTTTAATATTTCATTATTGTGCTGTATATCTGAACATTATTTTTTCTTAAATAACATTTAGAGCTTCAAACTCAAAACTCGTGAACTCGAAACTCATAAACTCGCACACTCGGAACTATGAATTTAATCCTCGAAAGCCGTTTCCAAACTCAGAGCTCAAAACTCGAAACTTGTGAACTCAAAACTCGTTACTTCACTTCAGCTCCATTCACCACTTTTGTTTGAGGCTGAATCAATGATATGCTGCCATCAGCATCCTCTGCCGAGAGAAGCATTCCTTCACTGACTATTCCTTTTAATTTGCGTGGTTCAAGATTGGCAATAAAACAAACCTGCTGTCCGATTAATTTTTCGGGTTCAGGGTAGTACTGAGCAATACCTGAAACAATGGTACGCCCGCCCAAGCCGTCATCAATTTTAAATTGTAGCAGTTTATCGGCTTTAGGAACTTTCTGACAAGCCAACACCGTTCCGATACGAATATCGAGTTTTTCAAAATCTTCGTAAGAAATATTGGATTTTACGGCTTTAGCCTTGAACGACGAAAGTTCATTCTTTTTCTTCGTATTCAAAAGTTTTTGCACTTGATGTTCGATAGCAGCATCATCTATTTTTTCAAAAAGAAGTTCCGGTTTTTTCAATTGGTGTAGAGGTTTCAGTAACTCAATACTTCCCAAACTATCCCAGCTGAAAGATTCCAAATTCAATAAATCTCTCAGCTTTGCAGAGGTGAAAGGCAAGAAAGGTTCAAAAACAATAGAAAGATTTGCAGCTATCTGTAAACTTATATTCAAAACAGTAGCAACTCTGTCCTTGTCTGTTTTTGCAACTTTCCATGGTTCTGTGTCGGCAAGATATTTATTTCCCAGCCGGGCAAGATTCATGGCTTCTTTCTGAGCATCACGGAACTTGAAAATATCGAGCAATTTTTCAACATTTCCTTTTATCTCAGAAAGTTCATTAATTGCCTGCAAGTCAATTTCATGCAATTCATTTCGAACCGGAACTTTTCCATCGAAATAATTTTGTGTCAGCACAAGGGTTCTATTCACGAAATTACCATAAATAGCGACCAATTCGTTATTATTTCGAGCTTGAAAATCTTTCCAAGTAAAGTCGTTATCTTTCGTTTCGGGAGCATTGGCTGTCAACACATAACGCAGAGTATCCTGTTTGCCGGGAAAATCTTCGAGATATTCGTTCAACCAAACTGCCCAATTGCGAGAGGTTGAAATTTTGTCGCCTTCGAGATTCAGAAATTCGTTGGCCGGCACATTGTCCGGCAAAATATAAGTTCCTTCAAGTTTTAAGATGGTAGGAAAAATAATACAGTGAAAAACAATATTATCTTTTCCGATAAAATGAATCAGTCGGGTATCTTCATTTTTCCACCATTTTTCCCAGCTATCGGGCAAAAGTTCTTTGGTGTTAGAGATATAACCAATCGGAGCATCAAACCAAACATATAAAACCTTTCCTTCAGCGCCTTCGAGTGGAACGGGGATTCCCCAATCCAAATCGCGACTTACGGCACGCGGTTGCAAACCCATGTCCAGCCAACTTTTGCATTGTCCGTAAACATTTGGTTTCCATTCCTTATGCTCTTCCAAAATCCAATGCCGAAGCCATTCTTCGTGCTGATCGAGAGGCAAATACCAGTGTTTTGTCTCGCGCAAAACCGGAATATTTCCCGTAATTGCTGAGCGTGGATTGATCAAATCAGTAGGATTGAGAGAGGAGCCACAAGCTTCACACTGATCACCATAAGCATTTTCGTTTCCGCAATGTGGACATTTTCCCACAATATAACGGTCAGCAAGAAATTGTCCGGCTTCTTCATCATAATACTGTTCACTCGTTTTTTCAATAAAACCGCCTTTATCTGCAATGGTTTTAAAAATATCCGAAGCCAATTCGTGATGAATTTTTGAAGTAGTACGGGAATAAATATCAAAAGAAATTCCAAAATCTTCGAATGATTTTTTAATCAGAAAATGGTAACGATCCACAATTTCGTGTGGAGAAACGCCTTCTTTTTTTGCCTGTATGGTAATAGGAACTCCATGTTCATCGGAACCGCCTATGAAAATCACTTCTTCTCCTTTCAAACGGAGATACCTCACATAAATATCGGCCGGGACATAAACACCTGCCAAATGTCCGATATGCACAGGACCATTGGCATAAGGCAAAGCCGAAGTAACCAGCGTACGTTTAAATTCTTTCATTTTAATCGATTAAAAATTTGTCATGAAAAGCATTTAAAAGAAAATGCAAAGATAAGGACAAAATCTCAAATCTCCAGAAACTGAAAATGGTTTTGTTTGAAAAGACATAGCTAATCAAAGTTTTGCAATATGAAAGAAAAAATGTATATTTGTCCCCATAGGGCATTTAAAAATTCGTTTGAACCCTGTAAATTTTCAATTGATTTCTCCTGAAAAAAATCACTTTCTTATGGCTAACAATATCGGTTATATAATAAGCGAAATAACGCCATTATCAGACAAAGACTGCTTTTACATTGCAGATCGAAGAAAAACAGAATTCACCTATCCTCTTCACCATCACACTGAATATGAACTCAATTACATTGAAAATGCAAGCGGAGTTAAAAGAATTGTGGGAGATTCGGTAGAGATAATCGGAAATTATGAGTTGACATTGATAGCAGGCGAAGAACTGGAACACGTATGGGAACAATATCAATGTCAATCCAGCAACATCAGAGAAATTACCATTCAGTTTTCTCCCAGCTTATTTTCCGGCAATTTAATAAACAAAAATCAGTTCGACAGCATCCGAAAAATGTTCGACAAAGCCAAAAAAGGAATTAGCTTTCCGATGGAAGCCATTATGAAAGTTTATCCTTTATTGGATACCTTGTCTTCAGAACAGGAAGGATTTTATGCTGTAATAAAATTTCTGTCTATTCTTTATGAATTATCTCTTTTCGATGATGTGCATGCATTGGCAAGCTCTTCATTCGCAAATATTGATGATAGCAGCGATAGCCGAAGAGTTCAAAAAATAAGTGAATACGTAAATGCATATTATAAAAATAACATTCATCTGGAAGATTTAGCCAATTTGGTAGGAATGACGCCTGAATCATTAAGTCGTTTTTTTAAAATACGCTCGGGAAAAACGGTTTCAGAATACATAATTGATATTCGTCTGGGTTATGCTGCCAGACTATTAGCTGATACAACAAACTCAATTTCTGAAATTTGTTACGATTGTGGTTTCAATAATTTATCCAATTTTAATCGCACCTTTAAAAAGAAAAAAGGTTGCACACCAAAAGAATTTAGAGAAAATTTCAGAAAGACAAAGGTTATAATCTAATAATCTGGTAATCAGTTAATCAAAATATAAAGATAATTTATTAATAATTTAGATATCTCAACTCAAATAATCAGTCAAAAAAAATATCTCCTTTCTCTCCGCCTATTAATCTTCCTGATTTTATCAAAAATCATAAATTTGATTCCTAATTACTTACTGAAAAAAATTCTCCTTTTTTAAAAATTTTCTTTCACTCCCATCAAAAGCATTCTTATCACTTAATTTACCAGTCTTATGATAAAATGCAAGTATTAGCAGTTCAAAAAAATTGAACTTTTAGATTTCCAACCCTTTTCATAAAAATCAAAATATTAACTGTCAGATTAAAATAGTATTATTTTTAGGTAAATAACGCACAAAGAAACATTATTTATCATTATATTTTTGTAATGATAAAATTTAAAAAATCGAATGTGTAAGTTATTTAACTTGTAATTAACAAATTAAGAAGAATAATATTTTTAATAACAGGCTTAATGTTCTAATTGAAATAAAAAAAATTAAAAAATTTGAAGAACAAAATTTATTGAATTGAAAAAATTTAAATCAAAATATAGTTCACTAAAATGAAAAAGCCTATGGAAAAAGGAAAACAATCTTTTTAATAAACCTGAATGGAGAAGTCAAAAAATATGATTATCCTCAAAAAACAATAAAATCTAATAATAAAATGAATAACAAAAAAAGACAAGTATGAAAAAAAATCGACATGAAAAACAGAGGAGAGATATGTTGAAATATTTCCCTCAAGCAATGCGAATTATTTGTTTAATTACATTTTTAGGTGCCAATGCAATATTTAGTTGGATCAAAGCTTCTGATTCGCAAAGTGCAAAGTTTTTGTTAAATACAATAACAGGGAACAACACTGTTTTGGCAGTTCAGCAGGCTCAACAAAAAGAAATTAGTGGAAAAGTTACAGATTCTTCGGGCCAACCCTTGCCAGGAGCAACGGTAAAAGTTAAAGGCACTTCAATCGGGACAGCAACCGATGCCAATGGCATGTTTTCTCTTCGTATTCCATCTAATGCTCAAACCATTCAAGTATCGTTTATTGGAATGGAAACACAAGAAATTCCAATTGGGTCGCGTACTACATTTAATATTACTTTGCAAGAAGGAGCTATCGGGTTAGAAGAAGTTGTGGCTATTGGATACGGTGCAATGAAAAAAAGTGACTTGTCAGGAGCTTCAGTTTCATTGGGAGAAGATGCTATAAAAAAATCAATTGTTACCAATTTAGATCAAGCTCTTCAGGGAAGAGTTACAGGTGTTACAGCCGTAATGACTTCAGGAGCACCAGGTTCTTCTTCAGCAATTAGAGTCAGAGGTCAATCTACTATCAATGCCAATGCTGAACCTCTTTATGTGATTGATGGTGTAATAGTACAAGGAGGAGGAAGTAGCGGTGCTTCATTTGGACTTGGAGATGCTTTGGGAAATGGCCCAATTTCAACCATATCTCCACTCTCCACAATCAACCCTGCTGATATTTTGTCAATGGAAATATTAAAAGACGCCTCAGCTACAGCCATCTATGGTGCACAGGGTGCAAATGGAGTTGTTCTCATCACTACCAAACGAGGAAAAGCAGGCCAGGCAAAATTTAATTATGAAGGAATGTATGGAATTCAAAGGCAAGCATCCCGAATCGATATGATGAATTTAAGAGAATTTGCCGAATTTAGCAACTC
>JAAYUQ010000023.1 GCA_012517575.1 Bacteroidales bacterium | reverse complement strand
TTAAATATTTACTATACATAAACGTCAATCGATATCAGGGACTTCAATTATCTCAGCATCTTCCCAAAGTTGCTCAATCTTGTAGAAACTCCGCACTTGGGGTTGAAAAACATGAACAATTACATGCCCGTAATCCATAGCTACCCATTCACTATTTTTCAGTCCATCCACAGCATAGGGTTTAACTCCTGTCCTTTTGTTCACGTCGTCCTTTATGGAATATTCGATAGAATTTACATGAATAGAAGAAGTCCCCTCACAAATAACAAAATAACTGCATGGAGCATCTTTCAAACTGGATAAATTGATTACAACTATATTTTTCCCTTTTTTATCTTGTATTGCATCAACAATTTCTTTAACTATTTGTTCATTTAACCTCATTTATTTATACTTAATTTTAACGACAAAGATAGAGCGAAATGATGAATTAATAAAATTTTAAAACTGACTACTGATAATAATCTTAGTTAAATCAACGTATTAAGTGTTTAAAAACATGACACAAGTTATTTTCTGAGAACAAGCCTGTTTATACAGATTTGTGTTTTTCTCAAACGTATTTCAAATATTTTTATTGATGGCTTAAAAAACAGTTTGGAAGAAAATGCTTAACTCAAATTTTATGGAGCTGATTACCTTTTTAAAAATTTCAGCAAATTGACAACAATCGTCAAAATAATACTCAATATCAACATGGAAGTAATTGGGATGAATATTTTGCTGTTTTCCTTTTCTATGCGAATATCGCCCGGCAATTTACCAAACCAGCTAAACAACCACGGAGCTGCATGAATCAGTAATCCTGCTGCAATCAGAATAATTCCGCAAATGACGAGAAACTTACCCATATTTTTCATAAATTGTCCATGCCTACATTTTAAAAAATACTTTTTTCGGAAGAGGATATTTTGTACCAATATTTGTTTGTTGTATCAATGAAAATCAAAGCTGAAAAAATGTCAGACAAAAAAATTGAACTTCCTGTTTTTGGAGTCAGCAAACTAACTCAAATTTTTCGGTCTAAAAATTCTTCAGTTGGTGCAAATTTTGATTAACTTTGCATTTCAAAAAAAATAAGAGAAAGATTTTCATTATCAATTTGATGGACAAATTTATAAATATTCAGCATAGTAAAAACATCACTTTGAAATTGTAAAAATATAAAAAATGGAACTGCCGAGCAAATACAATCCCGAAGGAATTGAATCAAAATGGTATCAATACTGGTTGAAAAATGGTTTTTTTCATTCTACACCCGATCAACGTCAACCTTATACAATTGTCATTCCACCTCCCAATGTTACGGGAGTTCTTCACATGGGACACATGCTCAACAATACCATTCAGGATATTTTGGTACGGCGTGCACACATGCAGGGGAAAACTGCCTGCTGGGTCCACGGAACCGATCATGCTTCCATTGCTACTGAGGCCAAAGTTGTGGAAAAGCTTTCAGCAGAAGGAATTAAAAAATCCGATCTTTCACGGGAAGAGTTTCTTGCCCACGCTTGGGAATGGACCCGCAAACATGGTGGTATTATTTTGGAACAGCTTAAAAAACTGGGCGCTTCATGCGACTGGGATCGCACCGCTTTTACGATGGACGAAATTCGTTCCCAAAGCGTGATAAAAGTATTTGTTGATTTGTACGACAAAGGAAAAATCTATCGCGGCATCCGAATGATAAATTGGGATCCAAAAGCAAAAACAGCTTTGTCTGACGAAGAAGTGATTTTTAAAGAACAGGAAGGAAAACTTTATTATTTGAAATATAAACTAAGTCCGGTTTTAGAAAGCGACAAAGGAAAAGATTATTTAGTAGTTGCCACAACGCGTCCTGAAACCATTATGGGAGATACGGCGGTTTGTATCCATCCTGCCGATCCTCGCTACCAGCATCTGAAAGGAAGAAGATGTATCGTACCGCTGGTAAACAGAGAAATCCCAATTATTGAAGACGAATATGTAGACATGGAATTTGGAACCGGTTGCCTTAAAGTTACTCCGGCTCACGACGTGAACGATTACATGCTGGGCGAAAAACATCGCTTACCTTCCATTGATATTTTTAACGATGACGGAACACTCAACGAAAATGGTGGCGCATACGCCGGCATGGATCGCTTTGAAGTCCGCGAAAAAATTGTGAAAGATCTTGAAACTGCCCAATTACTTGAAAAAACTGAACAATACATAAATAAAGTTGGCTTTTCGGAACGTACGGATGTGCCAATTGAACCAAAATTATCCATGCAATGGTTCCTGAAAATGGAAGATCTTGCCAAACCAGCGCTTGAAGCTGTGATGACCGATAAAATAAAACTGTATCCTTCAAAATACAAAAACACTTATCGGCATTGGATGGAAAACGTAAAAGACTGGTGTATTTCCCGTCAGCTATGGTGGGGACACCGCATTCCTGCCTACTATCTTCCAAATGGCGGATGGGTAGTAGCCGAGACAAAAGAGGAAGCTTACCAGAAAGCGTTGAAAATGGTAAATGAACCATTTCCCATTGAGGATTTAAGACAAGATGAGGATTGCCTGGATACATGGTTTTCTTCGTGGTTGTGGCCAATATCGGTTTTCAACGGCATCCTCGAACCTGATAATGAAGATATTAATTATTATTACCCAACCGATGATTTAGTTACGGCTCCAGAAATTTTATTTTTCTGGGTTGCCCGCATGATTATAGCCGGATATGAATACAGAGGCGAGAAACCATTTAAAAACGTATATCTCACCGGTATTGTCAGAGACAAATTGGGACGGAAAATGTCCAAATCATTGGGAAATTCGCCTGATCCTTTGCTTCTAATTACGCAATATGGAGCTGATGCCGTCCGTATGGGTATGTTGCTGACTTCGCCTGCCGGAAACGATTTGCTTTTTGACGAAAGCTTGTGTGAACAAGGGCGAAATTTCAACAACAAAATATGGAATGCTTTCAGACTGGTGAATGGCTGGCAGCCTGCCGAAATCGAACAACCAGAAGCAGCACGTTTGGCAGTAGACTGGTTCCGACATCAACTTAACAAATCGTTGTATGAAATAGAAGATTTATTCGACAAATATCGTTTGTCGGAAGCATTGATGACTGTTTACAAGCTTTTCTGGGATGAATTTGCTTCATGGTTTCTGGAAATTGTTAAACCGGGATACCAGCAGCCAGTAGACAGCAAAACATACAAGGCTACGTTGGAATTTTTTGATGTTTTACTAAAAATACTTCATCCCTTCATGCCTTTTATCACGGAAGAATTGTGGCAACAGTTGTCCGAAAGAAAGGATGGAGAAAGTATTATGATGCAACCACTTCCACAATCGGAAATTTTTGACGAAAATGCAATAAGGGAATTTGAAACTGTTAAGGAAATTGTGGCCGGAATCCGCAGTGTACGATTACAAAAAAATATTCCCAACAAAGAGGTTTTAAAATTACAGTTTAACGGAAACGACATTACAAATTTATACTCGGTCGTAAAAAAACTCGGAAATATCGAATTGATAGAAAAAACAACCGAAAAAACGCCTGGTTCTGTTTCTTTTATGGTCGGGACAACAGAATACATTATCCCGATTGGCGACAAAGTGGATGCTGTTTCCGAAATAAAGAAATTGGAGGACGAGTTGTCTTATCTCGAAGGCTTTCTGGCTTCGGTAATGAAAAAACTAAATAACGAGAAATTTGTTGCCCATGCTCAACCACAAGTAGTTGAAAATGAACGCAAGAAAAAAGCCGATGCCGAAACAAAAATTGCTTCCTTAAAGGAATCGATTGAGGCTTTACGAAAAAATTCTTAATCAAATACTCGTATCCATTCATTCAATGAAAGCAACTGAAAATTATTCAACAAGTTGGCTAACGGATTTTGACTCGATTTTTAGAATTTGAGATATTTCATTCTATCGAAGATGCGCTTCGACGTTTTTTAAATAATTGGTTGAAAAGGTATAAAAAAGAAGTTTGACTTTTAGAAAACTTATTACTTGTTTATGTTTTGATAGAACAGTAATATTTTTAACATTTCAAGTTGTTGCTCCTTTAAGTTTCTTATAATTAACAGATTAATTACGAAAAGTGAGTTTCTCTGAAAATTATAAGCAACCAAGATGTATCAAAAATAGGTTGTAAAACATAAAATTTGACTTGCAGGTTTCATTTTTTAATACGTATTTTGCAAGCGTTAACTAAACAACACAATCTTTTTTATACCTTAAAAACTAATACCTATTAAAAAACGCGAGGCCTTGTGAAATGTCTCGCGCTTTTTATTGAATAGAGGCTCTGAATTTCAAATCAAAAAACAGCAAGTTGTAACTTCAATAAAAACGATTAATTTTGCAATGCCAAAAATCGGATACTTCAGTTTTGCATAATAAAAACAATACACAATTGCTGAAGAAGAACAATATTTAATTACATTAATTTAATGAGAAAATGAGTTTCAATATCGTAGTTTTAGCTAAACAGGTACCTGATACCCGAAATGTGGGAAAAGATGCCATGAAAGCCGATGGAACAGTGAACCGTGCTGCACTGCCGGCTATTTTCAATCCTGAAGATTTGAATGCTCTTGAGCAGGCGCTTCGCATCAAAGAAAAGGTTCCGGGTGCAGTCGTCCACTTGCTGACGATGGGGCCAGTCCGCGCTGCCGAAATCATTCGTGAGAGTCTCTATCGTGGAGCTGATGACGGATTTCTGTTGAGTGGAAGGGAATTTGCCGGTTCTGACACGTTGGCAACTTCCTATGCTTTATCATGCGCCATCCGTAAGTTGGGAAAAATTGATCTGATTCTCTGTGGTCGCCAAGCCATTGATGGAGACACAGCACAAGTGGGGCCTCAGGTTGCCGAAAAATTAGGTTTACCTCAAATAACTTATGCCGAAGAAATTATTGAAATTAACAAGAAAAGCATTACCGTTAAACGTAGACTGGAAAGATGAGTGGAAATTGTGAGAGGACCACTGCCTATTTTGGTTACTGTCAACGGCACAGCAGCTCCTTGCCGTCCGCGAAACGCCAAGTTGACCCTTAAGTACAAACATGCTGCAACTCCATCTGAAAAACAGGAATCGGGTTCTGACTATACCGATTTGTACGATGCTCATCCTTATTTGAATATTACAGAATGGTGAGCTAATGACATTGAGCACGATCCACAATGGCTTGGTCTGAGCGGTTCACCTACTAAAGTAAAGAAGATCGACAATATCGTTTTCACGGCGAAAGAAAGCAAACGACTTACCGGAAGCGATTTCGAAATTGAAAGTTTAATGAAGGAACTCATTGCTAACCACACCATTGGTTAATATGATGAGCATCACGATAAAATTTTTCTTATCAAATTTAATGACAAAAAAGTAGAAAATTTCCTGTCAGGAAGAAAGAATAAAAATATATGAACAACTTATTTGTATATCTTGAAATAGAAGATGGAATAGTGAAAGACGTAAGCCTCGAATTGCTTACAAAAGGACGTTCGTTGACAAAACAGTTGAATTGCAAACTTGAGGCTGTGGCAATAGGCCATCAGCTTGAAAATATTCCACAGCAGGTTTTCCCTTATGGAGTAGATGTATTGCATTTGGCTGACGATAAAAGATTTGTTCCTTACACTACGCAGCCTCATGCTTCGGTACTGATTCATCTTTTTAAGGAAGAAAAACCACAAATTGCGCTGCTCGGCGCGACTTCTGTTGGACGCGATTTGGGACCAAGGGTATCTTCTGCCCTTTTCAGCGGGTTAACTGCCGATTGTACTTCTCTCGAAATTGGCGACTACGAAGACAAAAAAGCCGGTAAAGTTTATAAGGATCTGCTTTACCAGATTCGCCCGGCTTTTGGTGGCAATATCGTGGCTACTATCGTCAACCCGGACTGCAGACCACAAATGGCAACCGTACGTGAAGGTGTAATGAAAAAAGAAATTTTCGATCCGAAATATTCTGGAGAAATTCATCGGTTGGACGTTTCGAAATATGTTTCGGACAAAGATTTTGTAATTGAAGTGATTGAACGTCACATCGAAAAAACAAAAATTGATATTAAGTCGGCACCAATTATCGTTTCCGGTGGTTATGGAGTTGGAAGCGCAGAAAACTTCAAATTGCTTTACGAACTGGCAGAAGTATTGGGAGGAGAAGTGGGAGCTTCACGTGCCGCCGTTGATGCAGGCTTTGCAGAACACGAACGCCAAATCGGACAAACCGGAACAACGGTACGTCCTAAACTTTATATTGCTTGTGGTATTTCGGGTCAGATACAACACATTGCCGGAATGCAGGAAAGTGCAATGATTATTGCCATTAACAGTGATCCCAATGCTCCTATTAATAAAATTGCCGATTACGTAATTACCGGAAGAGTGGAAGAAGTACTTCCCAAAATGATAAAATATTATAAGAAAAACACAAAATAAGAAACAAGTTGAGCGAATGAAAAATTTCAGAAAATTGGTTGAATACAATTCATGAAACATTTTCTGTAATTTTTTCTGATTCAATAGTTTTCTTAATTTTAATAACCGTAAAATTATGAACTTTTATAACGATAATCCCGCACTAAAATTTCAACTTTCGCATCCCTTGATGCAAAAAATTGTTACGCTCAAGGAAAGAAATTTTGCCGATAAGGATAAATATGATTATGCTTCCCGCGATTTTGAAGATGCCATTGACAATTATGAAAAAATATTGGAAATTATTGGCGAAATTTGCGGAGAAGTGATTGCTCCCAATGCCGAAGAAGTAGATCATACAGGGCCTCAGGTTGTTAACAACAGAGTGGTTTATGCTCCCGGAACACAGCAAAACCATGAAGTGCTCACACAAGCAAGCCTTTATGGAATCGGATTACCACGTCAGTATGGCGGATTGAATTTTTCAATGGTGCCTTACGTTATGGCAGCCGAAATGGTTTCGCGCGCTGATGCCGGTTTCGCCAATATCTGGGGTTTACAGGATTGTGCAGAAACCATCAATGAATTTGCTGACGAAGATATTAAACGAGAATTTCTTCCCAGAGTTTGTGAGGGACAAACTTGTTCTATGGATTTAACCGAACCTGATGCCGGTTCTGATTTGCAGGCAGTACAACTGAAAGCAACCTTTAACGAAAAGGACGGAATGTGGTATCTGAATGGTGTAAAGCGTTTTATCACCAATGGAGATGCACACATTAAACTGGTCTTGGCACGTTCCGAAGAAGGAACAACCGACGGTCGCGGATTGTCGCTTTTCCTGGTGGACAACAAACACGATGATACCGTAAAAGTTCGTCGTATTGAAAACAAGCTGGGCATCAAAGGTTCACCAACTTGTGAACTGGTATTCAGCAATACGCCGGCAAAACTCATTGGTTCAAGGCGGTTGGGATTAATAAAATATGTAATGTCGCTTATGAACAGCGCTCGTTTGGGCGTAGGAGCACAATCTGTTGGACTTTCGGCTGCAGCTTACAATGAAGCTTTGAAATATGCGAAAGAACGTCAGCAGTTTGGAAAAGCAATTATTGAATTTCCTTCCGTTTTCGAAATGGTTTCACTCATAAAGGCTAAGTTAGATGCTTCTCGGGCATTGTTATACGAAACCACCCGTTTTGTGGATATGTACAAAGCTTACGAAGCCATTGAAAAAGACCGCCGTCTTGAGCCGGAAGAAAAAGCTGAATACAAGGAATTTCAGCGTCTTGCCGATGCTTTCACTCCGCTGCTGAAAATGTTTGCCAGTGAATATGCCAACCAGAACGCATTCGATTGTGTGCAAATTCACGGAGGTTCAGGGTTTATGAAAGACTATGCCTGCGAACGGCTTTATCGGGATGCCCGTATTCTGACCATCTATGAAGGAACTTCACAGTTACAGGTTGTGGCTGCCATTCGCCACGTTACCACCGGAACTTATCTTCAGCAAATACGTGAATATGAGAAATTACCCATCAATCCAGAATTTCATTCATTCAGAAAAAGATTGATGACTATGACCAACTTGTATGAAAATTCGGTGAGCCGTGTGATTGAAACAAAAAATCAGGAATATATTGATTTTCAGGCTCGTCGGCTGGTGGAAATGGCCGGACACATTATCATGGGTTATTTACTGATTCTCGATGGTACCCGCAACGATATGTTCCGCAAATCGGCCGAAGTTTATATTAATTATGGAGAAGTTGAGACCAGGAAACATGCTACTTTCATCAAAACATTCGACATGGAGAACATCGATATTTACAAAGTAGTTTGATAATATCATTTCATTTATCGGGCAAACGCTCAGGGTTGAAAAACTTTGAGCGTTTGTGTTTTCTAAATACTTAATACAAAGTTAATTGTTTAAGCATTAATTTATAGTACTCCCCAAAAATTAGACCACTTGTTAAGTTGAAAAAAATGACTAAATTAGTGGCAATTATGAAAGCAACAAGAAGAAAATTTTCAGCAGGCTTTAAAGCCAAAGTTGCCATTGAGGCGATCAAGGAGAGGGAATCACTTGCAGAGCTATCCAAACGTTTTGAAGTACATCCCAACATGATCAGCAAATGGAAACAGGAATTTATT
>JAAYUQ010000022.1 GCA_012517575.1 Bacteroidales bacterium | reverse complement strand
CTGGCCGGGCCAAAAGTACTGGAACATATTTTGGATACCGTTCTGCAATTCTAATTCGACCTACATTACATGTACCGTATTTTGCGTTCCATAAAAAATCGTTTTGTAAGTACTTCAGAACTTGGTATTTACGAAATGCGTCAGGAAGGATTGCGCGAAGTTGAAAATCCTTCGGAAATGCTTTTTTCGCAAGACCACGAAGGATTGAGCGGTGTTGCCATTGCTTCCGCCATTGAGGGCATTCGTCCTTTTCTTATCGAAACGCAGGCTTTGGTAAGTTCGGCTGCTTACGGAATGCCACAGCGGTCGAGTACGGGTTTTGACCTTCGTCGACTAAATATGTTACTGGCAGTGCTCGAAAAACGCGCAGGTTTCAAGCTGGCTCAAAAAGATGTTTTTCTCAACATTGCTGGGGGATTACGAGTAAACGATCCCGCTATTGATATGGCCGTGATTTCTGCCATTTTATCTTCCAATTTGGATATTGCCATCGAAAAACAGGTTTGCACGGCCGGAGAAGTTGGGCTTTCGGGTGAAATACGCCCTATTCATCGCATTGAGCAACGAATTTTGGAAGCCGAAAAACTGGGTTTCAAAAAAATGGTTGTTCCGGCCTACAATCTGAAAGGACTTTCACTGAAAAATATCCAGATGGAAATAATTCCGGTTAAAAGAGTAGAAGAGGCATTTAAAGCCCTTTTTAAAAAATAATTTGATTCTCCGCAAAACTATCTGTTTTTAGAAATTATCTAATTTTAGAGAAACTGCATATCCTCGCTTCAAAAAACAGAAAATGTAGAATATTTCACGCAGATAACCGCAAAAAAATATCAGCGTAAATCAGCGGAATAAAATCTGCGAAAATCAGCGAGAAAAATATATTCAATTTCAGCAAAAAATTTCTTATAAATTTACTAAGATATCAGAACTCAGCACCTGAAACAGAATATTCAGATACAAATCATTATGCGGATAATCACTATAAATAATTAATTTTGCGTGTGAAATTGATATGAAATTGGACTTGGAATTTTTTTGTTGTAGGAAGCAGTTTTAAAGATGGAAACAAAAAAGGCAGCTTGTTTGCTGCCCTTTGTGGGTGGAGGACGGGACTCGAACCCGCGACATTCGGAACCACAATCCGACGCTCTACCGGCTGAGCTACGACCACCATTTTTTGGTGGTGCAAAGATAACACAGCATTTAATTCTGTGCAACTATTTTCTGAAAAAAATTGCTGTCTTTAGGTTGATTGATGGTTTTTCGGATAAAAAATAAAAATGTAATGGAGAAGCAAATAATTAAAAAAAACAATGATGTAAAGGACATTTTACGAAAACTTTGGCTCTCCAGAAATGGAGAAGTAGCTTCACAAATGCAACGATATGGAATGGTATACCGCAAGAATCTGGGCGTGCCAATTTCCCGTATAAGAGAAATTGCATCCGATTATGCGCCAAGCAGCGAAACAGCAGAGCAACTTTGGGCGCTTCACGAAAGAGAACCCATGCTGATGGCACTATTGTTGCAACCAATTAATAATTTTACTTGGGAGATGGCTCAAAGTTGGGCTCAAGATTGCGGAAATATCGAAATCATAGAATTTGCCTGCATGCATCTTTTCTCCAAACTCTCTTTCGCTGAAAAGCTTTGTTGCGAATGGTGCGCCTCCGAAAAAGAACAATTTCAAATGATGGGATTTATTTTATCGGCACGCAATTATCAACATTTTTCTGATGAAAACAGAAATTTTATTATTGAAAAAGCTTTTGAAAAATCAGCAACAGAAAATTTTCAGTTGTATAAAGCCATAAGTTTAGCGCTATGTCGATTTTGTAGATGTGGAAAATCAGTCGCTGAACTTATTTCCCGAAAATTGAATAACTTTTTGCCTCAACCAACTACCGGTCAGCAATATATAATAGAAGAAGTTAAATCGGAAATGATTTTTTTGGAACTTTTATAACAATTATATGCTAAAAAATCATACCTTTGTTCTATGGATGAAAGCAAAGAAAAAGAAGAAAATTCGTTTGAAACGGTAAAGCAAATTTTTAACGATTACTTGGCTACGCATCAGCATCGTAAAACGCCCGAACGTTATGCAATTCTGGAACAGATTTACACCCACGAAGGGCATTTTAATGCCGAGCTGTTGTACAACGCCATGCAAAAGGATTATCGCGTGAGTTTGGCCACAATTTATAACACGCTCGATTTGCTGCTCGAGTGTAAATTGATTGTAAAACATCAGTTCGGTGATCAATTGGCTCAATATGAAAAAACATTTGGCACCAACATTCATCATCATCTGATATGTACACAATGTGGTAAAATAAAGGAATTTTCCGATAAAAATATAAAAGCGGCCATCCAAGCGAAGCATTTTCAAACTTTTCAAATGTCGCATTACTCACTGTATATTTATGGAATTTGCAGTAAATGCCTGAAAAAGAAGAAAAAAACTTCGTAAAAAATTGTTGTTTTAATGAAAAAAATTACCTTATTTTTTACCTTTTCTGTGGATGGATGCCGTAAGTAAACGGATTCTAAAGCAAGGAAAGGTTTTATTTTGCAAAATCATTTTCTCTTGAAAATCTTTTAAAAATTTAAACGAATGAAAGCAGATGTTTTATTAGGCCTTCAGTGGGGCGACGAAGGAAAAGGAAAAGTTGTGGATGTGTTGACTCCACATTACGATATTGTAGCTCGATTTCAGGGTGGCCCCAATGCCGGTCATACTTTGGAATTTAAAGGGAAGAAATTTGTGTTGCGTTCGGTTCCGTCGGGAGTTTTTCAGGGCGACAAAATCAATGTGATTGGCAACGGAATGGTGATTGACCCTGCCCTTTTCAAAGAAGAAGTAGAAGCGCTCGAAGCAGCAGGCGAACCCTTGCACCATCGGCTGAAAATTTCCAAGAAGGCACATCTCATTCTCCCAACGCATCGATTGCTCGACCTGGCATCCGAAGCTGCTAAAGGAGCAGGTAAAATTGGTACTACGGGCAAAGGTATAGGCCCTGCCTACACTGACAAAATTAGCAGGAATGGACTTCGGATAGGCGACATTCTGTATCGCTTCGACGAAAAATATCGCGAAGTTGTCGCTCGCCATATGGAAATTTTGCGTCAGTATAATTTTGAATACGATTTGGAAAAACTGGAAAAAGCTTTTTTTGAAGGAATAGAATGTATCAAACGTTTTGATTTGATTGACAGCGAATATTTTATCAACCATTCGTTGGAAGAAGAAAAGAAAGTTTTGGCTGAAGGAGCTCAGGGAACCTTGCTCGACATTGATTTTGGTTCATATCCTTTTGTAACTTCTTCCAACACTATTTGTGCCGGAGCCTGTACCGGACTGGGTCTTTCTCCCCAAAAAATTGGAGAAGTTTATGGAATTTTCAAAGCATATTGCACCCGCGTGGGAAGCGGACCTTTTCCTACCGAATTGAAAGACGAAACCGGAGAACTGATTCGCAAAAAAGGGTGTGAGTTTGGCGCAGTAACAGGTCGTCCCCGTCGTTGTGGCTGGATCGACTTGGTCGCTCTGCGTTATTCCATCATGCTGAATGGAGTTACCCAATTGATTATGATGAAAAGCGATGTGCTGGATGATTTTGATACCATCAAAGCTTGCGTGGCTTATCAAATTGACGGAAAGGAAACGGAAGAATTTCCATTTGAAATTACCGAAAATCTCAAACCTGTTTATGTTGAATTGCCCGGTTGGAAAACAAATATAACGAACTTGCAAAGCGAAGACGAATTTCCTGAAGAATTGAATGCCTATTTGAATTTTTTGGAAGAAGAATTGAATGTACCGATAAAAATTGTTTCCGTGGGTCCTGACCGAGAACAAACCATCATTCGATATCAGGAATAGTTTCCCCCTACTTGCCATGCAAACTGCCAATCTGTCAATTGGATGTTTGGCAAACATTTTGCATGAATAAAGTGTTAATTATAAAAAAATTGAAAAGTCTATGATTTACATTATTTTTATTGTTTTTGCGCTGATTAGTTTTCTGCTTCAGAACAGGTTGCAGTCAAAATTCAAACGTTACTCAAAATTACCTGTTCCCAATGGTTTGACGGGAAAGGATGTAGCTGAGAAAATGCTCCACGATAACGGCATCTACGATGTACAGGTGATTTCTACATCCGGTCATCTCACCGATCATTACAATCCGGCAAACCAAACCATTAATTTGAGCGAACAGGTTTATGCATCGAGCAATGTTGCAGCAGCTGCTATTGCTGCCCATGAAACTGGTCACGCAGTTCAGCATGCTTATGCCTATGCACCGCTCACGTTGCGTTCCAAATTGGTTCCGGTGGTAAATTTTGCTTCCATGTGGATGCAGTGGGTATTGCTGGCAGGCATAATTTTTCTCCAATCTTTTCCTCAATTGATGTTGGCGGGAATTATTCTTTTTGCGCTGACTACTTTATTTAGTTTCATAACTTTACCTGTTGAAATCAATGCCAGCCAACGTGCTTTGGCATGGCTCAACAATGCCGGCATTACCAACTATGAAACCCACGAACCGGCAAAAGATGCCTTGAAAACGGCAGCTTATACTTATGTGGTTGCCGCTTTGGGTTCGTTGGCAACACTGGTTTACTACATCCTGATTTTTATGGGAGGAAGCCGGAGATAACTGTCAAAAAGGAAGCTTTGTGATAAGGAAAACTGACCAATTATTAAGGGAAGGTTTTCCTTTTTTCTTTTTCAAATCGAGAAAAATTACTACATTTGTACCTGCAAAAGTCTCCGTAGTTCAGTTGTATAGAACGTCAGATTCCGGTTCTGAAGGTCTTGGGTTAGAATCCCAACGGGGTCACTACAGCCAACCTCAAATTTTTTGTTTAGGTTGGCTTTTTTAGTGTGAGAAAATTCATTTTTGAAGGAATTTTTGATTGTTTTCAATAGAATAGGCAACCTGTTTTCTCTTCCTGATTTTTCCCACAAAATCATTAATTTTGCAGAAAATTATATTCTTGAATTCAACTCAATCAATGAAGAAAAAAAAACAGCTCCCTGTTCTTGAAAAAATTACAATTACCGATATTGGAGCCGAAGGAAAAGCGCTTGCAAAAATAGACGATTTGGTGGTTTTTGTCCCCTTTGTGGTGCCGGGTGATGTGGTGGACTTGCAGGTTACAAAAAAGAAAAAAAATTACATGGAAGCCCGAGCTGTAAAATTTCATCACTATTCAGAACAACGTTGTGAGCCTTTCTGTCAACACTTTGGCATCTGCGGTGGCTGCAAGTGGCAAATGTTGCCTTATGATGAACAGCTGAAATTTAAGCAAAAACAAGTGATAGATCATCTGATGCGGATTGGGAAAATTCAACTGCCGGAAATCTCGCCTATTTTGCCTTCAGAAAAAACCGTTTTTTACAGAAACAAACTCGAATTTACCTTTTCCAATCGACGTTGGCGGAGTTTTGAAGAATTATCTTCTGCTCAGACCATTGAAGACGAGAATGCTCTCGGATTTCATATTTCCACACATTTCGATAAAGTAATGAACATTGAAAAATGTTGGTTGCAGGACGATATTTCCAATAGAATCAGAAACGAAATTCGTCGTTATGCACTGGAAAAAAAACTGGATTTTTTTGATTTGCGTCGTCAGGAAGGATTTTTACGAACCATGATGGTCAGGACAACCACTACAGGAGAAGTGATGCTGGTACTTGTATTTTTTCGGGAAGATGAACCAAAACGAACAGCTCTTTTGCAACACGTAGCCGACAAGTTCCCTGAAATTACTTCCCTTTTGTATGTAATCAATTCCAAAGCAAATGATACCATTACTGATCAGGAAATAATTCCTTTCAAAGGGAATGATTACATTTTCGAAAAAATGGAAGATTTGACTTTCAAAATTGGAGCAAAGTCCTTTTTTCAAACCAATTCCACACAAGCATGCCGGTTATATGAGAAAGCCCGTGATTTTGCCAAACTTACTGGAAATGAAATTGTTTACGATTTGTATACCGGCACCGGAACAATTGCCAATTTTGTAGCGCGGAAAGCAAAAAAAGTGATCGGAATCGAGTATATTCCTGAAGCGGTGGAAGATGCGGTAAACAATTCAAAACTCAACAACATTACCAATACTTTTTTTTATGCAGGTGATCTGAAAGAAGTGATGACGTCCGATTTTATACGTGAGCAGGGAAATCCGGATGTCATTATTACCGATCCTCCAAGAGCCGGCATGCATGAAGATGTTGTGGATGCTATTCTAACAACCAATGCTGCAAGAATTGTTTATATCAGCTGTAATTCAGCTACTCAAGCACGCGATTTGCAACTTTTGGACAGTAAATATAAAGTTACTGCCGTTCAGCCGGTAGATATGTTTCCTCATACCCATCATGTCGAAAATATCGTGCTGCTGGAGTTAAGATAATTTTCATTGTATCAAAGTTTTCCATATTGTTAGAAAAATGCAGAAATCTCATTATTAATTGATATTCAATAACATAGAAGAATTATGCTTAAAAAAATTCCGAATTTTGATAAATTTTGCCAAAAAAAAGAGTATTTTTGCACGCTTTCGAGCTCAAAAAAATTTCAAAATGATTTTCAATTTTTACCAAAAAATTTTTGAAAGAAAATAGGAGAAGTTTTTTAACCATAAAATTTGTTCAACCTTTAGCCCTCAATTATGCCGGTTACCATAAAAGAAGTTACTACCAAAAAACAATTGAAACAGTTTGTGTGGTTTGGAATCAATTTGTACAAAGATAATGAATATGCTGCACCGCCACTTTTTGTGGACGACTATACCAACCTGACAAAAGGAAAAAATCCTTCGCTTGATTTTTGTGAAGCAGCATATTTCCTTGCCTACAACGAAAAAAACGAAATTGTGGGTCGTATTGCAGCCATTATCAATCCGGTAGCCAATGAAACATGGAATCAGAAAAATGCACGCTTTGGCTGGATAGATTTTATTGACGACTACGAAGTATCGAAAGCTTTGTTTGACACTGCTGTGGCATGGGCTAAAGCCAAAGGCATGACAGCTATTCAGGGTCCACTTGGATTTACGGATTTTGACCATGAAGGTACGCTTATCGAAGGTTTCGATCGACTTGGAACGTTGGCCGGTATCTATAATTATCCTTATTATTCACAACATATCGAAAAATATGGTTTTGTTAAAGATGCCGATTGGGTAGAATTCCTCATTACTATTCCCGAAAAATTTCCGGAAAAATATTTCCGTATCTCTGAGTTGGTGAGGCAAAAATATAACTTGACAGCCCGACGTTTTAAAAGCCGAAAAGAACTGGTAAACGGCTACGGAAACAAAATTTTCGATTTGCTCAATACCTGTTATCAGCATTTATACGGTTTCACCAAATTGAATGAAGCCCAAAAGCAATTTTATATAAAACTTTATTTCAGCTTTTTCCGATTAGATACGGTTTCGGTGGTTACCGATGAAAATGATGATGTGGTAGCGGTGGGTATTGCCATGCCGAGTTTGACAAGAGCTTTACAAAAAGCGAAAGGAAAACTTTTCCCGCTGGGTTGGTTTTATTTGCTGAAATCCATTTACTATAAAAACGATATTGTGGATCTGTATCTGATAGCTGTACATCCTCGTTATCAGGGTAAAGGCGTCAATTCTATCCTTTTTGCTGAATTGATGGTCAATTTTGCAAAAAACGGATATAAATTTGCAGAAAGCAATCCGGAGTTGGAAACCAACACTCAGGTTTCTACTCAGTGGGGCGATTTTGAACATATCAATCACAAGCGCAGAAGAGCTTACATTAAGCAAATCTAAAAAAATATTCTTTTCCGAAAAAAGGAATATTTGTAAACGTTTTTTTGTTGACCAACTGTGAAATTTCATGAATAGTTGGACTCCACCTATCAACTTCTTTCAACTTTTTTAGCTCGAATCTTGTTTGAATAGTGTGAAGTCAATATATAATTGACTTAATACATATTTAATTATGACACGTAAATTTGATTTTTTGGTAATTGGTGGTGGAATAGCGGGCATCAGCTATGCACTGAAAGTAGCTAAATACGGAAAAGTTGCCCTGATTTGTAAAACCACACTTGAAGAATCCAATACTTCTCTGGCACAGGGAGGCATGGCAGCGGTGCTTTATTCACCCGACAATTTTGAGAAACATATTCAGGACACTTTGATAGCCGGCGACTACATTAATAATATTGATGCCGTAAAAAAAGTTGTTTACGAAGCTCCTAAACAAATTGAAGAATTAATTCGCTGGGGTGTAAAATTCGATAAAGCAGAAGACGGGAAATTTGATTTGCATCGCGAAGGCGGTCATTCGGAATTTCGTATCCTGCACCACAAGGACAACACGGGAGCAGAAGTTCAAAAGAGATTGAACCAAAAAGTACTACATCATCCCAACATAGAAATTTTCGAATATCATTTTGCACTCGAAATTCTGACGCAACATCATTTGGGACAAATTGTAACACACCATACGCCGAATATAGAATGTTATGGTGCTTACATTCTCGATCAGAAAAACAATCAAATCATAACTTTTCTTTCCAAAGTTACCATGTTGGCAACCGGAGGCATTGGAGGCGCTTATCTTACTTCTACCAATCCACCCACCGCTACTGGCGACGGTATTGCAATGGTACACAGAGCCAGAGGTGTAATAAAAGATATGGAATTTGTACAGTTTCATCCCACAGCGCTTTATCATCCGGGAGATAAACCTTCTTTTTTGATTTCGGAGGCCATACGCGGCTATGGAGCCATTTTGCGCACCAAAGATGGAAAAGAATTTATGCACAAGTACGACGAAAGAAAAGAGTTGGCGCCCAGAGATATTGTTGCCCGTGCCATTGACAACGAAATGAAAATTCGTGGAGACGAACATGTTTATCTGGATGTTACACACAAAGATCCGAAAGAAACAAAAAAACATTTTCCGACTATTTACAAAAGATGTCGCGAATTAGGCATCAACATTACCAAAGATTACATCCCCGTAGCTCCTACTCAGCATTATTTATGTGGCGGCATTGCAGTGGATTTGAACGGCGAATCGACCATTCATCGGCTTTATGCAGCAGGTGAATGTTCATGTACCGGCTTGCACGGCGCTAATCGTCTGGCTTCCAATTCTTTGATTGAGGCAATAGTCTATGCGGATGCTGCAGCCAAACATTCTGTTGCGCGACTTGATTCACTCGGTTTTCAGGAAGATATTCCCGATTGGGATGATGAAGGTACAACATGGCCTGAAGAAATGATTTTGATTACTCAAAGTGCACGGGAAGTGGAACAAATTATGAACAGTTATGTTGGGATTGTTCGCTCTAACCTGCGTCTGAAGAGGGCTATGAGCCGTTTGGAAATTCTTTTTCGCGAAACGGAGGATTTATACGAGCGATCTGTGGTTTCACGCCAAATTTGTGAACTCCGCAACATAATCAGCGTTTCTTACTTGATTATCAAGCAAGCAACACAGCGAAAAGAAAGTCGTGGATTGCATTACAACATCGATTATCCGGGACATGCAGAAGATTTGAAAATTTAGGAATAACGACCTGAAAATTTTTCGATGATAAATCGCAGAACAAACTGAAAGTTTATGAGCTGATGCTAAATTTTTTCCCTTTTTTCTTTGGACGTTTTTCACTAATTTTGCAGTGAATTATTTCTCAACCTGTTAAATTTTCTATTTGCGATGAAACGTGCGATGTTGACTGTGTTTTGGCTTGCTTTGGCAACGATGCTTTTTGCCGGAAGCTATTCTCTTGACGATCCCCGTTCATCAGCACAACAAGGTGTTGGTAAAATTGATGCTGCTGGACAAAACTGGTTGAAACAGGATAATTCTTTTTCTACTTCCAATCAAAGCCAAAACCTCGACAATGTAAATTTCAGCGCTACATCCGAAGGAATTTACCTATCGTTGGGCAGTGGAACTTACAATGTAAAACTTTTTGCTCTCACCGGACAGTTGCTGTGGAGTGGCGATTTGGTTCAGGGAAAATTTTTCATTCCGGCGCGTAAGGGAATTTATTTTTTGAGGATAAACGGAAAAAGTTTTAAAGTGGTTTGCAAATAAGCGAAATATTTTTCCTCACTTAAAAAAAGCTATGGAAAACCAAACCTGCAGTAATTGCTTTTGCTAAAAAATTTATTTCCAAAGAAATTAAAAATAAAGTTTTTTTATGGTAAAACATATCGTCATGTTTCAGCTTTCCGATTTTGCGGAAGGAAAAACAAAAAAAGAAAATGCAACGTTCATCAAGTCGCAATTGGAAAATCTTCAACATCTGATACCTGAATTGAAAAAAATCGAAGTCGGTATACAAATGGAAGAAACAGCTTCCGAAAATTTTGATTTGGTACTATATAGCGAGTTTGAAAATGTGGAGGATTTGAAAATTTATATCAACCATCCCGAACACAAAAAAGTCGGTGCTTATATAGGGAAAGTCAAGATTGGTAGAGTAGCAGTGGATTACAAAGCCTGAACAATATTACAAAAAAAGATTTTTCTTTATCAAACACAAAGTTGAAAAGAAAAATCTTTTTTTTATCAGTCAGTTTATTTAGCTTTATCGAAGCTTGGCTCCCAGTTTTTCGGAGAAGTTTTTCATCAGTTTTTGCATGATAGCATCAATCTGATTGTCAGTAAGTGTCTTTGTTTCGTCCTGCAACACAAAACTCACTGCATAAGATTTTTTACCGGGTTCAATGTTTTTGCCTTCATACACGTCGAACAGTTGAACTTTTTTCAACAATTTTCTTTCCGTTTGATAGGCTATTTTTTCAATTTCGGCAAAGGTTATGTTTTTATCCAGCAGTAAAGCCAAATCACGTTTCACTTCAGGGAATCTCGATATTTCGGCAAAACTTACCTGTTTCCCTTTCGTTTCCTCAATCAACAGATTCCAATCGATATCAGCATAATACACTTCATTTTCAATATCAAAACTTTTCAGCAGTTCGGCATTAACTATTCCATAAAGCAACAGTTGTTTCCCCGAAGCATTTTGAAAACTTAAAGCTTGAGAAAACAAATCGTTGGAAAATTCACTGAAGGGGAATTGCTGCAATTTTAATCCCAGACGACGGAAAATATTTTCAACATACGCTTTCAGTTCAAAAATGCTTGATTTTTCCTCCGCAGAAGTCCACGATTGCGAATGTTTATTCCCCGACAGCCAAAGTCCCAAATGAAATTCTTCCAAATATGCCGATAATGGATTGGATGAATTTTTGTTTTCGGGCTGATAGAAATAACAGTTCCCAAATTCATAAAACTTTATATCAAAAATTTTCCGGTTATTATTGTAAACGATGTTTTCCAATCCACCAAAAAGCAGGGTTTGTCTCATCACGCTCAAATCCGAACTCAACGGATTCATTATTTTCACACATTTGTCCAAATGCAAGGTGGAGGAAGAAGCGTAATAATTTCTTTTGGTAAGCGAATTGTTCATCACTTCATTAAAACCTTGAGCTGTAAGCTGTTCTGAAATCATGTTTTGAATATGAAAAGTATCGGGTTTGGGGCGATAACTCAACGTAGAAATCAGTTTTTCTCCAATTTCTATATTGTTATAACCATAAATACGGAGAATATCTTCAATTACATCCACATCACGCCGAACATCTACTCTGTAAGTCGGAACTTCCAACAGAAATTCTTCTTCTGCAGCCGATTTTATTTCGATTTCCAGTGCAGAAAGAATAGTTAAAATAGTTGCTCTTTCGAGATTTTTTCCTATCAGAGAATTTATTTTCGAGATAGTGATGGGAACTTCAAAAGGAAGTATTTTTTGTGGATAAACATCTACAATTTCGCTGGCAATTTCGCCACCAGCAATTTCCTGTATCAACAAAGCACAGCGTTTCAATGCGTAAATTGTGTTGTTGGGGTCGCAGCCGCGCTCAAAACGGAAGGAAGCATCGGTATTCAATCCATGACGTCGGGCTGTTTTACGAATGTAAACCGGATTGAAATAAGCGCTTTCCAAAAAAACGTTTTGTGTCGATGCCGTTACACCCGAATCGAGCCCGCCAAATACACCTCCAATACACATGGGTTCTTCTGCATTGCAAATCATCAAATCTTCTGAACTTAATTTTCTTTCTACACCATCCAACGTAACGAAAGGCGTTCCTTCGGGCATTTGTCGCACTATTACTTTCCCTCCTTTAATTTTGTCGGCATCAAAAGAATGAAGCGGTTGCCCCAGTTCAAACAACACAAAATTAGTGGCATCCACCACGTTGTTGATGGGACGCAAACCAATGGTTGTCAGGTAGTTTTTTAGCCATTTCGGCGACTCGCCAACTTTTACGCCTGTAAGGGTTACAGCTGAATAGCGTGGACAAGCCTCCGGATTTTCTACAGTTACCGGAATAGAAAGGCGATGATGTTGCACCTGAAAATTATCTACTGACGGCCGTGAAAGTTTTATTGATTTGTCTCTTATCGAAAAATAGGCAGCCATATCGCGTGCAACGCCAAAATGAGAGGCAGCATCCACACGGTTGGGTGTAATGTCAATTTCAATCAAATAATCGCTCTTTATTCCGTAATAATCTTTTGCCAATGTACCGGGCTTTGCCTCGTCGGGAAGAACGATAATACCTTCGTGGCTCGTACCAATACCGATTTCATCTTCAGCGCAAATCATACCAAAAGATTCAACGCCACGAATTTTTGAACGTTTTATGGTAAAACTTTCGTCGCCTGCATACAGTTTCGTTCCAATAGTAGCAACTACCACCTTTTGTCCGGCAGCCACATTGGGAGCACCGCAAACTATCTGCAAAGGTTCACCGGAACCTATATTGACGGTTGTTACGTGCAAATGATCGGAATTTTCGTGAGGAACACAAGTAAGAACTTCACCAATTACCAATCCTTCCAAACCACCCTTAACCGTTTGAACTTCTTCAACACTACCTACTTCCAATCCAATAGAAGTGAGTATCTGTGAAACTTCTTCCACCGGAAGATTGATGTTAATGTATTCTTTGAGCCAATTATACGAGATATTCATATCTTGTTTGTTTTTATCAACAATAATTTGGAAAAACTGATATTTTTCCGCTGCAAAGATAAGGTTTTTTCGGTTTTCCTGTTAGCATCGAAACGAAAAAGCTATCAAAAGTTCATGCTTATAGCATTTTTGGTTTTTTAATTTAGATTGTTTTCAACTATAAAAACAAATAAACATTTCCTTATCTATTCACAACAAAAAATGTTTTATTCTGAGGATTCATTAAAAGAATGATAAGTAAGAAATTGACTGTTTTTTTGTAATTTTGCAGTAGAATTTGACTTAGCTACTAATGATAGACACAAATATATATAAAACCAAAAAAGCGGCTTATTACACACTGGGTTGCAAATTGAACTTCGCCGAGACATCTCAATTGGGCAAACAATTGT
>JAAYUQ010000021.1 GCA_012517575.1 Bacteroidales bacterium | reverse complement strand
GAAACATTTCATTCGCCACTAAAGAATGTTGTGCAGTGGAAAAAGAAAACATTTCGCACCATAAAATAAAGTTCGATACACAGAAAATCAATTGGTTAAGCAAAAATTATTTATTAAAGAAATGATTTTTCAACCTTTTGCTCAGAACCCTTTAAATTGAAAATAACAAAAAATGAAAGTGAGAAAAAAATCCTTTCAGTTTAAAGCTGTAAATTAGCAATTTCCAACTTACAGAATGCTTTTTTCACAACTCACTTTTTCTAAAATCTTAACCATCACACCTTTTCGATTGTTCCATTAATATTTCAGGAAAAGCAGACAACCAATTTTTAAGAATAAGTTTGGCAAAAAAAGAAAAACACTGTATCTTAGTGCTGTTATTTTATTGTTACCATTTCGAAAAAATATTAATGTTATATCCTTATGGAACAAAATTATTGCGTTATCATGGCAGGCGGGATAGGAAGCCGTTTCTGGCCTTTCAGCAGAAAAGACAGACCCAAGCAGTTTCTCGATTTTTTCGGTACGGGACGCTCATTGCTTCAACTCACTTTCGACCGTTTTCGCCATCTGATACCTGTGGAAAACATACTGATAGTTTCCAACGAACTATACAAAGACCTGATTCTGGAACAACTTCCAGAAATCGGCGAGAATCAACTACTTCTCGAGCCTGTAAGAAGAAACACTGCACCCTGTATTGCTTATGCTGTTTACAAAATAAAATCGATTACCAATAACGCCAATATCATCGTAACTCCCTCTGACCATCTTATTTTAAAGGAAACCGAATTTTTGGATACCATCAGGCAAGGTTTGAATTTTATTTCCAAAAACAACAGTTTGCTCACGCTCGGCATCAAACCCAGCCGTCCTGAAACAGGATATGGTTACATTCAAATAGAACCCGGAGATTCAAATTTGAGAAAAGTAAAAACTTTTACCGAAAAACCCAATGCCGATCTTGCAAAAATATTTTTTGAATCGGGCGAATTTTTCTGGAATTCCGGAATTTTCATGTGGAATCTGAAAACTATTCTGTCCGCATTCGATTTTCATTTGCCGGATATTTCATCGAAATTCAAGGAAGGAGAACGATACTTTAATACTCCTGAAGAAAAAACCTTCATTGAAGAAATTTTTCATACCTGTCGCAATATTTCCATCGATTACGGCATCATGGAAAAAGCTCAAAATGTATACGTACTTTGTTCCGATTTTGGATGGACCGACTTGGGAACATGGGGTTCACTCTACGAAATGTCGCCCAAAGATGAAAAAGGGAATGTTAGCCTAAAATGTAAAACTATGTTTTATGAGAGCAGCAACAATATAGTGTCCATGTCGCCGGAGAAATTAGCTGTGGTTCAAGATTTGAACGATTATATTATTGCTGATTCGGACAACGTATTGCTCATCTGCAAGCGGGAGGATGAACAGCAAATCCGCCAGTTTGTTAAAGACGCAAGTATTCTTTTTGATGGAAAATACGATTGATTCTTTTAAATTTTCAAACTATGACTACCGGCTTTTTTAATCTTTACAAACCCAGAAAGTTCAATCATCGGTTTATTTATTATGATCCGAAAAAAGAAGCCTTAAAAGAACGACAGAAACTTTCTACAAATGGGATTTCGGGCAATGAATACCGACATTCTCTTCATCATGGTTCATTTCGTGAAGAAGCAGACCGACTGAAAAGAAACAAATCAAAGGAATTACGGCGTTCCAACATTGAAGTTATCATTATCTTGGGTATTTTGTTGCTTTTGGTTTATTTTCTTTTTTTGCTCTAATTGAATATATTTTTCATGAGTGACATCATACATTTGCTCCCCGATTCCGTAGCCAACCAAATAGCGGCGGGCGAGGTTATTCAAAGACCCGCTTCCGTATTAAAAGAACTGGTTGAAAACTCGATAGATGCCGGAGCAGATACCATACACATTTTGATAAAAAATGCCGGACGTACGCTTATTCAAATTACCGACAATGGAAAAGGCATGAGCGAAACTGATGCGCGATTGGCTTTTGAACGACATGCGACTTCAAAAATTACCGATATTGCGGATATTTATGCCTTGCAAAGTCTCGGTTTCAGAGGCGAAGCGCTGGCTTCGATAGCTGCTGTGGCACAAGTTGAACTACGAACCCGAAGAAGTGAAGATGAATTGGGAACGCTGATAGAAATTGCCGGTTCAAAAGTGATACGTCAGGAATATGTTCAATGTGATGTGGGGACAACCATGTTGGTGAAAAATCTTTTTTTTAATGTCCCGGCTCGACGTCGTTTTCTGAAAAGCGACAATGTTGAAAGAATCCATCTGCTAAACGAATTTTATCGAGTGGCGTTAGTACATCCGCAAATTTTGTTTTCATTTTACGACGAGGACGAAGAACTTTTTCACCTGCCACCTTCCAATCTGAAAATCCGTATCGAAAATATTTTCGGAAAAAGTACAAAAAAACGTTGGGAACAACAATTGCTACCCGTTGAGACTTCTACACCTCTGGCAAAAATCGAGGGCTTTATTGGGCGTCCGGAATTTGCACTGAAATCACCCTATCAGTATTTTTTTGTAAATGGAAGATTTATGAGGCATCCTTATTTTCACAAAGCAATATTGATGGCTTACAGTCAGATGATTAAAGCAGAAGAAAGTCCCAATTATTTCATTTATTTTCAGGTCGATCCGGCAACTATTGATGTCAACGTACATCCGACCAAGACAGAAATAAAATTTGAAAACGAGCAGGCGATCTGGGCCATTTTGCACGCTGCTATTCGCGAAACGTTGGGTAAATATAATGTGATTCCTTCCATCAACTTCAACCAGGAAGGCGCAATTGATATTCCTGTCATTCAACCATGCGACAAAATTGTTCCACCCCAACCTTCTTTCAATCCATCGTTCAATCCTTTTGAAGCTTCTGTTTATAAGCGTTCTTCGCTCGACTGGGAAGAATTGTATAAAGGATTTGAAAAAAACAGACCAACAACTGATTCGACTCTTCAATGGGAACAAAAAGTACATCCTGAAGATACGGACAGCGGAATCGCTCTCGAAAAAAACCAATCATTGGATACCAGAGAAAACACATCATTTTTGCAATTAAAAAACCAATATATTCTTACCGGCATCAAATCGGGATTGCTGCTTATTCATCAGCGCAGAGCGCATATACGTATACTTTATGAAAAATTTCTCCAGCAACTCAAGCATCAGAAAGGCGCATCGCAACAATTACTTTTCCCCGAATTCCTGGAGTTTTCGCCAGAAGAAGCATTGTATTTTGAAACTCTAAAAAAAGACCTCTCTAATGTCGGATTTATTTTCAGGGAAACGAAGAAAAATTATTATGAAATTACCGGAATTCCGGGTGAATTGGATTCAATCAATATCAACGAATTTCTTGTTGACCTGATAGAAAAGTTTAAACTCGGTCAGTCCATCACGTCGGAAGATGTACATCATAAACTGGCGTTGTCGTTGGCAGAAGCTTCGGCCATTAAAGCAGGACAAAAATTAACCGGCGAAGAAATGTCGGACTTGGTAAACCGGTTGTTTATCTGCGAAAACCCTTCTCTCACACCTGAAAACGAAAAAATTCTGATTATTTTACCACTCGAAGAAATCGAAAATCGCTTTTAAACAGTAATGAATAACCCCGAGGCAAACCTCGAGGTATCAAATGGACTTTATTCTTTTCTTCCGACCCAAGGGTCGGGAAATTTAACCACTTTTAGATTAAATTTAATTCATCAACAACTTTAGGCCCTAATTATTACTTAAAAATGGCTTTGTAAATATCGTTCCCGTTGGCATAAACCAAAAGTGCCAGCAATAGTAACATTCCAATTGTTTGCGCCTGTTCAAGGAATTTATCGCTGGGCTTTCGACCGGTTAACATTTCATACAGCAAAAACAGCACGTAACCACCATCAAGCGCGGGAATAGGAAGGAAATTCATAAAAGCAAGAATGACCGAAAGCAAAGCAGTCATTGACCAAAAGATTTGCCAATCCCATGACTTCGGGAATAATTTTCCTATGGCTCCAAAACCGCCCAACTGTTTTGTTCCCTCTTTGGTAAACACCAATTTAAACTGTTTCACGTAACTGGAAAGAGTTTCCCATCCCAAAGAGATACCGGCAGGAATGGCGGCCAAAAAGCTGTATTGGACATGTTCGGGCTGCAGAAATTCGGTAAACGGGCGTACCGCAACTCCCAGTTTGCCCGACTGATCGAGCTGAATAGTAACCTGTTGCATTTTCCCCTGACGATAAAAAGTCAATTGAACAAGACTATCGCGATAATGATCCAAAGCTGCAACAAAATCTTGGAAAATTGGGATTTGCTTCCCATTGATTCCTGTTATACTGTCGCCCGGCTGAAGTTTTACCCGTTCTGCAGGCGTGCCCGGAGAAACCGCATCAACCACAAATGGGAAACGATATGAAATTAGATTTGTTTCTTCAGAAGCCAATACTTTTTGAGGAAAGTCGGCCGGAAGAGTGATGTTCAAAATTTGGCTGTCACCTCTCAGCACTGTAACATTCTTTGCTCCATCAATCAAGATTTTCTGAATTACATCGGAAAGTTCAGAATATTGTTTGCCATCGATGGAAAGAATTTTATCACCATTTCTAAAACCATTTTCAACGAAAACTTCCGAGAACTGCAATCCGTATTTCGCATTTTGCAAGGGCAAATAATCTTTCCCCCATGTAAATAAAACTGCTGCATAAATGACCATTGCCAAAATAAAGTTCACCAGCACACCGCCTGTGATAATTGGCAACCGCTGCCAAACGGAACGCGAACGATATTCCCACGGTTGAGGTTCAGATTTCATTTGTGCCGTATCCATAGATTCGTCAACCATACCGGCAATTTTGCAATACCCCCCCAATGGAAGCCAGCCTATTCCCCATTCCGTGCTGTCAGGATATTTGCGCCAGTCATCATCGGGAAGTTCAGACAAAGGAATAAGTTCCGTTTCGGGCTTACCGCTTTTACTCATTACAATGTCGCCTTCCGCATCTTTTTTTGGACGATCGGTAGAAGGAACGTTTTTTGCAAAGAATTTGAATTGCCATTTCCCATTTATTTTTTTTGCCCGCAAGATAGAAAAACCGGGATTAAAAAAAATATAAAATTTCTCTACTCGAACCTTAAACAATCGCGCAAACGCAAAATGTCCCAACTCATGCAGAACTACTAAAATGGATAAACTAAGTATAAGTTGTAATGCTCTGATTAAAAATGTTTCCATATTAATAAAAAATTCCCCCTGCCTCAAAAATCAATTCATTTCAAACAGGGAGTATGTAATTAACTATTTGATTTTAAAATAATAACAAAATAAATTTTTAAAATTTTCCCTTCCCCCGTAAAAAGCATTTGTAAGTTAAACTTTTCCCCAAATCAACTCCTGTTTGCAATTAACTCTTTGGTTAACTGTCGGGTCATCGCATCGGTCTGAACAAAATCTTCATAAGAAGGATGACTGATAAAAAAAGCTTTAGACAAAATAGTTTCAATAATATTGCTCATTTGCAAAAATTTCAGTCGGTTGTTCAGGAAAGCTTCTACCACCACCTCATTGGCAGCATTTAAAATGCATGGCATGTTTCCTCCCTTATCCAAAGCAAAATATGCCAGTGAAAGATTTTGAAACCGCGTTACATCAGGTTTTTCAAAAGTCAGCGTATTGCAAACGCCAAAGTCTATCCTTGGAAAATTCGTAGGAATTCGTTCAGGATAAGTAAATGCGTACAAAATAGGCAAACGCATGTCAGGAACACCCATTTGTGCTTTTACTGCTCCATCCACAAACTGAACCATAGAATGTACAATGGACTGCGGATGCACCACCACCTCAATTTTATCAGCTGTAACACCAAACAACCATTTTGCTTCCATTACTTCAAAACCTTTGTTCATCATAGTAGCTGAATCAATCGTAATTTTAGCGCCCATTTCCCAATTGGGGTGTTTTAATGCTTCAGCCACTGTAACCGTTTCCAGCTCCTTCAGCGTTTTATTGCGAAATGGGCCGCCCGAAGCAGTAAGGATAATTTTTTCAACTTCCGCACTATTACCTTCTCCATTTAAACACTGAAAAATTGCCGAATGTTCAGAATCGACCGGCAAAATTGAAGCATGATAGCTGGCAGTGAGCTCACCAATCAGTTCACCTGCTACAACGAGTGTTTCCTTATTGGCCAAAGCTATTCTCTTTCCTGCTTTCACCGCGTTAATGGTAGGTTTAAGTCCGGCATACCCAACCAGTGCTATCAACACAATGTCAATGGTTTGCATTTCTGCAAGCTGTGCTATAGCCTCATCTCCGGCAAATACTTTTATAGGTAAATCGGAAAGAGCTTCTTTCAGCCGAAAATACAGGTTTTCATTGGCAATTGCAACTGCTTCCGGCTGGAATTTGCGCGCCTGCTCAATAAGCAATTCTACATTGTTGTTGGCCGTAAGCGCATAAACTCCAAAACGTTCGGGATAATCGGCTATCACTTGCAAGGCCTGTGTCCCTATGGAACCGGTAGAGCCAAGAATGGCAATTTGTTTTTTGCTGTCCGACACTGCTATGGTTTTTTCAATCAGTTTTTTAAAAAATTATCAAATCCTGCGGGTTAACAGGTTTTCCCTGCTGCCAAAGTTCAAAATAAAACTGGCCATTGTTTGCTTTGTCTTTTGCAGAACCGGTTATGGCCACAGGTTCACCCGCTCGTACCACTTCACCAACATTCTTGAGCAAACGGTCATTGTTTTTATAAACAGAAATATAATTATCCTGATGTTGCACTTCAATTACCCATTCATCATCAAAAGTAAAACCGGAAAAAATCACCGTTCCACTCAAAACGCTCGACACATTGGTATTTGGCAAAGTTTGGATGGAAATACCGTAACGCCTTTTGGAAAGGTCGAAAGTTGAAACAATAGTACCATTTACCGGTCGGAAAAACACATAGGCCGTTTTACCAGAATGGTTGTCTTCCATACTCGATAGACTGAATTTTTCTTCATCTTCAAATTTTTCACAAAATTCCTTTTCTTTTTTTGATTTTTCGATAAGCTTCTGAGCTTGTTGCTGCAAAGCGACCGAATCAAGACCGGCTACCGAATCAGGTTTGATTTTCCCTTCAACAATTTCCTTAATGATTTCTAAATATCCGGCTTGCAGCTCCATAGCGCGCGTCAACGAATCGGCACGCATCGATTCCTGAATGATTTTAGCCCTGTCACCCGTATCTCCATAACCCGGCAAATAATGACGCAAAGGCGTTACATAAATCAAAAAAGACAATAAGACAAAAGTCAACAGCGTAAAAACGAAAAGATAAATAAATACACTCAATCGCGACAAACGAACATGCCACGACTCTTCCAGTGTATTTTCATTCAATATGGAAACGCGATATTTAAAACGTATTTTTTGTAAAAACGAAGAAAATTTATTTCTTTTCATTATCCGGAAAAAATCTATCATCCAAAACAGTTGCAAATATACGGGATAATTTTCAAATCACATACATTTACCCACTTGGTTTGTTCCGATTCCCTTTGTTCTCGGGTATTTCTTTTCGTTTTATGGGATTGTGTTTTTTTCTTATTTTTGTGCATATAAATTTTTCAACAAAAAAATTTATGGACGTAATTTTGATAGTTCTGTCGGGCTTGCTGATTTTAATAGGTTTTCTGGGCTGTATTCTTCCTGTTTTGCCCGGTGTACCTCTGAGTTATATTGGCATTTTACTCCTTCATTTCAGTTCGAAAGTTGAATTTTCAGTATCTTTTCTTGTCATTTGGGGCATTATTGTTTTAGTAGCCCAACTATTCGACTATATCTTTCCATTATGGGGAGCAAAAAAATTTGGCGGCAGCAAAAAAGGAATCTGGGGCAGTACTGTCGGCATGATGATTGGCTTGTTTTTTGCTCCGTGGGGCATCATTCTTGGACCTTTTGTGGGAGCTATAATAGGAGAACTGGTGGACGGGAAAAATCAGTCGGATGCCATTAGAGCCGGATTTGGCACTTTTGTAGGAATGTTGGTAAATATGGTGAGTAAACTCATTATTGCCGGATTTTTTATCTTCTACTATGTTGAAGCGCTTTTAAAAATGATATAGCAAAAATTTCCGCAAAAGGTTCGGACTTTTTTTGTGTTGAAAATCCTAAAAAAGAGCCGCTCCGCAAAGGAGCAGCTCTTGAGTGAAAACTATAATCAATATAATCATTCGCGTTTTTTACGGTAAAATTACCTTCGTAACTTCCGAACCGCATTTAACCAGTAAAACGCCTTTGGTAGAAACAGGAATAATATTTAAATCTCCTTTCAAAACTTGCGAAGCAACACGTTGTCCAACCGTATTGTAAACCTCTATATTCATTCCTGCTACGGCAGCATTCACAAATATTTTTCCATCGCGTGCATAAACACCTTTAATCACTACCGGATTCAAACCAGAAACGGTAGCAGATCCACTTAAATTCAAACTAACGTCTTCTGCTCCAGTGCTCGAGAGGGTAAGAACAGCCACATGATTACCTTCAACAGTTGGTGAATAGGTAATGGTTACGGATGCATCGGTAACTGTTCCGGATACCGGTTCAATGCTCGAAGGCGATACCGAAAATTGATCGGCATTTGCGCCGGAAATAGTAAAGATAATGTTGTCTGTCAGATTGGCACCGCTAACCGTAATGGTTTCGGTATCGGTTTTTCCAACATTGGCAGACATTTCAGGAACAGAAATTTCGGTTACGGTAATGGTTGGAGTAGCAGAAGCAGCACTATTCACAACAT
>JAAYUQ010000020.1 GCA_012517575.1 Bacteroidales bacterium | reverse complement strand
TTTTCCCGCTCCATCAGGACCAATAATCCCAAATATCTGATGAGGAGATACTTTTAAATTTATATTTTTTAGCGCCTGAATATCGGGTGGATAAGTTTTTGTAATGTTCTCACAACAAACCGCAAATTCTCCGTTATTTCCTGTCATTCTCGATTTTCTATTAAGGAAAATATCAAAAATTATTGATCATTGATTTTCGGCACCAAATTTAACATCAGCATACTGCCCAATTTTCAGCAAACCATCACTTTTTACGTTAATTTTTACGGCATAAACCAAATTGGCTCTTTCGTCGCGCGTTTGAATGGTTTTGGGCGTAAATTCTGATTCGCCGGAAATCCAACTGACTGTTCCTTCATATTCTTTTTGATCATCTTTGCCAAAATCGACAAATACTTTTGCTTTTTGGCCAATTTTCAGTTGTGTAACCTGATCGGCTGTAACATAAGCCCGAAGAATCATTTTTTGCAGGTCGGCAACTTTGAAAAGCGGTTTGCCGGCACCAGCCAGTTCCCCTTTTTCGGCATATTTCACTAGCACGGTTCCATTAATCGGACTGGTAATTCTACATTTTTCCAATTGATTTTGAACTTGCTCTATCTGAATATTCAAAGCTTCATTTTCATTCAAAATACTATTACTGGTCGATTCAAGATTCGATTTTGCAGCCTCAAGCTGTTTTTCGAGCACCGAAACTTGTGCATTGACATCGTCGAGTTGCTTTTGGCTGGCTGCATTGGCGCTGAATAGATTCTGAATCCGTTTTTGTTCTTTCTTCGCTGTTTCTATTTGTTGCTGAAGAACGGCAATTTGCTTTTTGATATCCGGAACTCGACTCCGGACAGATTTTTGCGAAGCCAGCAATTGCAATTTTGTCAGATATAATTGCGTACTGTCTATATAGCCAATCAACTGATTTTCGGTCAATTGTTGACCTTCTTCGAGGTTGAAATCCATGATTTTGCCGTTTGCCTCGGCTGATACCACCACTTCCGTAGCTTCAAAAGTTCCGGAAGCATCGTATTTGTTTTCCAAAAGTCTGTGACACGATGTTAACCCTAAAATTAAACTCATGCTTAAAACCAAAATTTTATTGTCGAATTTTATTGCTTCCATATTTTTCCGTGTTTTTTCAAATTTTAATTGTTAATTGTGTTTTTCAATTGATAAACAGCCATATATAGTTGAACTTCGTGAAGTGTTCTGGTCTGACGGGCGATATTTTCTGCATTTATTTCACGCAAAAAATCGGTTGTAGTAATTGTTCCATTTTGAAATTTTGATTCCGTAGCTTTTTTTATATTGTTCCGCAAACGTATAATTTCTTCATCGTTTTTCAATGTCACACGAAGCTTGTCTATTTCGTTCATTTGTTGTTTAGTAAGCAAGTTGGTATTGAAAAGAAAAGTTTCTTTCATAATATCCACATTTTTCTGACCAGTTTCGATTTTTTTCAATTCATTTTTCTGTGTATAAAATCCGGCTATATTCCACGAAAGTCTCACACCTCCAATATAAAAGGAAGTAAAATCATTTTTGAAAAAATCAAATCCCGGTCGCCCGTAGCCACCTTGAATGAATAATCCTATTTTTGGCAAGTTCCCAGCTAAAATGGTTTTCTTTTGACTTTCCAACAAATTTTTCTGTGATTCAAAAAGTGAAAGTTCAGGACGTTTGTTTTCAATATTCTCATTTACAACAGGTAAAAGTGGTTTTTCAAGCTCTGTTTTTTCATTCACATTTATACCAGTAAACACCGATAACATTTGACAATACGATTTCAGAACACTTTTTAAATCGGTTTCCTGTTGTGCAGCATTGATTTGTTCCACTTTCACAGCATCCAGGTCGGCTTGTTGTATTAATCCATTTTTCAAATAAGCCTCCATTCGCTGATAATTGCTTGCCAATTCTTGCTGAAGAATCTGATTCACCTTCAATTGTTCTTTTATGAGCATAATCCCGAAAAACAAATTATTGATGCGGTCATTTAACGCATACAAATCCACTTCCAACTTCTGTTTTTCAGCCTCTGAAGAAGCTTTTATCAATTTTTTCTGAGCATTTACCATTCCGCCGTCCCAAACCAGCTGATCAACTTCCAATGCGGCCTGATATTGATCTTTGCTCAGTACGGGAAAACTAACCGGTTGCCCGCTCAACTGTGTTAAAACTTGACCAAGTGTTTCGGGAATAGCGGTTACATCTGACTGATAAGTAGCTTTTGCCAGCAAGCTGACTTGTGGTAAATAGGCTTTATTGGCATTGGAAATATTGTAATCGGCCGTTTTTTCTATCAA
Source organism: Bacteroidales bacterium (assembly GCA_012517575.1). Classification (GTDB taxonomy): domain Bacteria; phylum Bacteroidota; class Bacteroidia; order Bacteroidales; family Paludibacteraceae; genus MVYY01. The sequence continues at coordinate 1,561 of JAAYUQ010000020.1, read as the reverse complement.
TCCATATTGTTTCAACAAGGGATAATTTTCTTTAGCTCTTTTCTGGCAAGTATCAAGATTTAGTGTTTGACCAAGCGTAACTATCGAAAAAGATAAAAACAGAAAAATCAATATTTTCTTTGTCATAATACTTTTACTTTTTATGAGGGTTTGAAAAAAGTTTTTTTCTGTGAATTATTCGTTATGCTTATATTTAAAAATCTAAATTTTTCGAGTTGATTTTTTGATATACAAAAAAATCTATCAAAACTATATTACTCTCTTAAAGATTGAAAAGCACTTCCCAAATTTTCTATTACATCGCCTGCAGTTAAGGATTCCATACTTTGATGTCTTAAAGCCAAATCACCGGCCAGCCCATGCAAATAAACGCCCAAAAGTGCTGCCTTTTCGGGAGAAAGGTTTTGAGCGAGTAAACCTGCCAGTATTCCTGTCAAAACGTCACCTGTTCCTCCTGTAGCCATTCCTGGATTGCCGGTGCTGTTAAAATAGATACTGCCGTCAGGAAAGGCAATTCGCGTATAGGCTCCTTTCAGGATAATGACCAGATGCAAATTTTTTGCCAGTTGCTGCATTTTCAATAAACGATCATAAGAATTTTTATCCGCACCAAAAAGTCTTTCAAATTCTTTGGGATGTGGCGTAAGAAGGGTATTGTGAGAAAGTTTTTCCAACAATTCTTTTTTTCTGCTCATAATATTCAAGGCATCAGCATCCAGAACCATCGATTGTTTGATTGAAGGAAGAATTTGGAACAAAAAATTGGCTGTTTTTTCTTGAGTGCCAATACCTGGACCAATGGCCAAAGTGTTGTATTTCTCCAAGTTATTTAATTCTGAAATAAAATTTTCTTCCTTATCGCTTTCAAATAAAGCTTCCGGAACTTTTGTCTGAAGAATAATTCTGTTTATTGCAGCCGAATGAACGCTTACCAATCCCGTTCCACTTCTAATGGCAGCTTGAGCCGATAAAACGGCTGCTCCAGCCATCCCCACACTTCCAGCCACTATCAATGCATGTCCGTAAGTACCTTTGTGGGAAAATTTTTTTCTTTCCGGTAAAAACGGAATTACATCTTTTTTTTCTAAAAAATAAAAATCGGTTGGTTCTCGTCTAATGGCTTCAGGATGAATATCAATTTCTATTATTTCCCATTTCCCCACAAAAGATTCGTTTTCTGCAAAGAAAAAAGAAAGCTTTGGAAATTGCAACGAAAATGTATAATCGGCTTTTACTATGGGTTGTGATAAATCTTTATTTTCTTCACCCTCCAATCCGGAAGGAATATCTATGGATACAACGGTTTTTCCAGAATTATTTATCCACCCAACCGATTCCGAATAAATTCCGCTCAATGGTCGCGACAAACCAGAACCAAAAAGACCATCTATTATGACGGTATTTTCAGAAAAAGTCACAGGATAAAATTCGGTAGAAAAATCATGCAAACAACCGGGAAATTGTTCTATCAGTCTGTTTTTATTGGCTTCGCAATCTGCAGAAAGTTTTCCCGTGTGAATCAAATATACAGTAACATAATAATTTTTTTGAAGCAGCATTC
>JAAYUQ010000019.1 GCA_012517575.1 Bacteroidales bacterium | reverse complement strand
TGTGAACCGCATCCAGGAAATCACAGACCGCCATGGATTGAAAATCATCTATGATGCCGCCCATACATTTGGTGTTCAATACCAGGGCACATCCCTTTTGAATTTTGGTGATATTTCGACACTCAGTTTTCACGCTACCAAATTGTTTCACACGATTGAAGGCGGCGCGCTGGTGGCGAATGATGAAGCGGTTGCCCACCGGATCATGTATATGCGGAACTTCGGCCATAAAGGCACGGAGGATTTCTTTGGTTTGGGCATTAATGGGAAAAACACTGAAATGAATGCCGCCATGGGGCTGTGTGTGCTGCCCTATGTTCCCGATTTGATAAATAAACGCAGGGTGATTTGTGATCGTTATCGTGAACTTTTACGGGATAGCGGTTTAGTTATTCCAGCTCCGGGTGAGGATACAAAATACAATTATTCATATTTCCCTGTTCTTTTTAACTCGGAAGACCAGTTATTGGGTACCATAAAAAGACTTAATGAGAATGAAATCTTTCCAAGACGCTATTTTTACCCTTCTCTGAATCACCTGCCATATGTTGAGTATGTGCCAATGCCTGTGGCTGAGGATGTTGCCCGGAGAGTTATTTGCCTTCCGCTTAATCCGGAATTACCTGTTGAGGATGTAAGCAAAATCAGCGAAATTATTTGTTCTGGTTTAAGGTAACCAAATAGCGTTTAATTGTGATTGAAAAATGCAAAAAAAAAGTGAACCAGATGTTTTAAAGGAAGAATCAACTAACAAACGAATAAAGTTTGTTTACGTTACCAGGCATTTCAATCATAGTGGTTATTTAATTCTTAAGAAGCTTATAGAAGAAAATTTAAAGCCGGATGCTATTGTTCTGGAGAAAAAGCATAGTCCCTATTTAAATCCTGTAACTCGTCCATTTGCCATTGCCTGGTATTACTTTAAATGCTGGTATTATCGCTGTCCTCCCATAAAAACATTGGCATCCGAAGAATTATTGGCCAAGGCTGAATCGATTCCCATCCTAAAGACGAAAACTATGGGGGATGACATGTTCGTTCAAGCCTTGTCGAATTTGCAGCCTGATCTGATTGTCTTAGGCGGAGGTTGGCATGAGCTAATTCCTCCTGTTGTTTTCCAACTACCCAAATTGGGTTGTATAAACACTCATCCATCTCTTTTGCCGGAATTTCGAGGCACATCAATTACGCGTTGGCAGAGGTTGTTTGGTGTGCCGGAGAGCGGTGTCAGCGTTCATTATGTTAATGAAAATTTTGATACGGGTAGTGTCATCGAGCAAAAGAAAATGCCTGTTTCTACGGATATTTCTCCACAAGAACTTTTTCGCCAATTGGGAAACGTAGCGGCAGAAATGATTCCGAGTATTATCAGAAGATTTTCAAAAGAAGGCCATTTGCCGGTGATTCAGGTGGAGCATAATGTTCAATATTATCGCTATTTTCATCGGTGGAAGTGGGACCCTGAAAAATTAAAAATTGATTTTTCCGCTTCGCTTAAAGACATTCATTTCTTTATTTGTGCCAATACCCAGGAGAGCTATCAATACCTTGGCCCTGTTTGTCGAATAAACGGAACAAAATATTTGATTAGAGAATCCGGACTCCTTAATTTATTACCATCTTTTCCAAACAATGCTAATATTATTAATACGCCGGTTGGCAAAGCATTTATTAAAGATAAATTTTTGTATATTTTCCGGGATAATGAAGAATCGATTCTGGAGATTAGAAGAATTCAAAAATTTGATGAACATTATCCAATACGTCGATCAAATACACCTGATTATTTCTTAGGTACAGCAAAGACAATTAACATTGAGGAAATATGAATAAAATTAGGGACGCTCAAGAAGGATATTTTCGTTATTTATACAATGAATTTGCCGGTACACCCAAAGCCGTCAGCTCCGAATCACTGGCTCATAAAAAGCTGCGCTATGCCCAATTGTCTCGAATCTTTGAAGGGAATGATAATTTTTCTATTCATGACATCGGTATGGGATTGGCAGCCTATTTGGATTATTTAAATGAGAATCTTTCTAATCTAAATTTTAAATACTCCGGCTCGGAAATTTTATCTGAGTACATAGAACAAGTAAAAGGACGTTTTCCGGAAAACGAGTTTTATCTCAGGGATGTTTCTGAGATGCTTCCCGAGGATAGATATGATTATGTGGTGATGAGCGGGGTTTTCCATCAGCGCCGAGAAACCAGTATACCTGAGTGGGAAACTTTCTCTCAAAATTTGATCTCAAATGCGTTTAAGATGAGCAAGATTGGGGTGGGGTTTAATTTTATCTCTCCATTTGTGGATTTTTACCAAACTGAAGTCTATTATTGTAATATGGTCAAACTTATTCATTTCATTCATGACAAGTTGAGCCGTTTTTTTGTGATCAACCATAATTATGCACTTTTTGAATTTACGGTTTTTGTTTATCAGGAATCTTATATAAAATCAAAATATACTCAAGCGGAATTTCAAAAATATTTTAAGATGGAATAATGAATATTCTATTGACATGTGCAGGACGCAGAAATTATATTGTTGATTATTTTAAAGCTGCGTTAGAACAGACCGGCGGCAATGTTTATGCGGCCAACAGCAAATCTTATGCGGCTGCCTTTGTACCAGCCGAGCAGTCATTTCTGGTTCCGGAAATCCACCATCCGGATTATATAAAAACGATATTGCAGATCTGCACAGAATATGGCATCAGCGCGATTGTACCCTTATTCGATATTGAATTACCCGTTTTAGCAAAAGCAAGGAATATGTTTTTATCACATGGAATACAGGTTATTGTCTCTTCTCCAGATGTGATAGAGATTTGTTATGACAAATGGGAGACATTTAAATTTCTTCAACAAAATGGTTTCCAATCACCAAAAACTTATATCGACCTGGATTCTGTTAATAATGCCATCGATAATAAAGAAATTGATTTTCCACTGATCATTAAACCCAGGTGGGGAATGGGATCGATCGGGATTATGGAAATTGATAATAGGGAAGAATTGATTGTTCTCTATCACAAAATCGAAAAAGTCATTCAAGCAAGCTACCTTGGATATCAGAGCAGTAAAGAACCTGGCCAAATGATCTTGATCCAGGAAAAATTAACCGGGCAGGAATATGGATTGGATGTTGTCAATAATCTGAATGGGGAATACGTAACCACTTTTGTAAAAAGAAAAATTGCCATGCGCTCGGGCGAAACGGATATTGCGGTAACAGAAAACGATTTGGAGCTCATGGATTTTGGAGCAAAGCTGGCAAAAAAATTAAACCACATGGCAAATCTGGATGTGGACCTGTTTCGAACGGATAAAAATTGTTTTGTTCTGGAGATGAATCCCAGGTTTGGAGGTGGATATCCATTTTCTCACCTCGCAGGAGCAAATTTACCTGCAGCTATTATTGCATGGCTTAAAAATGAAGAAGCTGACCCAGCCTGGTTTACGATTACGCCTGATATTACGGGTTTCAAGGGGATTGTCCCGTTAAAAATGACGAAATCTCCTATTAATTTTACTGAAAATGTAAGTAATCATTGCCGGGAATAATTCATGCTTGGATAATTTATTTTGCTTTGATTTATTGAGTAGTGAAGATTTAATAGATGATAAAATTTATTTTTTACGTTTGCAATATTTAAGAATTATTTTATCTGCTTTAAAAAGTATTTTACAAAAGGTGCTCTTCTAATGAAAAAAAATATTAAAGTGTCTATTGTTTTATCCTCATATAATCATGAAAAATATATTAAAAAAGCAATTGATAGTGCATTAAATCAAACCTTTTCTGATTTTGAATTGATCATTTGGGATGATGCATCCTCCGATACATCGTGGCAAATTATCTCAAGCTATACAGATCCGCGCATTCGTGCCTTTCGGAACGAAAAAAATCTTGGGGGAGGAAATGCCAAAAAAGCTATTACAGAAATTGCTGTGGGTGAATATATTGCCATCCACCATTCTGATGATATTTGGGAGCCTGATAAGCTGGAAAAGCAAGTCGCGTTTTTGGATGCCAACCCGGAAATTGGAGCGGTCTTCAGCCAAGCCCAGATTATTGATGAGAATGGTGATCCG
>JAAYUQ010000018.1 GCA_012517575.1 Bacteroidales bacterium | reverse complement strand
TCATTACATGTTAAAAAATGTATCCATTAATATTTCTCCAAATCAGGCACCATCAAAGCCTCAACAATTATCTGCTACAGTAAATGGTAATAAAGTTATTTTATCTTGGTCAAAAGCAACTGACGATTCAACTCCTCAAGATGCTTTAAGATATAATATTTATATTAAGGATAAAAAAACTTCTAATGTGTTTACTTATTCCCCTGTTGATATCAATACAGGAAAATTAAAAGTAGCAGGTGGTGTACCTCATTTTGTTTCTGGTACTTCTATAACGCTTAATGCATTTAATACAACCGATTATGAATTTGGTGTTCAAGCTGTTGATAATGGAAATGCTACTAGTGCTTTTCAAAATGTTCTTTCAACAGAGGTTCTAAAAATTGAAATATCTAGTGACTTAAAAATTAGCACTTTAAAAAATAAAATTGTATTAGAAAATGTAGGTACAAAAGTTGTTAAATTTGCTATCTATGACGTCACAGGAAAAAATATCTACATGGGTAAGTGTGAAGCAAATGCTATAGTTGAATCTCCAACGTTAACGAAAGGAATTTACGTAATTCATTTAATGAATAATGAAAATCTTTCGACTCAAAAAGTGATGCTTGAATAAGGCATGAAGTTTTATAATTTTAATTGTTCGTAAAGTCAAGAGAAAATTTTTCTCTTGACTTTACATAATAAAAGAAAAATGAAAAATATTAAGTACTTTTTGGCAATTATTTCTTTCTTTTGCTTTACTCAAATGGGAACAGCAAAAGATATAGTTTTAGAAGCAGAAAATGCCACTTTGTTAAATGGTAGCACTATTGTTAATTCTTCCTTATGTTCTGGTGGAAGAAAAGTTGGGAATATTGGAAGTTCCGATAGAAATGGAGGAATCTTAATAAATTTTTCAGTTGAATCTGCAGGGCAATATAATATAAATATTTATTATCTGGCAGCATATACTACTACACAAGATGTCCGTAATTTATATTTACAAGTAAATAATATGCCTCGCATTTTAGTAAATTGTCCAAGCACAGGAAGTTGGGATATTCCTAATGTGGTTACTATTAGTACTAACCTTCAAGAAGGAGCTAATACTATTCAATTGGATAATCCCTATTATTATGGTGCTGATATTGACATGGTCATTATAGAAAAGCCAACGATTCGTGATCCAATTCTAACTGATTGGGATAATTTTAAACTGAACGATTGGGAGTTAAATGTTAATACCAAAACAGGGATTTCTGATATTTTGTATCAAGGGAAAATATTGATTCCTCAAACTCAAGCAAAATTTTATAGTAAACAAACACCTGTTTACTTTGAGGATCTGAAAAATATTTCAATAGCAGATTCTTTTTTAAATGACACAATTGGTGGGCAGGGTAAAAAAATTGTAATAACAGGAACAACTTTCGATGAAAAAATTCTTGTAACTCAGAGCTATTATCTTTATTCGGATAAAAATTATATTTTGACAGATTTTAACCTATCATCTGCTGACACAATAAGTTCAAATTATCTTTCTCCTATTAATAGCACGAATTTTTCACAATATTTTAATGATAATAATTATAAAGCTTTATGGGTTCCTTATGACAATGACAAATGGATAAGATATAATCTTGTTGATTTTGGCACTTCTTATTCAAGTTATGAAGTCACTGCTTTTTTAAATAATCAAACGAGACAAGGATTGGTAATTGGTTCTGTAGAACATGATGTCTGGAAAACAGGGATTAGAGTTTCTACTTCTCAAAATGGGATTAACAGAATAGAAGCCTTTGGAGGTGCATCTTCTAATGAAACGCGTGATGTCTTAGATCACGGTGCTGTTAAAGGACATATCATTAAATCTCCCAAAATAATGATTGGCATTTTTTCAGATTGGAGAAGGGGAATGGAAACTTACGCTGATGTCAATGAAGCAATTACTCATAAGCTATCATGGAACAAAGGGAAACCTTTCCTTTGGAATAGTTGGGGTGCTCTTCAAACTAATTTATCTTATTCAAATGCTACAGAGGTTGCTCAATATTTTGCAGATGTCCTAATGCCTCGTGGATTTGAAAATGACAATACTGTTTATATTGATTTAGATTCGTACTGGGACAACATTTCATATCAAGATCTAATAAAATTCTGTAAGGAATGTAAAGCACGAGGACAAAATCCAGGTATTTATTGGACTCCTTTTGTAGATTGGGCAAAAAATCCTAACCGTTTGATAGAAGGTACAACTAATACTTATTACAAGGATATTTATCTTTATGCTAATGGTAAACCTCAAGAAATTGCAGGTGCTTATGCAATAGATCCTACTCATCCAGCAACAAAAAAAAGAATAGATTTATACATCCAACGTTTCCTGACACAAGGTTTTACTTTTTTAAAACTTGATTTTATGTCGCATGGTGCACTGGAAGCTGATGCTCACTATGATCCAAATGTTTTTACAGGAATTCAAGCTTATAATCAAGGATTAGAGTATATAAAAAATCTAATAGCTGGAAGAATGTTTTTAAATCTTTCCATCTCTCCACTTTTCCCTGCTCAATATGCTCATAGTCGAAGAATTGCTTGCGATGCTTATTCTTCGATAAATGACACAGAATATACACTTAATTCATTAACTTATGGTTGGTGGCTGGATCATGTTTATTCATATAATGATGCTGACAATGTAGTATTGTATGGTGTTACAAATGGTGAAAATAGAGCTCGAATAACATCTTCTGTTATTACCGGAGTCTATTGTACAGGCGATAATTTCAGTTCATCGGGTTCAAACCTTGCTAAACTTAAAGCAGAAACTTTTCTTGTAAATCCAGAAGTAAATAGAATCGCAAAATTGTCAAAAGCTTTCTACCCAGTTGAAACAGGTAAAGGTTCTCATTCTGCTAATGTATTTACTCAAATAGTGGCTGATACAGTATATCTGGCTGTATTTAATTTTAATAGCTCAACCAGTTCACAAACAATTGATTTAAAAAGATTGAATCTGTCAGATGATTCTATTTATATCGCTCATGAAGTTTGGGGTGATACTAAAGATCAAATTTCTAATTCTATTTCTGTGAGTGTGCCAAGATATGATGTAAAACTTTTTAAAATATATAAACTTTCAACTTCAGAAATAAAAACAATAAAAGAACAGAACAATTTGTTTACTCCAAACCCAGTTTCGGATAAACTTTATTTAAATTTACCGATTGAAAATATATCAAAAATTAGTATTTTCGATATAAAAGGTTCTAAAATTTTTGATTTTCCTTTAAATCAAAATTCATTGAATCTTGAAAATATTGAAAGTGGATTTTATTTTGTTTCTGTTACTTTTTTTGATGGGAATATTCTAAAGCAAAAGATAATAAAAAATTAACTTGTTAAATTATTTAAATTTATTTTATGAGACGATTAATTCTTTCATTGTTTTTATTGGGATTTTTTTGTAGTTATTCTTTTTCCGAAGATATTTTCATTCCTGTTGAAACAAGTACTCATGCAATTGTTTTTCAAGTAACAGAGAATAATCATGTGAAAATAATTTATAATGGTAGAAAATTTAAAGATGAGGCTGAATATGTTAAAACAAAATTTCAATACAATTTGACATCAGAAAGAGCTTTATCTAATAACAATATTTTTGTTGCTGCTGGGACGGATAATAATTTTATAGAACCTGCCATTGCAGTTGTTCATAGTGATGGCAATAACTCATTGGATTTGGTTTATGAAAAACACACTGTAAATCTTACAACCGATGATGCTTATCTTACAGTAATCACTTTAAAAGATGCTGTTTACCCATTTTATGTAGATCTCTATTATAAAGCTTGGAAAAATGTTGATGTTATCGAACAGTGGAGTGTAATAAGACATAAAGAAAAAGGTATTGTTTTAATGAATAAATATGCTTCTGCAAATCTTTATTTCTTTGATAAAAATTATTATCTGACCAGTTATAATAATAATTGGGCTAAAGAAATGCAACCTGAAATAACTCCTCTTAAAGAAGGAATTCACGATATTCAATCGCGCCTCGGCACTAGAACTAATTTATTTTCTTCTCAAAATTTCATGATTTCTTTTGAAAATCAGGCAACAGAAGATAATGGGACAGTTTTATTAGGACAATTGGCGTGGAATGGTAATTTTTTAATTCAATTTGAAATTGATGAATATAAAAATCTTCATTTGATCGCTGGAATAAATCCTTATCAATCTGCTTCTTATTTAAAACCCAATACAGATTTTGAAACACCAAAATTTGTTTATACGATTTCGTATGAGGGAATAGGAAAAGGCAGTCAAAATCTTCACAATTGGTTATGTAATTACAACTTGAAAAAAGACAATGAAGATCGCATGACTTTATTAAACAATTGGGAGGCAACTTACTTTGACTTTGATGAAAATAAATTGGTTAATCTTATTAAAGGAGCAAAGGAATTGGGTGTTGATATGTTCTTATTAGATGATGGTTGGTTTGGAAATAAATATCCACGAAATAATGATAATGCGGGATTAGGCGATTGGCAAGCCAACAAGGTGAAATTACCCAATGGAATTCCTTTCTTGGTAAAAGCAGCTTCAAATGAAGGTATAAAATTTGGCTTATGGATAGAACCGGAAATGGTGAATCCCAAAAGCGAATTATACGAGCAACATCCTCAATGGGTTTTAAAGGAAGAAAAACGTCCAGAAATATATTTTAGAAATCAGTTAGTCCTCGATTTGACAAATCCTGAAGTACAAGACTTTGTCTTTAATGTGGTTGATCAAATCATGACAGAAAATCCTCAACTCGCTTTTTTTAAATGGGATTGTAATGCCCCCATTTTTAATGGTCATTCATTTTATCTCGAAAAAAATAAAATTCCTCAATCTCATCTTTATGTAGAATATACAAAAGGTCTTTATAAAGTATTAGAAAGAATAGAAAAAAAATATCCTCAGTTATTTATGATGCTTTGTTCTGGAGGTGCAGGTCGAACTGATTATACTCTTTTTAAATATTTTACAGAATTTTGGTTAAGTGATAATACCGATCCACTTGAAAGAGTTTTTATTCAATGGAATTTTTCTTACTATTATCCAGCTATTACAATGTGTAATCACGTAACTAATTGGAGTAATAAATCATTAAAATATCGAATTGATGTTGCTTCAATGGGAAAATTAGGCTTTGACATTCGTGTAGATGAACTTTCACCTGAAAATTTAGCTTTCTGTAAACAAACTATTGAAAATTATAATTCTTTTAAAGAAATTGTTTGGAAAGGAAATATGTTTAGATTGGTTAATCCTTATGAAAATGATCTTGCTTCTCTTATGTATGTGAATGGTGAAAAAACTAAAGCAGTAATGTTTAATTATTTAACAAATTGGAGATTTATTGCTGATGCACAAGAAAGGCCAATTAAAATGAAAGGGCTTAATCCTCAATTAAAATATCGTATCAAAGAAATTAATTTATATGAGAATCAAAAAAGCACATTAAATCTAAATCAGGAATACAGTGGTGATTTTTTAATGAAGGTTGGATATAATCCTCAAGTGAGTTTAAGTAGGACAAGCGTTGTTCTCTTAATAGAAGCAATTTAAGAAAATTACTATTGATACTCGTTGTGAAAATGATAAAAATTGACCAAAGACCCACGCAGCTGGAAAAAAATAATATTTTCCTTTTTAGATTAACAAACACTAATGGCTCATATATAGAGTGTTCAAATTATGGTGCTTCGTTAGTATCAATCGTTGTCCCCGATAAAAAAAATATTTATCGAAATATCATATTAAATTATTCAAACTTTTCTGATTATTTAAGTGACGAATTTTATGTTGGAAGCACGGTGGGAAGAGTAGCAAATCGCATAGCTAAAGCAGAATTTAGTATGGACAATAAAAAATTCTATTTAGATAAAAATGATGGAAATAATTGCAACCACGGTGGTTTTCTAGGCTTTAATAAAAAAATATTTGATGCCAAACAAAGTAAGAATAAAATTATTTTTTCTTCTCTGAGTACTAATGGCGAAGGAGGTTTCCCTGGAAACATTAATATCAAAGTTGCTTATTCTTTTAACAATAAAAATGAAATAATCATTGATTATGAGTTTTCTAGCGATGAAAAAACACCTGTAAATCTAACGAACCATAGTTATTTTAATTTAAGTGATGACCCAACGATATTCAATCATGAATTGAAAATTTATTCTAGTAAATTTCTGGAAATGGATAATTCCTTTTTGCCTACAGGAAAAATATTAAATGTATTTGACCATCCTGCTTATAACTTTCAGAAATTTATGAAAATTGGAGAAGCAGTAAAATTTAAAAATAACGAAATGGTAGGCTATAATACTTATTTTATAGTAGCTGATAATAGTAAATTAAAAAAATGTGCGATTCTAAAAAATATAAATACAGGTTTATGTATGACTTTATATACAACGATGCCAGGTTTTATGCTCTATACTGGAGATTTCCTTGATTTACCTTTTGCCCCCTTTCAAGGTATTTGTATGGAAGCTCAACATTATCCTGATGCTATGAATCATCCTGAATTTCCTTCAATAATTCTCTCTCCCCATAAAACAAAAAAAGAAAGAATTAAATATAAAGTATCACTATTATCCAACTAAAATTTAGTTAACCCATAATTTCGAGTTAACTATTTGATAGTCAATTTTCAATATCTTGTTTCCTTTATTCTGCGGTGAATTTGTAGATGCACCATTCATTGTATTTTTCTCCCGGACGTAATACAGGACTTGGGAAAAAGGGTACATTGGCTGAATTGGGAAATCCTTGCGTTTCGAGGCAAATGGCATGTTGACTTTCATAGACTTTTCTGTTTTTCCCAGTTTGTTTGTCTATCCAGTTACCCGAATAAACCTGCACACCCGGTTGTGTTGTCAGCACTTCCATTTTTCTTCCCGATTCAGGTTCGTACAGAAAACCGGCCTTAGCCATTTCTCCTGTATGATGTTTTCGAATAGCCCAATTGTTGTCCAAACCTCTTCCCGGAACAAAAGCCTCATCATCAATACGTTGCTCAATTACTGTAGGTTGGCGAAAATCGAAAGCCGAATTTTCTACGGGACGAATTTCTCCAGTCGGTGCAAAAGAATCGTCCAGTACGGTGTAAAAATCGGCATTCAACTGTAAAATGTGGTTGCGAATACTTCCGTTGCCGGCTCCTTTAAGATTGAAATAGGAATGATTGGTCAGATTGATCACCGTTGCTTTATCGGTTACGGCTTCGTAATGAATTTTTAACTCGTTGTTGTCCGAAAGAAAATAGGTTACCTTTACCGTAAGATTGCCGGGATAACCTTCTTCACCATCAACCGACAGATATTCCATAACGATTTCCTGATTGTTGACCGATTTAACTTCCCAAATTTTTTCATTGAAACCGTGAACACCGCCATGAAGAGAATTTGTCCCGTTGTTAATTGGCAAGTAATATTCTATGCCATCCAGAACAAATTTGCCATCTTTAATTCGGTTGGCAAATCGGCCACAAACGGCTCCGAAGTATGGTTCACGTTCCATACATTCGGTTAATGTATCAAAGCCCAATACCACATCTTCAAATTTTCCTTCTCTATCGGCAGCAAAAAGTTTGACCACTTTTGCTCCGAAGTTGGTGATGCTGCATGACATTCCGTTTTTATTAATTAAGGTATAAAGTTTTACTGTTTTACCATTAACTGTTATTTGTGAAGATTCCTCTCTTTTCATGTTTAACTTCTGTTTAAATTGCATTTATTGAAATATTTCTTATTTGCATTTCAATCAATAGGTATTTTCTTCTGATTTTTATAAAACTTTTCGGATAAATTTCAACATCTATTGAAATTTATCCGAAATAAATTATGGATGAAGAATTAACTCAATCGGCAAGCACCATCGCCTATTTCGGCAATATAAAATTCTGGTTTAATACCGATTTTTGCTTCATAGGCGCTTCCCACATTTTTAATAAAAGTGTCGGTAGCTTCATCTTTTACCAAAGAAACTGTACATCCACCAAAGCCTCCGCCTGTCATTCGCGAACCTATCACTCCATCAATTTTCCAAGCTTCTTCTACCATTGTATCGAGTTCAGGACCGGTAACTTCATAATCGTCGCGAAGAGAAACATGAGAAGCATTCATTAATTTGCCAAACTGGAGAATATCGCCAGCTCTCAAAGCTTTTACTGCATCTTTGGTACGCTGAACCTCACTTACTACGTGGCGGGCACGTTTTTTTGCCGTTTCGTCGGTAATGGCCGATTCAATTTTCTTAAATTCTTCTTCAGTCAGTTCGGCCAAATATTTTATTGGACGAACCTTATTTAATTGTTCAACTGCTTTTTTACATTCAGCAACACGTTGGTTGTAGGCGCCTGAATCAAGTTTATGAGGGCTATGGGTATTGGAAATCAGAACTTTAATGCCATTCAATTTTACAGGAACCAGGTCAAATTCCAATGTGTCACAATTTAGGAAAATAGCATGATCTTTCTTTCCCTGTGCAGCGGCGAATTGATCCATAATACCGCAATTTACAAGTGCAAATTCATGCTCTGCCTTTTGCGACATCAATGCCAGTTCAGTGCGGTCATATCCGGTTTTCAGTTGATCATTCAATGCGTAAGCCGTAACAACTTCCAACGAAGCTGAAGAAGACAAACCTGCACCGGCAGGGACATCTCCCCAGATTAAAATATCAAAACCTTCGTTGATCTTAACGCCTTTTTTGATAAATTGTGCAAAAACTCCTATCAGATAATTTGCCCACGAATTGTCGAGTCGTGTGGTTAATTTATCCAGTGGTACTTCCACCGCATCCGGCTGATTCAATGAACGGAAACGTACTGTGTTTCCTCCATTTTTTCGAATGAGCAGGTAAGTGCCAAAACTAAGTGCACAAGGGAAAACGTAACCACCATTATAATCGGTATGTTCGCCAATTAAATTCACCCTTCCCGGAGCAAAATAAAGCCCATCGGCAGGCTGACCATAAATTTTTTCAAAAGCTGATTTTAATTCCTGTTGAGTCATATTACGTTAGTTTTTTATAGTTTCTGAATTTACAAAGTTAGGTTAAATTCAAATATTTGTCTGTTTAAAAAATATGTTTTAAAACAGAATTTTTTTATGACACAACGTCGAATTCCATTTTAATGAATTTGGAAAAAATGGCTGGTTACATTTTCTGTTTGTTAATAAATGTATGCAAGTAATTGAATTATAATGACTTAATTTTTTTATTCTGAATTTGAAAATTTAAGTTAATTGAAAATCACATTTATATTTTTAACTTCTAACCGGATTTGGTTGAACTGTCATTTACATTCTATTGTTATAGTTTCACAGAAAATTTTCTACTTAAATTTTACCAGTCAACAATTTTTTTGTAACTTTAAATTATAAATTTCAGATTTGATGAAGAAAAGATATCTTTTGTTGTTTTTATTGCTTTTATTTTATTCTTTAAGTTCCACCGCTCAAAAAGTTGGATTAGTATTGAGTGGTGGCGGAGCCAAAGGCATTACTCATATCGGAGTTATTAAAGCGCTGGAAGAGAATGGTATTCCAATAGATTATGTGGCGGGAACTTCAATGGGCGCTATAGTCGGCAGCATGTATGCAATGGGACTGACACCGGAGGAAATGATGAAAATTATAAAATCCGACGATTTTAAATACTGGCTTACCGGACAGGATGAACCAGAATATGTTGCTTATTTCAGAAATGGTGATCAGAAACCGGAATTTATGGGAGTAAGTTTTCGTTTCAATCCACATGATACCGTGAAGGTTAAGTCCAATATTCTTCCTACGCACATTGTCCCCACTCATCAACTTAATTATGCTTTTTTGGCTTTGTTTTCACAGGCTACAGCCATTTCGGACAAGAATTTCGATCGACTTTTTGTCCCGTTTCGTTGTGTGGCTTCCGATATTTCCGAAAAAGTTCCAGTAGTTTTCAACAAAGGTTCACTAGGCGATGCTGTCAGAGCTTCTATGACTTTTCCATTGGTTTTCAAGCCTATCGTTATCGATGACCGATTGCTTTTTGATGGCGGTATTTACAATAATTTTCCGGTGGATGTGATGCGGAAAGACTTTAGTCCGGATATTATGATTGGAAGTGTCGTTGCAAAAAATCCGGAAAAACCTACGGAAGACAATCTTATTTTACAAATTGAAAACATGGTGATGTCTCAAACCGATTATGTCATTCCTAAAGAAGAAGGTTTTATGTTTCGTTTTGATTTGAGAAACTTCAATATGTTTGATTTTGCAAAAGCCGATCAGCTTTATCAAATGGGTTACGATTCTGCTCTTCAGAAAATTGAACTGATAAAATCGGCTATTTCGAGAAGAATTTCGGAAGAAGAACTCAACAAAAAACGACAAGACTTCCGGAACGAGTTTCCTGAATTAAAATTTCAAAAGGTATATATAGATGGAATAGATTCTTTACAGAAACTTTATGTGGAACGCGAATTCCATACTGGGAATGAAGTTTTTGATTTAAATAGTTTCAAGAAAAGTTATTTCAATCTTCTTTCCGACAATCAGATTTCTGAAATCACACCTATTGCAGTGTACAATAAAACTTCAGGTTTCTTTGATTTGCATCTGAAAGTTAAAACTGAAGATCATTTAAAGGTAACAATGGGCGCAAATATTTCGTCAATGGCAAGCAATCAGGCTTATATCGGATTTTCTTATCAAAATTTGAAGGAATACGCTCAGACGGCATATTTGGATGCTCAGTTTGGTAGAATGTACAATGCGCTGGGGCTTGGTGTAAGAATGGATGCAGCAGCAAAAACCGATTTTTATGTGAAGTTTGGCTTTGTTACACATAAGTTTGATTATTTTGAGGGAAGCAGTTTGTTTTATAACGATAATCGCATATCATATTTCAATCAGCAGGAAACGTATGGCAAACTGAGTATCGGATTTCCGTTGACAAAAAAAGGCAGAATAGAATTTGGACTGGGAGGAGGGTATTTAACCGACCATTATTTTCAAAATAAGAGTTTGATTACTTCCGGAGTGAAAAACGACCAAAGCAATTATTTGCTGGGAAGCGTTTTTATCAATGCCGAAAGCAACACTCTAAATCGTCCCAACTATGCAACCAGTGGATCATATTATGCTGCTTCGTTACAGCTTGCAGGTGGAAACCACAATGAGCAACTATATTATCCGACAGAAAGAAAACTCGAAGGGCAGGAGTTGTGGTTGCAGTTTCTTGGAAAATATGACCGATATGTCACTCTTTCAAAAAAAGTTTCATTGGGGACTTATGGAGAGTTGGCAATTTCCAATCGAAAATTGCTACCCAATTATACGGCTACTGTGATTCAAGCGCCTGCTTTCCGTCCAACTTTACACAGTACCACAATTTTTAACGAAGGTTACAGTGCCAATCAATATGCTGCATTTGGATTAAAACCCATTTACAATTTCAGTGATCAATTGCATTTTAGAACTGAAGCCTATTGTTTTGTTCCTTACAAAACTATCTATCGTCTTTCTGATGAATCAGCAGCATACTCTAAATCTTTTTCTAACATAGAATTTATCTCCGAAGCTGCTGTGGTTTTGAGTTTCAGAAAAGCGACGCTGTCAGCATTCCTAAATTATTACAGTGCAGGCGCCAGCCATTGGAATGTAGGATTTAATGTTGGGATTCTTCTCTTCAACAAAAAGTTTTTGCAATAAATAAAAAAAAACTGACTTCAAAAAAATAAGAAGTCAGTTTTTTTAAATGCAACCATTAACCAAGAAGTTAACAAATCATACAGCCTTCACATCGGGATAGCTCTCCGCGAAGACGTTTTTCCACCAATAGTTTCATTCGGTCTTTCAAAGCATTGATCCGGATATTGTCCATCACATCGGCAGTGAAGGCAAACATGAGCAGCAAACGTGCTTCGCTTTCCGAAATTCCGCGCGACTGCATGTAAAACTTGGCCGCTTCGTCCAATTGACCGATAGTAGCACCATGAGAACATTTTACATCGTCGGCATATATTTCGAGTTGTGGCTTGGTCCGCATTTTGGCAGTTTTGCTCAGGAGAATATTTTTGTTGGTTTGAAAAGAAGAAGTTTTTTGGGCATTTTTTGCAACTTGTATTTTTCCTGCAAATGCTCCTTTGGAAGTATCATCCAATACATATTTAAACAATTCGCGACTTTGAGAATTTGGTTTTTTGTGGACAATTTCAGTAAAATTATCCACATCCTGATTTTTATCGCCAATCACCATGCCGCAAAGTAAGCTTTCACAATTTTCTCCATCAATCAGCATTTCTATGTTGTTGCGCGTTACTCCGTTATGCAGAGAGATAACGTTTGTCAGCACATTCGACGAATCTTCCTGATGAATCAGCAAATTGGAAACATTGGTATTGAGAACATTGGTATTTTCGAGTTTATAGTGTTCGTAAACTGAATTTTTCCCTGCAAAAACTTCTGTAAGGCGGTTGGCAAAAAAGTGGACATGGTCCATGGTATGGTCGCAAACCAGCAACTGAGCTTTGGCTCCTTCTTCCAGAATAATCAAATTGTGACTGTTGGCCATGAAATCAACATCGGAGCGCATTATGTTAATCAACTGCACTGGCTTAGAAAGTTGCACATTTTTAGGAATATACATAAAAAATCCATCTTGAGCGAAAGTTTCGTTGAAAGCAATCCAACCGTCATCTTTTTCGTTGCTCAATTTTCCCAGATATTTTTCTACCAATTGTGGATAAGTTTCTGCGGCTGTTCGCAAACTCTCTATAATTACGCCTTCAGGCAAATGTTGTTTGGCCGTACTGTTGACAGGATAAAAAGTATCATTCAGCACAAAAAACAGATAGGAATGAATAGCCGGCACATCGCACTTAAAAACATCATAAGGATTGATTTGAAACTGCAATCGGTTGATGTTCAATCCGTATTCAATGGACAAAGGTGCCGACATATCGGTATATTTGTAGTTTTCGAGCTTTGAAGTTGGAAAACCAAGTCGTTCAAATTTCTCAAAGGCGGCATCACGAAAATTATTCATCAAAGCAGCCGAATGTTGCTTAATGAGGGTATGATATTCTTTATAAAAATCGATATATTGCTGTTCCATAATTATTTTAGTTTCGGATAGTGAAGAGGAATTTTTACTGCTCTATGGGAGTTTCTACTTCCTTTTTTATCCAATCGTAACCTTTTTCTTCCAGTTCAAGTGCCAGGTTTTTATCGCCTGTTTTTACGATTCGTCCGTCGTAAAATACATGAACAAAATCGGGAATGATATAGTCGAGCAAACGCTGATAATGGGTGATAACGAGCGCAGCATTGTCGGGACGTTTGAGTTTGTTCACTCCGTTGGCAACAATTCGCAGCGCATCAATGTCGAGCCCGGAATCTGTTTCGTCAAGAATCGCCAGTTTTGGTTCCAGCATTGCCATTTGAAAAATTTCGTTTCGTTTCTTTTCACCACCGGAAAAACCTTCGTTCACCGAACGGCTTGTCAATTTGTTGTCCATTTCGACCAGTTCCTTCTTTTCGCGCATCAGACGGAGAAAGTCAGCAGCCGAAAGAGGTTCGAGATTCTTGTATTTCCGTTGCTCATTTACAGCCGTACGCATGAAGTTGACCATGCTGACACCCGGAATTTCGACCGGATATTGAAAACTTAAAAAAATTCCTTCGCGCGAACGATCTTCCGGCGACATTTCGAGCAAATTTTTTCCATTAAAATTAATTTCGCCGTGTGTTACCTCTACTGCCGGATTGCCGGACAATACCCACGCTAAAGTGGATTTCCCTGCCCCGTTAGGGCCCATGATGGCATGTATTTCACCGGCCTGAATCGTTAAGTTTACGCCTTTTAAAATCTCTTTTCCGTTGATGGATGCGTGTAAATTTTTTATTTCCAACATAATGTATTTTCCTAATAATCTGTATTTAATTTTCTCTTCAGAACATCGACGGGTCTTATCCCACCGAACCTTCCAACGTTATCTGTAATAATTTTTGTGCTTCTACGGCAAATTCCATAGGTAATTTATTGATAACTTCCCTTGCGTAACCATTTACAATTAAGCCAACGGCATCTTCGGTGGAAATTCCTCTTTGGTTGCAGTAAAAAATCTGTTCTTCGCTGATTTTGGAAGTTGTGGCTTCGTGTTCTACAATGGCTGTATCGTTGTTGACGTCCATGTAAGGAAAAGTATGTGCACCACATTTATCGCCCAGCAGAAGACTATCGCATTGCGAAAAATTTCGAGCATTATCAGCGTTTTTTGAAACTCGCACCAGCCCCCGATAGCTGTTTTGACCGAAACCTGCTGAAATTCCCTTTGAAAGAATATGGCTTCGGGTGTTTTTTCCCAAATGTATCATTTTTGTGCCGGTGTCAGCTTGTTGAAAATGATTGGTAACTGCTACCGAATAAAATTCGGCTGATGAATTATCACCTTGTAGAATGCAGCTGGGATATTTCCATGTAATGGCCGAACCTGTTTCAACCTGAGTCCATGAAATTTTGGAATTTTCTCCTTTGCAAATACCACGTTTGGTAACAAAATTGTAAATTCCGCCTTTTCCTTCCTTATCTCCCGGATACCAGTTTTGAACAGTAGAATATTTAACTTCAGCATTTTTGAGCGCAATGATCTCTACGATGGCGGCATGAAGCTGATTTTCATCGCGCATGGGAGCCGTGCAGCCTTCGAGATAAGAAACGTAACTGTCTTCGTCGGCGACGATTAGGGTTCTTTCAAACTGCCCTGTATTGGACGCGTTGATACGAAAATAAGTAGAAAGTTCCATCGGACAGCGTACACCTTTTGGAATGTACACAAAAGAGCCATCACTAAAAACCGCGCTGTTGAGCGTAGCAAAAAAATTGTCGGTATAGGGAACAACCGAGCCCATGTATTTTTGTACCAAATCGGGATGATGTTGCACGGCTTCGCTGAATGAACAGAAAATGATACCCAATTCTGCCAGATTTTCTTTGAAAGTGGTTTTTACCGAAATGCTGTCCATCACTGCATCTACGGCCATACCTGAAAGCGCTTTCTGTTCTTCGAGCGGAATTCCCAGTTTGTCGAATGTTTTCAAAACCTCAGGATCAACTTCTTCCAAGCTTTTTGGCGATTTTTTTCGTGGCGCAGCATAATAGGAAATATTCTGAAAATCAATGGGCGGAATTTCCAAATGAGCCCATGTCGGCATTTTCATTGTCAGCCAATGGCGGTAGGATTTGATACGAAAATCGAGCAACCATTCCGGTTCGTTTTTCTTTGCCGAAATAAGTCGAACGATTTCTTCGTTAAGTCCCATCGGAATAACTTCAGTATCGATATCAGTAGTAAACCCGTATTTGTATTCTCCCTGAGTAACTTGATTTATTATATCTTCGGACATACAATAACTATTAATAAAAAAGTTAGTTTTAGAAATTATATAAAATCCAAAATTCAATAAGTACCTTTGATAACATTCAAAGGTTTGATTTTGTTTTGATAAATTTCTTTTTTGTAGAATAAATTGTTGCCGGAATAAAATTATTCTTAGTTCTTCATTGCCTTTTTATCGCAACTTCATGAAAAATTTTGATTTTTACTTTCGAAAATTAAATAAGTTGAAAACAAAAACCGCCATATCAACATGCTATGACGGTTTTTGACAAAAATTGTCGAGGGAAAAGCACTTCTTCATCAAATATTTTTTTCCTTGATCAGATATTCGGCTATTTGAACCGCATTCAGCGCTGCGCCTTTTTTTATCTGATCTGAAACACACCAGAATGTAATCCCGTTTGGATTTGCCAAATCTTTGCGAATGCGGCCTACATAAACCGGATCTTTACCCGACAGGAAAAGTGGCATGGGATATAATTTTTCGGCAGGATTATCCATCACTACCACTCCTTCAGCATTTTCGAAAGCTGCTTTGACTTCTTCCAAGCTCAGAGGACGTTCAGTTTCAGCCCAGATACTTTCAGAATGTGCTCGCAGAGAAGGCACGCGAACGCAAGTAGCGCTCACCATTATGTCTGAATGCATGATTTTTCTGGTTTCGTTGAACATTTTCATTTCTTCCTTAGTATAACCGTTTTCAGTAAATACATCAACTTGAGGAATCACATTAAAAGCCAGTTGATAAGGAAATTTATTCACCGTTGGTGTCTCACCTGCCAACACCTGACGATACTGAAGTTCCAATTCGGCCATTGCAGCAGCCCCAGCGCCGCTGGCAGCCTGATAGGTGGCAACATGAACGCGTCGAATATGCGAAACATTTTCAATGGCTTTTAAAGCTACAACCATTTGAATGGTAGTACAGTTGGTATTGGCAATGATGCCGCGAGGACGATTTTTTGCATCGGAAGCATTCACTTCC
>JAAYUQ010000017.1 GCA_012517575.1 Bacteroidales bacterium | reverse complement strand
GTCAACAATTAAGAAACTGATAAAACAGTAAGGTAGTAGGTCACTTCGGTAACCCGTCCTTCCGTTTTTTACGGAGGGACTTTTTTGTATTTGACATACCTTTTGCTCAGCGTTGTTAAAAACTACGCTGTTATATAGGAAAATAATAGCAGTAAAGGCAGAAATCATTGAAAATGATTTTGAATAGTTATTTTCAATTGCAAGAAAGCATACTGAATTATTTCCTGTAAATAAGTAAATTGTGATTATTTAAAATATTGCAGCATAGTAAAAAATCACGCTGAGCAGGGGAGAAGGAATAAAATGTTTTTCATTTTTCGGATTTATTATGCAACGTTATTGAGTAATTCAATACGAATAAAACTCATTCAAAATCTTCACATTAATCGATGTTTTGGAGTTATTCGTTTTTGAAAATTTTACTTTCTTGGTTTCTCCGGGTAATAAATCGAAAAAATTATCATCAAAAACATATCCTTCCGCTTCGAGGAAAATATTTTTAGCCAATGATTGCAATGCTTTTACAAGAATAGTATGGTTCGGTAATTCCTGAACCGAAACTTCCGCCTTACCAAGCCTCAGATTCATTGGCCTGTCGAAATAAAAATATTTTTCAGATAAAACGTTACTTTTCTGCTTTAACACCACTTTTATGAGAGATTTCTGATAATTCAAACTTTTCTGCTTCAAATCAGCCAATGAGAGTTTCACTTTATCTTCTGCTGACTGGGCTTTAATTGTTGTTGTCAAAGAATCTTCAAAAAGCTTATTACCGTTAAATTCATAAAGCGCAAAAATTATCCCGGCATTAAAATCAAAAATCGAATCATTTACGACAGAAATAACAAAATTTGCTTTATCAGTATCACAAATTAAGCTGACAGTCGAAAATTCCTTTTTAACAGTATAATACGAAGCTTTAGGGATTTGCGAATAATCAATACAACTCCATGAAACAGAAGGCCAGCAGTCATTGAGTTGCCAGAATAAAGTTCCCATACAATAAGGCATGGCTTTGCGATGAGCCTCAATGGCTATTTCCATTCCCCTTGCCTGCAAAAGTTGTGAAACATAAACATAATCCTCAAATTTTGAAGGAATTTTATAATCCTGCTTCATATACTCACCCATCGTTTCAAATCCTTTAGGGTGTTTCTGATGATTTTTTACAGACTCAAAGCTAAGTTCTTTGTTTGTCATTGTTCTTAAGCAGGTCAGTGATGGCATTGCCTGAAAACCATATTCAGAAACAAAACGTCCGACTTTATTCCGGTATTCTTCAAAAGGTTCCGCTCCCCACCAAACTCCCCAATAATGCACATCGCCCTGCAAATAACTCTCTTTTCTTCCCCATCCTGTTGTGGGAGATGATGGATGATAAGCCCTGCCACTATCAAACGTTGAAATTAACTTAGGGATTTCTTTCTCAAAAAGCAATTTATAGTTTTGATAAATTTCTGTTGAATCCTCTTTCGAATAATTAAATTCCCTTTGCCAGCCCCAGTTCTTCCAGCCTTCGTCGTTCTCGTTATTACCACACCAGAGTACAAGGCATGGATTATTCCTCAAACGCCTGATTTGTTGTTCAATTTCAGAATTGACATTTGAAACAAATGCATTATCGCCCGGATACATGGCGCAGGCAAACATAAAATCCTGCCATACCATGATTCCCATTTCATTGCACAACTTGTAAAACTCGTCATCCTCGTAATAGCCACCACCCCACACTCTTAGCATGTTCATGTGGGCATTTTTTACCAATTGCAGGTATTTTTTATAATCTTCAGCTATAATTTCAGATGGAAATGATGATAGCGGAACCCAATTGGCTCCTTTGGCAAAGACTGGTTTACCATTAATTTTAAAATAAAATGAACTTCCGGACGAATCTGCTTTCTGCACTAATTCAATCTTTCTCAAACCAATTTCTGTCATTTTAGTTGAAATAGTTTTCCCGTTTTTTAAAAGCACTACATCCACCTGATAAAGATGTGGATCACCCATCCCATTGCACCACCAAAGCTGGGGATTATCCATTTGAATTTCTACAAATGACAATGTTTCTTTATCTTTCAAATCAACCTTTCTTTCCAATTTTTGCGCCTTATCCCAAACTTTAACTTTTAACTGGTAATCGGTGCCTATTGAATCAGAAAATTCTGTTTTAATCTGAATTATTGCCTTTTTAAAATCAAGTTCTTTTTGAATTACCTGCAAATCCTTAATTTCGACATCATTTATCAATCTCATGCAAACCGGTTTGTAAATTCCTCCAGCCAGAAACTTTGGAGCCCAATCCCAACCAAACTGATATTGTGCTTTACGTGTAAAAACCCGGTCACCTCCCGGTAATGTGTATGATATTTTTTGGCTCAGCTTTTTTTCTTCAGCTGATACCGGCTTTATAATGACTTCCAGCTTGTTTTCACCTGACTTTATTAATTGACTGGCATTAAAAGTCCATTTCCTGAACATGTTATCAACGGAAGCCATCTTTCTGTTATTCAAATAAATATCAGCATACGTATCAACACCTTCAAAGACCAGTTCTTTGCGTTTAAACTTCAAATCTTCATCCGTCAAATTAAAAACAGTTGTATATTTCCATGTTTCATTTTCAACCCATGCAAGTTTATGTTCATTATTTTCAAAATACGGATTGTCTATCAGCTTATTTTTGAGCAAATCCAGATATACACTGCCCGGGATAACTGCTCTATATGATTTTGAATCATTTAATTTCTGAAAATGCCAATCCAATAAATTTATTTCTTTAACCTGAGAAAAACTCACCAACGAGATAAGAAGAAAAAAGGTCAAAATAGAAATGCGAAGCGACATAAGATTCAGTTTTTGAACCTATTACAGTAGTTTACTCCCAGCTTATCCAATATTTGTGTTTGTATTTTTAATCGTTGAATAAATGAAGCATAATCCCTGTTGGGGTCATAAGTCCACAGGACTTCGGCCAAAGCTGCCATACGTGGCAAAGCCATATATTCTACTTGTTTAAATGTTGGTATATACTCTGTCCAAACATTTCCCTGAGCACCATATATGTATTTTGCATCTTCCTGACTCAATTCCTTAGGAACAGGATTATAAGCATAAACATCTTCCAATGGGTTATATCCTCCAATGGCTAATGGCTCGTTTTCCACATCTTTGTATTGATAATGGTCTAAATAACAGGGATGTCCGGGAGTCATCACTACAAAATGCTTTTGTTTTGCAGCTTCAACACCTCCCTGCTCACCCCGCCACGACATTACGGTAGCATTGGGAGCAAGCCCGCCTTCGAGAATTTCATCCCAGCCAATAATTTGTTTCCCCTTTTTATTGATATATTTTTCTATTCGTTGAATAAAATAGCTTTGCAACTCATGCTCATCTTTTAATCCTTCGCTTTTCATTCTTGCCTGACATTTCGAACAGTTGTGCCATCTGTCTTTGGGACACTCATCACCACCAATATGAATGTATTTACCGGGAAATAAATCACAAACTTCGTCCATCACCCCTTCCAGAAACTTAAAGACACTGTCGTTTCCGGCGCATAAAACATCTTCAAAGACACCCCATGAGGTTGCCGTTTCAAACTTTCCGCCTTTGCACGAAAAATTGGGATAAGCAGCTAACACTGCCATACTGTGCCCCGGCATTTCTATTTCAGGAACTACGGTAATGTGTCTGTCTGAAGCATAGCGTACAATATCTTTTATTTGCTCCTGTGTATAAAAGCCACCATAAGGTTTTCCGTCATATTCATCTTTAGCTGACGGCCTTCCAATTAAAGTTTCTTTTCTGTACGAAGAGATTTTTGTCAACAATGGATATTTTTTGATTTCGATTCTCCAACCCTGATCATCAGTTAAGTGCCAGTGAAAAACATTCATTTTATACATAGCCAGATAATCAATATAGCGCTTAACTTCATTCACCGTGAAGAAATGCCGGCTGCAGTCTAGATGCATTCCACGCCACGAAAACCCCGGATAATCCTCGATTTCGACAGACTGAATTTTGGTTTCTTTGTTAAAAGGAATTAGTTGCAATAAAGTTTGAACTCCGTAAAATACGCCGGCAGCATCGCTCCCACAAATATCAATATATTGCGGATTAACCTCCAGTCGGTATTTTGATTGAACAGAATCTGCTTTAGTATAAAGATGTATGAAGTTTGATTTTACTCGCGCAGTTTCTTCTAAAGATTTAATCTCTATACCAAAGCGGAATTTAAATTCTTCTTTTAAGTAAGAAGCTTCTTTCTCCATGCCTTTTGAAAAGACTATAACCGTATTTTTATTGAATTCAAAGTACTTATCGCTTGTTGCAACTTTCCGGGGATACGGCACTAAAGGTAAATTCTGTGAAAATAAAGGATTAATGCTGATAAGAAATAAAAAAATAATAGAGAAAACAATCCTGCCCATTGAAAATGGTATTGTCAACGTAAATTAATTAGGAATAAATTTAAGCTTCGTTAACTGTAAATTGATAATACTCCACTACCGGGTTTATCAGCATTTTTTGGCACATTTCATCAACCATTTTTTCGGCTTCGGCTTTTGTTTCGGCTTCTAATTCAATAAATATATGTTTGCCAACACGAACGTTCTTTACGCTTTTAAAAGAAAGATTATACAAACCAAGCATTACAGCTTTACCTTGAGGGTCTAACAATGCTTTTAATGGCATAACATCGATATGAGCTTCAAATTTTGTCATATTATTCTATTTTATTTATTTCATTT
>JAAYUQ010000016.1 GCA_012517575.1 Bacteroidales bacterium | reverse complement strand
AATGCACTCGGACAGGGAAAACTGAAAAAAATTACTGCTCTCGAATACTGGATGAATGGAAATTCTTCCAACAGAACGCAACGGATATTGAACGCACAAACCACATTTGCATGGGAAGAACTAATTGATGTTGCAAATATTCCTGATGGCGTCAATACCTTCAATGCCCGTTTCAAGGATAAATACGGCGTTTGGTCTCCCGTTGAAACTCGATTTTTTGTAAAACAATCAACAGCATTGACTGAAGGGAACAAAAATATAACGATTCTTGAGTATTGGATAGACGGAAACACTGCTAACAGAGTGAGCAAAACGATCACACCCAATAATCCGTATCACTGGGAAGAGCTTATTCCTACAGATGAATTGCAGAATGGATTGCACACTTTCAACGTGCGTTGGAAAGACGAAAAAGGAATTTGGACGATGGTACACACTCTGTTTTTTGTAAAAGATGAAAATCAATTTACTTCACTTGGAGAGAACAAAATTGTCGGCTATCGTCTTTGGTTTTCAGAAGAACCCGATTATTTTGAAAACATTCCGGTTACAGCAATTGAGAATGTTGTTGCAATAAACGATTCGGTTCCGCTCACTTATTTACCGAAAGGAAGGCATCAGATTGCCTATCAACTCAAGGATGCTCGCGGAGTATGGTCGCCAGTGATTGCAGACAGTATCGACAAACCCGATCATGCACTTTTCAGTTTTGTTGCCGATAAACTTGAAATTGCAAAAGGAGAAACTGTGAAATTTACGCCTTCAACCAAACTTTTTATAGACAGTATTGTCTGGAGTTTTGGCGATGGCATGACTGAAATTAATTTTGAACCGGAACACAAATATGATTCCATTGGAAAATTTGACGTTATGACCACAGTTTGGCACCGTGGAACAAACGAAGGCATTCCTTATGTAGAAATTAAATATATAACAGTTGCATCTACCGGGTTGCTTGCTCCGGAAGTTTACACTTTGAAAATGTATCCCGTTCCCGCAAAAAATGTTCTAACGATTGAAAGTCCTTCCCTACCAATGAATTCAATTCAATTAGTAGCGTTAAATGGAAAAGTCATCAAGAAAGTATTGCCAGAAAATCCCGAAAAAACAGCATTTTCGGTGGAAAATCTTCAGCCGGGAACCTATATCGTAGTGGTAAAAACCGATAAAGGATGGCTGACTAATAAAATTGTTAAGGAATAAGGTTTATTTATTAAAATCATTTTAATAAAATTATGTCATGAAAACTTCCTCTCACATTCTCAAAAAACAGATCATTCAGTTAT
This sequence comes from Bacteroidales bacterium, assembly GCA_012517575.1. GTDB lineage: Bacteria > Bacteroidota > Bacteroidia > Bacteroidales > Paludibacteraceae > MVYY01. The sequence continues at coordinate 2,092 of JAAYUQ010000016.1, read as the reverse complement.
CTGTTCTTGTTGCGTTTTTGCTTTGCTCCTTTTCAGCAAAAGCTGCCAATCCCGTGTTTTCTCCTTATTTTAAAAATTTATCCGGCGAAGTCAACACGGCAAACCTAAATGACATTGTACCCGAAGTCGCTATCAGTGGCAATACCATTCATTTGGTATGGCTGGAATATATTAGTTCCTCCTATACTGAACCATTGCCTAAGATTTATTATCGGCGATCGTTAGACTTAGGAAAAACTTGGGAAGAACCCAAACTCATTCTAAGCATCAATGATGGGAGTTATGTTCGAAATGGTAATTATGTCAAAAAACTATCCGTAGAAGGGAATAATATTCATATTTGCGTACCTAATTATGCTTATTATGAAAATGGTACAGCACGCCTTTATTACATTCGTTCTACGGATAATGGTAACACTTTTGACGCACCAAAAGAAATTGCCTCAACTTACAGTGGTTCTTACAAAGATATTTATCGAAGTTTTATTAAAAGCGTGAACAATCACATTGGTATAGTTTACAATAACGATGTAAATGGCACTCACTTTTCTTATTCTACGGACAATGGAGAAAATTTTAAAGACACATTGGTATTGAAGAAAACCGAATACGACACCGAAATTTGTGATTTTGAATACGATGGAAATCAAGCACTTATACTTCACGAATACACACATTATTCTTATGGATTTGCTACTGGTAGAATGTACGTAACAACCACGTTTGATAATGGTGAAACTTTTACGACAACTAAAATCTCGCAACCTTATACCAGTGGAGACTATACGTATGAAAAATCGAACACAACTTTTCAAGACTGGTCAGACAATTTTCAACATTACAGAAAAAAAATAGCCAAATCGGGAGATAATATTTATATCGTATATGAAGAAGAAAAAGAGGGGAATTCTTGTACTGTGTTAGTTAGCTCCAATGATAATGGACATACATTTAATCTACCCATTCGATTGGAAGACACAAATTATCCCGGTACTTGCGGCTCTACTGTCGAAGCCAAAGGAAATCATGTTTATATCGCAACCAAGAAAAACGGTTATGCATATTTAAAAGTTTCGGATGATGGTGGCAACACTTTTACGCCGGCAACAGACTATTTCACTACCGGATTTTATAGCGATGTCTATAAACCATGGCTTTTTTATTTGATGTTGGACCCCAACGACCCGAGTGGAGAAACCATTCATTTGGTAGGAAATACGCACTTTATTGCTACTTCATACGATGGTGGGCATACTTTCGTCAAATCTATCAATTATACCAATTGCTTCAACAACTTTTCGATGGGAACGCAAGTGTTGATCGACCCATCGAATGTCAAACATTGGTTTTTAGTTCATAATCCTTATGGCGGAACTGATACGGATATTTACTACCGGCAAACCGGCAACGAACCCGCTCCTGTAAACGAAAATCAGTTCTTTAGTGCGGTAGAACCTACGGGTAATTACAATAAAATTTCGTTGGGTGTTGGTCATTCGCCCTCTTTAAATTTTGATTCTGCCATGACTGCCGAAATGTGGGTGAAATTTTATCCGCAAATTACCTATGATGCTCCCCTTTTATTAAAACTGAAAGAGGCGTATTTCTGGGATTATGAACCAATGGGTTATGATATTGCTTATCGAAATAATAATGGCACTATTGCAATCAATAGCGGACTTCAAACCGACAAAGGTCGTTTTGTCAATTGGTGTCCTTCCGAAATTACGGATACACTCTGGCATAATGTCGTATTCACCTATGATGCCAATGCCGGATTGAACAATTTCATTACGTATGTGGACGGCGTAGTAAAAGCTCAACAAACCGTGACGGGGAAAATTGATGCAGGGGAAGGAATGTTAAAGTTGGGACCAAAAATTGATAACAATTATTATCATGATTTGGCTTATAAAATTGACGAAGTGCGTTTGTGGAATACAGCACTTACGCAAAGCCAAATTCAACAAAACATGACGCGTACCAACTTTGAAGGAGAAAATCATTTGAAAATGTATCTGAATTTCAACGGAACATTTAAAGATTTGTCCGGCAATGAAAATGACGGCATTCCGATGGCATTTGCCGATTT
>JAAYUQ010000015.1 GCA_012517575.1 Bacteroidales bacterium | reverse complement strand
CGGCGAATCACAAGCACGTAATCGTTATGAATTTTTTGCCAGTGTTGCCAAAAAGGAAGGTTACGAACAAATTGCTGCTATCTTTATGGAAACAGCCAGTCAGGAAAAGGAACATGCCAAAAGATTCTTTAAATTTTTGGAAGGTGGGATGGTGGAAATCACTGCTTCCTATCCTGCAGGAATTATCGGTACAACCAAACAAAACCTGAAAGCAGCGGCTGAAGGAGAATATGAAGAATGGTCGAGTTTGTATCCAACTTTTGCTGAAGTTGCCAAAGAAGAAGGTTTTCCCGAAATTTCTGTAGCATTCAAAATGGTTGCTAAAGTTGAAGTGGAACACGAACGTCGTTACCTGAAACTTTTGCAGAATATTTCCGAAGACAAAGTTTTCAAAAAAGACGGCAAAGTTTTGTGGCAATGCAGAAATTGCGGATATATCTACGAATCGGAAGAAGCTCTGGAAGTTTGTCCGGTTTGCTTGCACCCCAAAGCTTTCATGCAACTGAAGGAAGACAATTATTGAGAAAATTTCCGATAAAATAGAATTAAACAAAAAAACGATGGAATTTTCCGTCGTTTTTTTGTTGGAAAATGTTGCTTATAACTTATCTTCCCGTTTCGTTCAATATCGAAGTTTTCTTTTTCAAAAATTTTAATACCAGATAGAGTATTCCTGCCGCAAATGTTCCCCATGCTATCCAATTCAGGTCAATGCTAATGTGTCCTGTTTGAAAAGAATAATTGATATTATGAAACACAAATAAGAGGACAAAGACAGCCAGCAATCCGTTTTTTTCTTTTTTCAGAACTTTTTTCCAACTGAAAGGATATTTTGAAGGAATGTATTTTCCAAAATTTGGTATAAAAGCCGGTGTTTTGTCTGCCCAATCGGTATATGCAGAACCAAATTTTCGGCGAAGGAACTGTTCTTCGGCAAACATAATTCTTTCGTAATAAATCCAGTAAAGAAGGATGAATGCCACAACAAACCAGCCGTTATTTATCAGGATAGCAGCGCCCAGCCACATGAAAAAGTTTCCCAAATACAACGGATGACGAACAGTAGAATAAATCCCAGTAGTATTCAATTCATCAGCCAACTGCTCTTTGGTATTTCTTCCTGAAGTATTCGCCGGTGTATGACCAACTGCATAAGCTCTGATGAAAAGCCCGATAAGAGAAATAAATAAACCGATAAATTGAATGGTCGAATATTTCAATGCAAAAATATCAATGACGTTTAGGTAGGGTTCGATAAATACTGCAAGACCAATTGCCACAATAATTAAAGGTAAATATCCACGATACTTGAACAGAAAATTTCCCTGTTTTTCCATTTCTTCCTGTAGTGCCATAAAATGTTATTTAAATGATTTTTAAATAGTTGATTATTTATTGGTAAGCTTTATTTTTTTTGTTTTGGATTTCTTCTTCTTATAATAAAAATTACCATTCAATTTCACTCATGCCATGCTCTTTCAAGTATTGGTTGGCAAGTTGAAAATGTCGATTTCCAATAAAACCCCGATAAGCAGAAAGAGGAGAAGGATGGGGCGATTTCAGCACCAAATGTTTATTGGTGTCGATATACAGTCCTTTTTGTTGGGCATAACTTCCCCAAAGCAAAAATACCAAATGTTCTTTTTTTTCTGCCAGAATCCGAATTACTGCGTCGGTGAACGTTTCCCAGCCTTTTCCCTGATGAGAACAGGGCATATGTGCCTGCACAGTGAGAATGGCATTAAGCAACAGCACGCCCTGTTTTGCCCAAGAACTTAAATCTCCATTTTTCGGCATTTGTTTGGCATATTCGTTTTCTATTTCCTTATAAATATTGACCAGCGAGGGAGGAAAATCCACGCCATCGTTTACCGAAAAGCACAAACCGTTTGCCTGACCGGGACCATGATAAGGATCCTGTCCGATGATGACCACTTTCACTTTATTATATGGACACAAGTCGAAAGCATTAAAAATAAGAGAACCTGGCGGGAAAATTTTTTTTGTTGTATATTCCTTTCGTACAAATTCGGTAAGCTGTTTAAAGTCCTCTTTTTCAAATTCCGGTTGAAGCACCTCTTTCCAGCTCGATTCTATTTTTACGTCCATGAGAGAAAGTTTTTTATCGCTTTGAAACAAAAAGTTTATCGGCGCAAATTTACACCAAAAAAATTATTTTACTGTTACAAGTTTTCGATTATCTGTTAATTGATGAATTATTCCACTTTTTTCTTTAGCAGTATTTTTGAGTTGGGAAAAACTATTTTCTATATAAGCATTCCAGAAAAAGAAACTTATTTGAATCAGAGTTGATATTTTTTTGATAATAAGCAACTTGATATTTCTATGAAATAAAAAGAGTATAATGTAAGTTGGCAGGTGAATTGTCCTTTTAAATTTTAGTGAGACATTAAAAAATTGAATTTTAGCCAAAAAAAATAGCGCAAATGTTTTTTAATCAGAATAAAAGCAATATATTTGCATTCCAATTTCAAAACATCAAATAGTTTTCTTATTAATTAACATATTTAAAATATTAACAAAAATGACAAAAGCAGAAATTGTTAACGAAATTGCCAAAAAAACAGGGATCGATAAAGCTACTGTTTTGGTATCTGTTGAAGCTTTTATGGATGCTATAAAAGATTCTCTTTCTAAAAATGAGAATGTATATTTAAGAGGTTTTGGTAGTTTTGTGGTAAAAACAAGAGCACAGAAAACTGCCCGAAACATTTCCAAAAACACCACCATTATTATTCCACCTCACAACATTCCTTCTTTCAAGCCGGCAAAGAAATTTATGTCTGTAGTGAAATAAATCATTTCGTTTCGTTTCAAAATCAAAATTTTAAATTTAAAAAAAATGCCAAGCGGTAAAAAAAGAAAAAGACATAAGATGTCTACGCACAAGCGTAAAAAAAGATTAAGAAAGAATAGACACAAGAAAAAATAGGTCGAAGGGTCTTTAAAACGATTAAAGTCCAAGGAAACAAACTTTAAAGCAATTCATTGGAGCTTTAAGTTTGTTTTTTTGTTATCGAATAACCAAAATCAATAAAAAAGTGAATAGCGAATTAGTAGTTGATGTAAAACCATCGGAAATTTCTATTGCGCTGCTCGAAGATAAACGTCTGGTTGAACTTACCCAAGAAACACGAGAAGAACAATTCGCTGTCGGGAATATTTACTTAGGAAAAGTAAAAAAAATCATGCCAGGTTTAAATGCAGCCTTTGTTGATGTCGGTTACGAAAAAGATGCTTTTATTCATTATCTTGATTTAGGTCCAAATTTCAATACCCTTTCTCAGTTTACATTGCAGGCGCTCAGCGATCCAAAAAAAGCGCCATCAATGCAAAAAATTAAAATGCTTCCGGAAATTGAAAAAACAGGTTCTATCAATGACCTGCTCAAACCCGGTCAACAAATTCTGGTACAGGTGGCCAAAGAACCCATCTCTACCAAAGGACCGCGGTTGACAGCCGAAGTTTCATTAGCCGGACGTTTTTTGGTGTTGATTCCCTTTAACGACAAGGTGCTCATTTCTCAGAAAATTAAGTCGGAGAATGAGCGTGTCAGGCTCAAACAGCTTATTCAGAGCATTAAACCTAAAGGTTTCGGCGTCATCGTTCGTACGGTGGCTGAAGATAAAAAAGTTGCCGAACTGATTAATGAACTCAATGTGCTCGTGAAACGCTGGGATGAAGCCGTTGCCAAACTTCAACAGGCAAAGGGAGTTACACTTATTTCGGAAGAATTGGGTCGTACTGTAGGAATTATCAGGGATTTATTTAGTCCGAGTTTTAAAAACATTTATGTTAATGATCCCAATGTGTTCGCTGAAGTGCAGGACTACATTGAATGGATTGCTCCGGAACAAAAAAATATCGTTAAGCTTTATAAAGATGAAACTCCGATATTTGATCATTTCGGTATTACCAAGCAAATAAAATCATCTTTTGGTAAAACCGTTTCATTTAAAAATGGAGCTTATCTGATTATAGAACATACGGAAGCTTTACACGTGATTGATGTGAACAGCGGTAATCGGGCAAAAACAGGAAACGGACAGGAAGCTAACGCTCTGGATGTTAACCTGGCTGCTGCCGACGAAATAGCTCGACAGTTACGTTTGCGCGATATGGGCGGAATTATTGTGGTAGATTTCATTGATTTGCACGAACCTGACAATCGTCAGAAAGTGTACGACCGAATGAAAGAGATGATGGCTAACGACAGAGCCAAACACAATATTTTACCTCTCAGCAAGTTCGGACTGATGCAGATAACGCGTCAACGTGTTCGTCCCGATACGCATATCGATATTGAGGAAGCTTGTCCTACTTGTTTTGGAACAGGGAAAATAAAACCTTCTATTTTATTTACTGACCAATTGGAAAGCAAAATAGATTATTTGGTCAATACATTAAAAGTTAAAGAATTTACTCTCTATGTACATCCTTACGTTGAAGCCTATATTTCCAAAGGAGTGATTCCTTTGAAACACAAATGGAAAATGAAATACGGGCGGGGATGTAACGTCAGAGCTTCACAGGAATTGGGTTTCCTGCAGTATAAATTTATCGATAAAAAAGGGATGGAATTGAATCTTCAAGAAGAAATAGAAAAAATTTCGTAATTGGACATTTTTAAAAAAATACAAACTGAAAACTGCCTTTTGGATGTTAAAATTCGAAGGCAGTTTTTTTTACAAGGTATGCTAAATTACATTTTTGATTGACGGATTATTTTCTATAAACGAACAGGTGCATTTGTAACCTTCTTCATAAATTTGCTGATAGGCGTCAAAACTGAATTCGTGGAATTTTTGTATAGCTTTGGGCTCAATCAAAAATTGGCAAAGTTTTCTTCCTTTCTGAGCATTCTTGTGTTGTATGATGCGGATGGAATAAGTCAGTGTATCCACCGGTTTTTTTAATTGAATGTCGTTCAGGTGAGGAATGACATCCACACCGATGATGACTTCGCAATTTTGTTTGAGTGCTTGTGCCGGCATGTTGTTCAATAATCCGCCATCAACATAATATTCTTTTTTTTCCTGAATGGCTTCAAATACACCCGGAATACTTGCCGAAGCAGCTACCCATTTATCCAGTTCTTTTCCGCTTTCTACTATTTCCCATTCAGCCTTATTCAAATTGCTGACGCAGACATACATTTTTTTCTTTAATAATTCAAAGCTGTTGTGTGGGATAAGTTCCTTTATCAGTTCCCGTAACATTTCGTGGGTGGAAAGTCCAGATTTTAACGACATGGGATGAATAGACATTAATTTGGTTATTTTGTACAATTTGTCTTCTCTAATCATTTGTAACATTTCGGACGGTGTGAATCCTGCTGCATAAAGAGTTCCAACAATTGCTCCCATGCTTGAGCCTGCTATTTGTCCAGGAGAAATCCCATTTTCTTCGAGTGCCTTTAAAACGCCAATATGGGCAAAGCCTAAAGCGCCGCCACCACTCAGACAAATACCTGTTTTGTCGGCATTCAGTTCATGGTTTGTTGTGTAGTCATCGTTCATTATATAATGTATTTTATATTGTTCTGTATTGTTGGTGAACTTTCCTTTTTAATGTTAAACCATTCAAAAAAATTGACCCAAAGTTTTTAAAGCTGATGAATTACGCTATTTTTGTGTGAATTTACAAGAAAAAAATAAGTAATTGATAATTTAACAATAAAAATTTTTTTATGAAACGTATTTTTTTAGCTATAGTTTTGGCAGCAGTTGTGCAACTTTCCTTTGCCGACTTGCTTGATGACATTGTTGATGGGAAGTTTAATGTTAATAATATTATGGTTCCCCGTTCGATGAACGATGGAGAAAATTTTACATTGCTAAAAAATAATGCAGTAATTAAATACAATTATAAAACCGGGCAGTTGGTTGACACAATATTCAGTATCCATCGTTTAAAAAATGTACCTTTCAAGGAAATCAACGGATATGAATTCAGTCCGAATGAAGCTAAGTTGCTGGTTTACAATAATGTTAAAAAAAGATATAGGCGTTCTTTTACGGCAGATTATTATGTGTACGATATTAAAAGGAATGAAATTGAGCCTCTTTCCGAAAACGGTTCGCAGGAAGTCCCGCTTTTTTCGCCCGATAGTCGATATATTGCTTTTGGAAGAAACAACAACCTTTATTTGAAAAAACTCGATTTTAATACCGAATCGGCCATAACTAAAGATGGTGAACCGGGAAAAATTATAAATGGCTTGTCAGACTGGCTGTATGAAGAAGAATTTGAGGCAACCCGTTATTTTGTTTGGAGTCCCGACAGTAAATTACTGGCTTTTGTGAAATTTGATGAGACTGAAGTTCCTCAATTTTCATTTCAGTTATATGAAAATCAAAATTCGTCCGACGAATTGACGCTTTATCCTTCACTTGTTACTTTTAAATATCCTAAAGCAGGACAGAATATTTCCAAAGTGAGTGTTTGCGTTTTCGATGAACGTACCAAAGCGATTAGAACTGTTCGGATAGATAATTTGGGAGATGATTTTTATATTCCGCGTATAAAATGGACTCATTCACTTGATCAATTGGCTATTTTTGTATTGAATCGAAATCAAAATCAGTTGAAAATGTTTCTTGCTAATCCAAAATCTACTCTATCAACACTGATATTACAGGAAAACGACAAATATTATATTGATTATCAAAATATTGATGCTTGCCAATTTTTGTCCGACAACCAATATTTTATTTTTATGAGTGAAAAAGATGGCTTTCGTCATGTTTACCGGTACAGAATTAATGGTTCGCTCGACAAACAATTGACGAAAGGTAATTTTGATGTAACACAAGTTTATGGTTTTGACGAAAAGAACCAAGTGCTCTATTATCAGTCGGCAGAAACATCGCCTATGCAAAGAGATATTTATTCGGTCAGCCTGAAAGGCGTTAAAAAGAAAATCACCAATGAAAAAGGTTATCACCGCGCAATATTTAATTCTACCTTTAGTTACTTTGCCGATAATTTTTCAAGTCTTCAAAGGCCTGATAAGCTTACTTTATATGCCAACAATGGTAGTGTAATTCGTGAAATGCAAAATTCCGACAACATGTTGCAAACTTGGAATTCCCTTCATTTGCCTAAAAAGGAATTATTCAGTTTTACAACTTCTGAAAATATTTCGTTAAACGGATGGATATTGAAACCGCTCAATTTTGATCCGAATAAAAAATATCCTTTATTATTGATTCAGTACAGTGGTCCTAATTCGCAAATGGTTTTGGACAAATGGGATGTTGACTGGGAATATTATTTGGCTGAAAAAAATATGGTTGTGGCTTGTGTTGATGGACGTGGAACAGGAGCTCGCGGAGTAGAATTCAGAAAATGTACTTATGAACAGTTAGGAGTTCTCGAAGCCAAAGATCAAACAGAGGCTGCCCGATTTTTTAGTAAACAAAGTTATATTGATCAAAGCAGAATAGGTATTTGGGGCTGGAGTTACGGCGGTTTTCTTACGTTAATGGCCATGAGTATGGATGAAAATTTATTTAAGGCCGGAATTGCTGTGGCTCCTGTTACCGACTGGAGATTTTATAATGCAGCTTACACCGAAAGATACATGCGTCGTCCTCAGGAAAATTTTAAGGGATACGATCTTTCTTCGCCTTTGATGAAAGCCGACAAGTTAAAAGGAGAATTGCTGATTATTCACGGAACTGCCGATGACAATGTGCATACACAAAATACTATGATGTATGTAAAACGACTGGAAGAAGCCGATAAACAGTATAACATGCAGCTTTTTACAGACAAAAATCATAGCATTTTGGGAAAACAAACCCGTAGGTATTTGTACAGAACAATGAGTAGCTTTTTATTTAAAAATTTGTAGTTCAATAATATTTAAAAAATTAGACTGTCATTATTGACTAAATATATGTTGTAAAACATTTTTTGTATCAAGCTTTTTTGTTTATACTCTTAAAAGTAACTGACAAAAAAATGGTATTTTTGTCGGTCAATATAAATTCATTCAAAAAACATTTTTATTTCAATTAACTTTATTAATTCTAAAACAATATGAGTACAGAGAAAAAAAATGGAAATCTGGTGGCCATTATCACCATGTTTTTCCTGTTTGCAATGATTTCGTTTGTTACTAATCTTGCTGCGCCGATCGGGGTAATTTGGAAAAATCAGCCGGCTTTTGAAGGTTCCAATTTCCTTGGCATGCTGGGAAATATGATGAACTTTTTGGCCTATCTGTTTATGGGTATTCCTGCCGGTAAACTGCTTTCAAAAATCGGTTACAAAAAAACGGCTCTTGTAGCAATTGCAGTAGGATTTTTTGGTGTACTGACGCAATATCTTTCCGGGATAATTGGCGTTGGAGCTGAAATTTTCTCCCTTCCGGCCAATTTCTTTGTTTATTTGCTGGGTGCATTTATTGCTGGTTTCTCGGTTTGCATGCTTAATACGGTTGTCAATCCAATGTTGAATTTACTTGGAGGTGGTGGCAACAAAGGAAATCAGTTGATTCAAATCGGGGCAACATTCAATTCTTTGGCAGCAACCATAACGCCCATGTTTGTAGGAGCTTTGATTGGCGATATTACTAAAGAGCGTGTTTTATCCGGTGAAGTTACCATTAACAGTGTAAATCCTGTGTTGTATATCGCTTTGGGAGTTTTTGCAGCTGCTTTTCTTATTCTGTTGTTTATTCCTATTGAAGATCCTGATGAAAACAGAAAGAAAAGATCTGAAATCAAATACGAACATTCTCCCTGGAATTTCCGTCATTTTGTGTTAGGATCCATTGCTATCTTTATTTATGTGGGAGTCGAAGTTGGTATTCCAGGAACACTTAATTTTTTCCTTGCCGATATTTCTGATAAAGGAGCTTCGTTGGATCCGCAAAAAGCTGCAGCCATTGCCGGTTTTGTTGCAGGAACTTACTGGTTCCTTATGCTTATAGGACGTTTTCTTGGTAGTTTGGTCGGTGGAAAAGTTTCCAGTAAAACCATGTTGACATTCGTTTCTATAGTTGGAATTATATTGGTATTACTTGCTGTTTTATTACCAAAAAATATCACAACTTTAATGCCCGTATTTACCGGCTCCTCATTCAGTATGGTGCAAGTACCGCTCATAGCTTTATTCCTTGTTCTTTGCGGTTTGTGTACTTCTATTATGTGGGGTAGCATTTTCAATCTTGCAGTGGAAGGACTCGGAAAATATACGGCTGCTGCTTCAGGAATATTTATGATGATGGTTGTAGGTGGAGGAATTTTACCTCTTCTTCAAAATTGGATTGCCGACATTTCTACTTATCAGGCAAGTTACATTGTAATTTTGGTTGGTTTGCTGTATATTTTGTTCTATGCTTTGATTGGTTCTAAAAATGTAAACAAAAACATTCCTGTAGAAGTGGAATAAATCTTATAAAATTATCGTATTATGGAAAAACCTTATGTAATTGGAATAGATATGGGCGGAACCAATACCGTTTTTGGTATTGTTGACGTTCGGGGGAATGTGATTTCTAAAAGTGCCATCAAGACTGCGGTTCATGATGATGTCAACCTTTATGTAAATGATATTTATCATGAATTAATGAAACTGATTGATGCCGACGGTGGCATAGATCAAATCAGGGGAATTGGCGTGGGAGCTCCCAATGGAAATTACTATTCGGGCACTATTGAATATGCTCCCAATTTGCCATGGAAAGGAGTTATTCCTTTTGCAAAATTGCTTTCGGATAAATTTGGTGTTCCTGTGGCATTGACCAATGATGCCAATGCAGCAGCCATTGGAGAAATGACTTATGGCATTGCTCGGGGAATGAAAGATTTTATTATGATTACCTTGGGTACTGGCGTTGGAAGTGGAATTGTAATTGATGGAAAACTGGTTTACGGTCATGATGGATTTGCGGGTGAGCTGGGACATACAACAGCCATACGCAATGGCCGTTTATGTGGCTGTGGAAAAAATGGTTGTTTGGAAGCCTATTCTTCGGCTACCGGTGTGGCACGTACGGCACGTGAGATTCTTGAAACTACCAATCAGGAAAGTATTTTACGTAACATTCCTCTTTCCGATATTACATCCAAAGATGTTTATGATGCTGCGAAGGAAGGAGATCAGGTGGCAATAGACATTTTTAATTTTACCGGAAAAATTTTAGGAGAAGCATTTGCCGATTTTGTTGCTTTCAGTTCTCCTGAAGCTATTATTCTTTTTGGAGGCTTATCAAAAGCAGGAGAATTTATTTTAAATCCGATTGTTGAAAATATGGAAAAAAATCTTCTCAAAATGTGGAAAGGCAAAATCAAAATTCTGTTTTCCGAACTGAAAGAATCGGATGCAGCCGTTTTGGGAGCCAGCGCATTAGCTTGGGAACTTTAAAAACGTAAAATAGTATATATTTAAAAAAGGCAATTGCGGGTTTAACCCACAGTTGCCTTTTTCGTTGGATAGTTAATAGTTGGAAAATCAATTATCTATTTGTTTCGGCAACTTCATTGTAGTTGTGTTTGTATTTGAAGAGAATAGCAAACAAAATTCCCACTATCAAAGCATAACCTGCAAAAATAAACCAAACACTTGTCCAGTCGCCAATCAGCAAAGATTTTGTTTCCGTCCCCACCATAACATTTTGCCAAGAGCAAAACCGATTGACTACCCATTGAGCGCTCAAAGTTCCAACGGTAGCGCCAATTCCGTTTGTCATCAGCATAAAAAGTCCCTGAGCGCTGGAACGAATAGAAGGATCGGTTTCCTTATCCACAAACAGAGAGCCGGATATGTTGAAAAAATCAAATGCAATTCCGTAAACAATCATTGAAAGAATTAAAAGCCAAACGCCACTTCCCGGATTACCAACGCCAAAAAGTCCAAATCGGAATACCCATGCAAACATCGACATTAGCATCACGGTTTTAATTCCAAATCTTTTTAGAAAAAAAGGAATCAGCAAAATACAAAGTGTCTCGGAAATTTGAGAAAGTGAAATCAACATGTTGGAATGCTGAACGCCAAATGTGTGAACAAATTCTGGAGATGCTTCAAAGGAAGCAATAAAAGGATTTGCAAATCCATTGGTGATTTGAAGGGAAACGCCCAGTAACATTGAAAAAATGAAAAAAATTGCCATCTTTTTTTGTTTGAAAAGTCGGAAAGCATTTAGTCCTAAAGCTTCAACCATCGTCTTCTTTTCAACGTCATTCGTTTTGCATTGTGGTAATGAAAAGGCATAAATTCCGAGCACAATTCCCAAACAAGCACTAAAAACAAATTGCATCGAAGAAGTTTGAAATCCCAACAAATCGGTTATCCACATTGAACAGATAAATCCAATAGTGCCAAAAACCCGAATGGGCGGGAAAGATTTAACCGTATCATAGCCATATTGTGTTAATATATTGTATGCTACCGAATTGGACAAAGCAATTGTGGGCATGTAAAATGCAACACTTAATGTGTAAAGGGTAAAAAAAATGGAAAAGGAGACATTTGTTCCTGCCTGAAGTCCGTAAATACCTGCAGCAGCCATAAATAGAGCAGCTAAACAGTGAGAAATTCCCAACAATTTTTGCGCTTGAACCCAACGGTCGGCTATGATGCCCAAAAGAGCCGGCATGAAAAGGGAAACAATACCTTGAACGGAATAAAATAAGCCGATACTTCCGCCGAGACCTGCCGGGCCAAGATAACGGGACATCGAAGTTAGATAAGCTCCCCAAATGGCAAATTGGAGAAAATTCATTACGGTTAAACGAATTTTAATACTCATAGCATTCTGATTTAAATAATTGTTGAAATAATTCTTTGCAATAAAATAGCTTCAATATTTGTAATTTCGATTATTAATTTTTTAAATACGAATCTTATTTATAAATATTTCATTTAGTTAAGCTCAAATCAGAGCAATCGGTTAAAAAATTGCTGCTTGATTTTTTATCGGGAAAAAAGAAAAGTAAATTCAAAATTTTTATTTCGAGCACGCAAAGATAGAGAAAAACTGGAAAAAGCCAATTTAGTAAAAAATTTT
>JAAYUQ010000014.1 GCA_012517575.1 Bacteroidales bacterium | reverse complement strand
TTGATATCGAATGATAAATTACTTGATATCAGTATAATAAACTATTATTTTTTTAATAAAAATATTTGCATTTACGAATGTCTTGTCATTTTTTTACTTATGGCGTCAGAAAGCCATTTCACGTTTATTCTCATCATCAACCATTTTAAGGCCATTGTTTCATTATCTTGTTTCCATTAATTTTGGGTTTACTTTACCATAACCCTGACAAATTTATACAATAATTTTAATTATTCAAAACAAATTAAAAAAATCATTATTATTCCATTATTTCAAAGCGATCGGCATCCATCCATACAGGGAAATGCTGGCGGTAAATTTGAAGAGGTTCAAGCGATATTTCTGCCGTTTTTATGTCAGAAGTATTTTCGGGAAACGTGAGTAAAGGGCGGCCTTTGAAATCGACCAACACAGAATGTCCGTTATAATCGATGCCCAATCCATCGGTTCCAATACGATTTAAACCACACACATACGCTTGATTTTCAATTGCTCTCGCTTGCAACAAAATATCCCAATCGCGAATTCGTTTGGAAGGAAAATTGGCAGGATAAATCAGCAAGTCGTAACGATTATCCACATTCCTCGACCACACCGGAAAACGCACATCGTAACAAACCAACACACAGATTTTCCACTCTTGATAATTCACCAACAAATGACGCTTGCCGGCAGAAAAATATTGGTGCTCTCCACCATGTCGGAACAAATGGCGTTTGTCGGCAGTTTGAATTTTGCCATCAGGAAAAACAAAAAAACTTCGATTGTAATAAAAATCGTTTTCTCGAGCTATAAAACTTCCGGTCAGGGCAAATCCAAATTTTTTTGACCAGGAAGAAAGTGCCTGAAGCGTTTCACCATTCCCTTCCTCTGCCAGATCAAGACGATCGGTACAGAAACCGGTCGAAAACATTTCGGGCAATACCACCAAATCGGTTTTCCCTTGCAACGCTTCCAACTGTTTGTTTATTCTGTTAAAATTGGCCTGTTTGTCCGACCAAGCAATAACATCTTGAATAAGCGTGATCTTCATGTTTTTATAACTTTAAAAAAAATTCACCTGATTCAATTTTTTTTTTAAAAAATAACCGAATTAAATTTTTCAGGATAACGGGGAGAAATATTTTGATAAAATTGCTGAATTTCATACAAGTCGGAAGAAATATTAGTTGAAGGATAAAGCAACTTTCTAATCCCGATTTGTTTTTTTTCATAGTCGATGTAAGCTAATTCGATAGGGACATCAGCTCCGGAAGCAATATGGTAAAAACCCTTTTTCCAACGGGACACCCAGCTTCTGGTACCTTCGGGAGCTATAGCCAAATGAAAACATTTGTGCGTTGCAAACGCTTCAATCATTTGCTGCACTGTGGCATTGCTTTTGGAACGATCGACAGGAATACCACCAGCGGCTTTCAGAAAATAACCCAATGGGAAAACGAACCAAGATTTTTTCATCAGAAACGAAAATTGCCTGCCAATAGACCATGAAAAAAGTTTACCGATTATAAAATCAAGATTACTTGTGTGTGGTGCAAAACAAATCACGCTTTTTTGAGGTATTTCACCGCAAACAATTGCTTCCCAACCAAAGCATTTCAGAATAAAATAAGAGAGCTTTTTCATAATTTCAGGTAAAAATATTTTTTTAAAACAAACATATCCTACAACTACCTTATATACGTCTAAACAAACAATTGCTCAAATCATCAAGCTTTTACAACACTGCAAAGATAATCTTTTCAATGTAAAAGCAATGGACGTAAATAAAAATTGTCTTTAAAAACCGATTCAATTTACTAACTTTGCATAAACAAAACCGGTAAAATTTGAATTTTTTTTCAAAAACAGGTGAAAGAACAAATCTATGAATTTCAATTTTTTAAACGATTTGAACGAAAGTCAGCGGCAAGCAGTAGAATATATTGACGGAGCTTCGCTGGTAATTGCCGGTGCAGGGTCGGGGAAAACGCGCGTATTAACATACAAAATAGCCTATTTACTTACCAAAGGGTTCTCTCCATCTTCCATTTTGGCATTAACTTTTACCAACAAGGCGGCCCGTGAAATGAAAGAACGGATTGCTCAAATTGTTGGAGAAAGAACTGCCCGGTACTTGTGGATGGGAACTTTTCATTCTATTTTCTCGAGAATTTTGCGTAACGAAGCACAATATACCGGATACTCTAAAAATTTCACCATCTATGACTCGTCCGATTCTTCAAGTTTAATAAAAAGTATTCTCAAAGAACGCAATCTGGATACGAAAGTTTATCCTCCCGGACTGATTCAATCGCGCATTTCTACCGCAAAGAATAACCTGATTACACCGGAAGCCTATGCTGTGAACATCGATTTTATTAAAAACGACAGGCAAAGCCGCATTCCTCTCCTGAGCGAAATTTATCAAACCTATTGCAATCGATGCAAACAGGCTGATGCAATGGATTTCGACGATTTATTGCTTCAGACCAACGTGCTTTTTCGGAATCATCCGGAAGTATTGGAAAAATATCAGCAATTGTTTCAATTTATTTTGGTTGACGAATATCAGGATACCAACTTTGCCCAATATCTGATAATAAAAAAACTGGCTGAGCACCACGAAAGAATATGTGTAGTGGGTGACGATGCGCAAAGCATTTATTCATTTCGCGGGGCCAATATCGACAACATTCTGCAATTCAGAAATGCTTATCACGATGCCCGTATCTTTAAACTCGAACAGAATTATCGATCTACACAAACCATCGTAAATGCGGCCAATAGCCTGATCGACAAAAACAGAGCCCAAATTCAGAAAACCATTTTTTCGGAAAAAGAAATCGGTCATCCCATAAAGTTGTTGAGTGTTTTCACTGATTATGAAGAGGGCATGACAGTTGCCGAACATATTTTGGAACTGTATGCTTCGAACAATTACCGGTATGCCGACATGGCTGTGTTGTACCGGACCAATGCACAATCGCGAATTTTGGAAGAAACTTTCCGGAAACAGGTTATTCCGTATCGAATATACGGAGGCTTGTCGTTTTATCAGCGAAAGGAAATAAAAGATGTGATAGCTTATTGCCGGTTGGTATGTAATCAGAATGATGAAGAAGCATTGAAAAGAATTATTAATTTTCCCGCACGAGGCATTGGCGAAACCACAGTGGGAAAACTGGTGGAATGCGCGCAAAATAATAATGTCGGGATATGGGAAGTTCTTTCAAATCTGAACAAATATAACGTACCGGTTAATGCCGGAACAGCTTCGAAATTGAATGATTTTCACAACATGATAGAAACTTTTTCCAAAGAGGTGGAAATTAAAAATGCCTACGAATTAGCCGTTGATATTGTTAAAAATACAGGACTCTTAAATGAGGCAAATTTTGATCATTCCACTGAAAGTATCAGCCGAAAAGAAAATATCGAAGAATTTCTGAAAGCCATACACGAATTTTGCGAAAACAAGCAGGAAGAAGGGGAAAGTTTGCCTATTCTTTCGGATTTTTTATCGGATGTATCGTTATTGACCGATCAGGATACCGACAAAGACAGTATGAGCGACAAAGTTACCCTTATGACGGTTCATGCTGCCAAAGGGCTGGAATTTAAAGCTGTATTTATTGTTGGCATGGAAGAAGAACTTTTTCCGTCGATATTCAGAATAACCAATGAGCGGGAATTGGAAGAAGAGCGTCGTTTATTTTACGTGGCCATCACCAGGGCAAAGGAACGCTGCTTTATCAGCTATGCCAAATCGAGATTTAGAAACGGAAAAACCAACTTTTGCACTCCCAGTAGGTTTATCAAAGACATAGATCCACAGTTTCTGGAATTTTCTCAAGAAAAAGAACAGGCTTTTCAGAAAAAGAAATATATGAATTGGGATGATGAAGTGGAAAATGAACGAAATCGTTTTTACTCGGAAACGAACGAAAAAGAAACTTATTCGGAAGCGCAAACAACACATTTCGCTCCACGAAAACTGAAAAAATTAGATCAGTCGTCGGACGAAAAAATCATTACCGATAATTCTTCGTTTCCTGTGGGAACTATGGTAAAACACCAGCTTTTCGGAATTGGGAAAGTATTGGAAACCAGCATCTCCAACGGGAACGAGAAAGCATCCATCGATTTTGGAGAAAAAGGTGTAAAATCACTGTTGCTGAAATTTGCCAAACTGGAAGTGGTAAAATAAAATTTTGCTATCTTTGTCTCTGTGAATTTGTACTTAAACAGTTCAGAAAATTAATCAATTAATTTAACTCAATTATGGCCGAAAAAACAACCGAAGAACAAAAAAAACCGTCTTCCGAAAAGATAAAAGCCTTGCAACTGGCAATGGAAAAAATAGAAAAAGATTACGGAAAAGGGACCATCATGCGTATGGGTGATAATCAAATAGTTGACATTGATGTAATTCCAACCGGCTCTATAGGTTTAAATATTGCTTTAGGTGTTGGCGGATATCCAAGAGGCAGGGTGATTGAAATTTATGGACCTGAATCGTCCGGAAAAACCACATTGGCCATTCATGCCATTGCTGAGGCTCAAAAAGCCGGTGGCATTGCGGCCATTATCGACGCAGAACATGCTTTCGACCGCGCTTATGCCGAAAAGTTGGGCGTGAACACCGACGAATTGCTGATTTCCCAGCCCGACAATGGTGAACAGGCATTGGAAATTGCCGATCAGCTTATCCGTTCGTCAGCTGTGGATATTGTAGTTATCGATTCTGTTGCTGCCTTAACTCCCAAAGCTGAACTGGAAGGCGATATGGGTGATTCAAAAATGGGACTTCAAGCCCGTTTAATGTCGCAGGCGCTTCGTAAACTTACCGCCAACATCAGTAAAACCAACACAACTTGTATTTTCATCAACCAACTTCGTGAAAAAATTGGCGTTATGTTTGGCAATCCGGAAACCACTACAGGAGGAAATGCTCTGAAATTTTATTCTTCCGTGCGGCTCGACATTCGCAAAATCGGACAACTCAAGGACGGAGAAGAAGTCATTGGAAATCAAACACGCGTCAGAGTAGTGAAAAATAAAGTTGCGCCTCCCTTTCGCAAGGCAGAATTTGACATTATGTTCGGTGAAGGAATTTCAAAAAGCGGAGAAATCCTCGATTTGGGCGTAGAATACGGCATTATTAAGAAAAGTGGTTCATGGTTTAGTTATGGCGATACCAAGTTGGCACAGGGAAGAGATGGCGCCAAAAACGTTATTAAAGACAATCCCGAATTGGCTGCCGAACTTGAGGCAAAAATTGTTGAAGCCATCAAAGGTAAATAAAATTGCTGCTGGAAAACGAAAAAATACGATTACGCGCTGTCGAACCGGAAGATTTGGAACTTCTGTATCGATGGGAAAACAATCCCGAATTGTGGATGGTAGGCAATGCTCGAAGTCCCTATTCACGTTATATGCTGAAGCAATACATACTGGATTCGGAAAAAGACATATACGAAAACAGACAATTGCGATTGATGATTACCATTAAAGGCAGCAATGAAACCATTGGTACGGTCGATCTGTTTGACTTTGATATTCACAATAGCCGTGTAGCATTGGGACTCTTCATTGAGCAAAAATTTCAAAGAAACGGTTTTGCCAGAGAGGCTCTTCATCTCGTTGAAGAATATGTATTTGATTTTCTGAAAATTAACCAGCTTTACGTTGAAATTGCAGAAGAAAATATTCCAAGTATGCGCATGTTTGAAGAAGAAAATTTTGAAAAAAACGGTCTGCTGAAAAACTGGATAAAAACCATGAACAATTTTCAAAATATTGTCGTTTTCCAACTATTCAGAAATATTTATTGTCAAAGCAAAAATGAAGTAACCTGATAATTTTGTTTTGGCAAACCAAAAAGAAAGGGAATAGCTTCAACATTTGTTTGCGGCCATTCCCTTTCTTTTTAAATTCAGAATATCTTTACTGAATAAATACTTCCAGCAATTTTACCTCTCCATTCGGAATCAATGAAACTTCGTCCAAACTGGCCGGAATTAAAACCGTTTCGCCCTTTTCCACCAAGATTTTATGGTTTTCGCATTCGATTATGAAATTCCCTTCCAAGCACATATAGACTACAAAAGAATCGAGCGAACTGTAATTTCGGATTATAGTTCGGTTAAATAGCAACAGATTAGTAGTAAAGTAATCACACGAAACCAATGGAGTTACTGCATTAACTTTCGGTTCGTAGGCAACTTTAGGATTTTTTGTAGCAGAAAAATTAATGACATCCAAAGCCAATTCGGTATGCAGCTCCCGCTCTTTTCCATGTTCATCGGTTCGTTTGTAATCATAAATACGATAGGTAAGATCACTCGATTCCTGAATTTCGGCTACCAACACACCTTTTTTTATGGCGTGAACCAATCCGGCAGGTATAAAAATCACATCACCCTTGCGAACAGGAACTTTTTTCAACAAATCGGACAAACGTTCTTCTTCCAAAGCTTTCAGATATTCCTCGCGTGAGCAGTCGTTTTTAAAGCCCACTATCAATTCGCCATCCGGCTCAGCATCTATAACATACCACATTTCTGTTTTCCCCAGCGAATTATGGCGTAGCGCTGCCGTCTCATCGTCAGGGTGAACCTGAATGGACAAATCGTCATTGGCATCGATAAGTTTGAAAAGCAAGGGAAAAGTCAGCCCAAATTCTTCAAAAATCTTATCTCCCACCAAATCGCCCATATAAATTTCAATCAGTTCCGTCAAATTATTTCCGGCAAGGAAACCGTTTGATACAACTGATTCATCGCCTTTGAAACCGGAAAGTTCCCAACTTTCGCCAATTTTATCGGAATCGGTCTGTTTGTTGAAAAGTTTTTTCAGCTTTGTTCCTCCCCAAATTTTTTCTTTTAAAATTGGTTGGAATTTTAAGGGATATAAACTATTGTCTTCTTTCATTTTAATCGAATATTAATTTTTTCAAGCAGTTTGTTTGGAACGTTCAGCCAGTTTTTTCTCCCATTCCCATGCACTACGAAGCGTTTCTTCCAAAGGACGCTGCGCCTTCCAACCCAATTCCTTATTGGCATAACTTGGATCAGCCCAAACCTTTTCTATATCGCCTTCCCTCCTTCCCACAATTTTATATGGCACCTTAACATTATTTACTTTTTCAAACATTTTTATGATTTCCAGCACCGAAAGTCCACGACCTGTTCCAAGATTGAAAACTTCCAAATTGTTCTTCTGCTGATGATTCAACATACGGTTTAAAGCTGAAACATGTGCTTTTGCCAAATCTACTACATCAATATAGTCGCGAATGCAAGTTCCATCAGGCGTATTATAATCATTTCCGTAAACCAATAACTGTTTCCTGATTCCTATAGCTGTCTGGGTAATAAAAGGAAGCAGATTATTGGGCACACCATTGGGCAATTCTCCTATTTCGGCGGATGGATGTGCTCCAATCGGATTAAAATATCGAAGAACAATACTGTGATAAAAAGAGTTGGAATGAATGGTATCACGAATGATTTCTTCACATATCTGTTTGGTATTGCCATAAGGTGAAAGAGCAGGCTTAAATGGCGAATTTTCTGTTACAGGCAAAATATCCGGCTGACCATAAACTGTACACGAAGACGAAAAAACCAAATGCTTGATTTTATGTACCGGCATCAGTTGCAATAAATTGACCAGCGAAAGAATATTGTTTCTGTAATACAGCAAAGGTTTTTCAACCGACTCGCCTACAGCCTTATACGCAGCAAAGTGAATAATTGCATCAATATTCTTATGTCTTTCAAACATGCGATCCATACCAACATAATCCGTGCAATCAATATTTTCGAATGTGGGACGTATGCCGGTGATTTTTTCAATTCCGTTTAAAACTTCAATATCTGAATTGAAGAGATTATCCACAACAATAACTTCATGTCCTTCCTGTTGCAATTCTACCACAGTATGTGAACCAATATATCCGGTTCCACAGGTAACCAAAACTTTACTCATAATGTATAATTATTTGAATAATTTTTCAGGATATACTCCTTTGCGGATTAATTCATTGATTTTTAAAACTGTCTGCGGCCTGTCATTGGAATAAGTTACACCAAACCATTTGGAAGGCGTATCCAAAATTTTGCAGGAAACCTTATTTTCGTGTATCAACTGATTGACAACAGTCGGGATATAAAATTCTGCTTTAATATTTTGTCCATTTTCGGTTAAAAATTTCTTGAAAGCTTCCCATGAATAATCAAAATAATCAGGAGTAAATCCCCACATATTCATCGATACCGGCACGTTGGGATGAATGGCTACTTCCTTGCCGTTTTCATCCAGATAAATTATTGTTCCTCCCTTTTCCACAATATGAGTTCTTTCCACCACATCCTTCAAAAAATTATTTTCATCAGCCACGCATATTCCTCTGCTCACAGGGCCGCTTTCTGAAAGCGTATTACCTACACGGTATCCAATCATGCAATATTCGTTTTGTTTGTTTTCAACACTGCGCAAAAAATCAGCCAGTATAAAATATGATTCCCGTCCATAAAAATCATCAGCATTGATTACGCCAAATGGCTCATGTATCACTTCTTTAGCCATCAGCAGTGCATGATTTGTCCCCCACGGTTTTTCACGTTCCGAAGAATAAGTACATCCTTCCGGAACTTTGTCGAGTTCCTGATATACCAGTTCAACATCAATTAAATTTTTGAACTTACTGACAATTAATTCGTTAAATTCTTTTTCAAAACTTTTTCGAATCACGAAAACGACTTTCCCAAATCCTGCCTGTATGGCATCATAAATGGAATAATCCATGATGGTTTCTCCATTGGGGCCCAGTCCGTCCAATTGCTTCAATCCACCGTAACGGCTACCCATTCCGGCTGCTAAAATTAATAAAGTTGGTTTCATATATTTTTTAAGTTGATTATTTCAAGATTTTATAAAGTTAGTTGAAAATCAAAATACTTAAGAAAATAATATCTCAGAATAAGAGTTTTTTCGAAAGTTTTAGGAAATGCAAATTTAATATTATAGTTTCAATTAAGAAAACTGCAAACGGTTTTATCAAACTTGCTTTCAATAAGTGGAAAATTTATAATTGTCTAAACAATAAGTTATTCACAACTTGAGAACAAAAACATAAAAATAATAAAATTGTATACGGAGAAATTTTCTTTTTTGAAAGAAAAATTTCAATCAAAAAAATTACTACTTTTACAAGCTTAAAACATAATTTAGCCAGTTTAAATGAATGTCCATCCCAATGCCAAAATCAATATAGGTCTAAATATAACAGGCCTGCTGCCAAATGGTTATCACTCGATTGAAACGGTTTATTATCCTGTCGATATTTTTGACCATCTGGAAGTGGAGTTCTTGCCGGATGCTACTGAAAATCAGTTTTTTGTCAAAGGATTACCTATCGAAGGAAAACCAGAAAACAATCTGGTCATAAAAGCATGGCAATTATTAAGAAATGAGTATAACATAGCGCCGGTAAAAATTACACTCAATAAAAATATTCCAATGGGTGCCGGTTTGGGGGGTGGTTCTTCCGATGCCGCATTTATGCTGAAATCACTCAATGAACTTTTTCAACTCCATATCGACAGAAAAAAATTAAAACATTTGGCTGCAAAGCTTGGCGCCGATTGTGCTTTTTTTATCGACAACCAGCCTGTATTTGCGCAGGGAAAAGGAGACGAATTTCAACCGGTTGCGCTTTCATTGAAAAACTTTTACCTGTTGGTAGTAAAGCCCGATATTCACATTTCTACTGCCGAAGCTTATGCCGAGACTGTACCCAAAAAATCTGAAGTTTCCTTGAAAGAATTGATTAAAAAACCCATTGAAGAGTGGAAATATTTTATCAAAAATGATTTTGAAGATTCAGTTTTTAAACGCTTTCCACTGATAGCCGAGATAAAACAAAAACTTTACGATAACGGTGCAGTTTATGCTTCCATGTCGGGTTCGGGTTCGGCTGTTTATGGAATTTTTTACAATCTACCAGTCCATAATAGCTATTTCGACAAATTTTTCTTTTCGATTGTTCCATTGAGTTAAAGAAAACATTTTTTAATGTAATTTGTTGTTTCCAATAAAAAACAATTAAATCAATTAAAAATATGGAAACTACTAACAAAACACAAAAATATGTTGAATATCAGGGAACTTTTACCAACATCGGCTTATTGATTTTCAGACTAATTATCGGAATATTCATGTTTTTGCATGGATGGCAAAAAATCACCAATTTTGAAATGCTCAGTACTGTATTTCCCGATCCTTTGGGAATTGGAGCTTCGGCTTCGCTCGTGCTGATCATTTTAGCAGAAGTTGGTTGCTCATTGCTCATTATTTTTGGAATTTTTACCCGACTGGCAGCCATCCCGCCCATGTTTGGCATGGCCGTAGCTGCATTTATGGTTCACGCCAATGATCCGTTTACAGTCAAAGAAATTGCTTTTCTTTATCTTTTTCTTTATGTGGCTCTGTTTTTTCTCGGTGCAGGTAAATTTTCGGTAGATTATCTTTTAGCAAAACATTGGACGAAAAAAAAATAAATCCAATTCACTTCCTTTTCAATCATATTAAAATCGGGAAACATATTCATAAAAGTGTTTCTCGTTTTTTTAATCTTCAACTTGCTCTTTAACTTCTCTGATAGTTAACTGATTAGCAACTATTTGTTAAAGATTTTCAAAGCCTGCCAAAAACGAAATTTATTCCTCATTTTCAACCAAATATCTGTAAACATGATAAAAAAATAATCACGCAAAATCTTGTTCAATTGAGTAAAAAGTAGTAATTTAGAGCAATTTTTCGATAAAAATAAAAATTTGTATAGATGATTGAACAAGAAAGAATTATTAAAGTGAACATTGACGAAGAAATGAAATCTTCGTACATTGATTATTCTATGTCGGTAATTGTTTCCAGAGCTTTACCCGATGTTCGCGATGGTTTTAAACCCGTACATCGGCGAGTACTTTTTGGAATGAACGAATTAGGCAACACTTCCGACAAACCCTATAAAAAATGTGCAAGAATTGTGGGTGAGGTCATGGGAAAATACCATCCACACGGCGATTCTTCAATTTATGGAACGCTGGTTCGATTGGCTCAACCTTGGTCGATGCGTTATCCGCTGGTAGATGGTCAGGGAAATTTTGGCTCAGTTGATGGCGATAGCCCTGCTGCCATGCGTTACACCGAAGCTCGACTGCAAAAAATTGCCGAAGAAATGCTGGCCGATATTGATAAAGATACGGTTGACTTTCAGCCAAACTTTGACGAAACTTTAAAAGAGCCGGTGGTTCTTCCCTCACGTTTGCCTAACTTAATTGTCAACGGTTCTTCGGG
This sequence comes from Bacteroidales bacterium, assembly GCA_012517575.1. GTDB lineage: Bacteria > Bacteroidota > Bacteroidia > Bacteroidales > Paludibacteraceae > MVYY01. Next base: position 29,111 of record JAAYUQ010000014.1, on the reverse strand, counting down.
CATTGCGGTGGGTATGGCTACCAATATGGCTCCGCACAATTTATCGGAAACTGTAGATGCCATCGTTGCCTACATAGACAACAATGAAATCACCATTCAGGAATTGACAAAATATATAAAAGCTCCCGATTTCCCCACAGGCGGAATTATTTATGGTTACGCCGGTGTGAAAGAAGCTTTTGAAACCGGACGTGGACGCATTGTAATCCGATCCAAAGTCGAAATAGAAACTGAAGCTTCGGGACGTGAAAAAATCGTCGTCAAAGAAATACCCTATCAGGTTAACAAGGTGGAATTGATAAAAGCCATTGCCAATCTGGTAGAAGAAAAAAAGATTGAAGGAATTTCACATATCAACGACGAATCCGATCGCGAAGGGATGCGCATTGTCATCGAAGTTAAACGCGATGCCAATTCCAATGTAGTTCTTAACAAACTATACAAACTGACAGCCTTACAATCGACTTTCAACGTCAACAACATTGCTTTGGTTCATGGCAGACCGCACATGCTGAGTATTAAAGATTTGATTCACTATTTTGTAGAACACAGACACAATGTTGTTATTCGCCGTACAAAATTTGAATTGGCCGAAGCCGAAAAACGGGCTCACTTGCTGGAAGGATTCATGATTATTCTCGATAATCTGGATGAAGCCATTCAAATCATTCGTAATTCCAAAACTCCTGATGAAGCCCGCTCCAATTTAATGGCTCGTTTCAACCTCACCGATGTACAGGCTCGTGCCATTGTTGAAATGCGTCTGCGTCAACTTACGGGTATGGAACAGGAAAAACTTCGTGCTGAATATCAAGATATACTTGCATTGATTGCTCATTTGAAGGAAATTCTCGATAAAATTGAACTTCGAATGCAAATTATAAAGGATGAACTACTCGAAATCAAAGCAAAATATGGCGACAACCGTCGTACCGAAATTGTCTATTCTTCGGAAGAATTTAATCCTGAAGACTTTTATTCGAATGATGAAATGATTATCACCATTTCTCATTTTGGATACATCAAAAGAACTCCTCTTAGCGAATTCAAGACACAGGGACGCGGCGGTATCGGTTCGAAAGGCAGCGATTCGAGAGACGAAGATTTTATCGAGCATATTTATCCTGCTTCGATGCACAACACCATGTTGTTTTTCACCCAAAAGGGCAAATGCTATTGGCTGAAAGTTTATGAAATTCCGGAAGGCAGTAAAAACTCAAAAGGAAGAGCCATTCAAAATCTTCTGAATATCGACGGTGATGATAAAGTTACAGCATTTATCCGAGTTGTCGGCTTAACGGATCCCGATTACAACAGTTCACATTATTTGGTTTTCTGCACCAAAAAGGGAACAATTAAGAAAACGTCGCTGGAGGCCTACTCACATCCCCGTCAAAATGGAGTAACAGCCATTAATATTCGCGAAGATGATGAAGTAATTCAGGTAAGACTGACAGATGGAAATTCGGAAATTTTAATGGCCAACCGCAACGGACGTGCCATTCGTTTTCACGAATCAGCCGTTCCTGCAATGGGACGTGTTTCTACCGGCGTTCGCGGAATGAAACTCGACGATGAAAAAGACGAAGTTATTGGCATGATTTGTGTAAATAAAGATGACAACACCAACATTTTGGTGGTATCGGAACAAGGTTACGGAAAACGTACCTTACTGGACGATGAAAATGGAGAACCGATTTACCGCATTACCAATAGAGGTGGGAAAGGTGTGAAAACCATGAATGTTACCGAAAAAACAGGAAAACTGGTTTCCATTAAGAATGTTACAGATGAAAATGATTTAATGATTATCAACAAATCGGGAATTGCCATTCGACTGAAAGTTGCCGATATTCCAGTTATTGGGCGGGCCACTCAGGGCGTACGACTTATTAATCTGGAAAAACGCAACGATGAAATTGCTTCCGTTTGCAAAGTAGACTCCGAACCGGTAGAAGAAATGCTTGACGAAGAAACTGCAGAAATTGTTGAAACTGAATTAACGGAAAATAATGAATCCAATGAAAATTAATTAAAAAAGATTTGGAAAACAATAATTTGCATAGTAATTTTATGCCCTGAAATAAATTATTTCTTTTAAAAGTAAAACAAACCATCAAGTTAACCTTATTAATAAGTTAACTTGATGGGAATCAATAGAAAAATAATCATCTAATTGTGAAAATTTTAACAAAAAAAGTATGAAAAAAATCATTTTATCCCTCTTTTTGGTGCTAAGTTTCACCCTTACTTATGCTCAAAAAAGTAATGTTACAAAAGCGAAAAACAAAGCATTGATGGAAAATCCTGACTTTGCAGGAGCTCGAGAAGCAATTAAAGCAGCTTTAAACGATTCCACAACAAAAAATGATCCCAACACATGGTACGTTGCCGGATTAATAGGATATAAAGAAAACGATTACTGGTATCAGAAATTAATTCTAAATCAGCAATATGATGCCGATGCCAAGGGACAAGCAATTTTGGAATCATATAATTTTTTTAAAAAAGCAGCTGAATTGGATCAACGTCCTGATGCAAAAGGTAAAGTTAAACCGAAATTTTTGAAAGATATCAAAACAAAAATTAAGGAATATTACACCCTTCAACCTAATTTAATAGGCTATGGCGCTTACCTCTACGAAAAGAAAAACTACGAAGGAGCTTTGAAAGCATTTGAAGCATATCTTGAAATTCCGACCTTACCTTATATGCAAAATGAAATTGTGCTAGATTCTACCTATCACATGATTAAATATTTTGCAGCTCTTTCGGCTTCCAACGCAGGATTGCACGATAAAGCCATAAATTTATATAACGATTTGAAAGATGAAAATTATGAGACTTTAAACGTTTATGAACTTTTGGCAGAAGAATACAGAAATACCAACGATACAATTAATTATGTAGCTACACTGAAAGAAGGTTTGGAGAAATTTCCCAGTGAAGCTTGGTTTTTACAAAATTTAATCAACCATTACATCTATAGCGGTAAAATTCAGGAAGCTCTTTCTTATCTTAATGACGCCATCAAACGCGATCCAAACATCGCTCAATATTATTTTGTGAAAGGCAATCTGGAAGAGAATTTAGGTAATTATGATGAAGCTCGTGCAGCATTCGACAAAGCGATTGAACTGGATCCAAAGTTGGCAGAAGCTTATGCCGGTATAGGACGATTGTACTACAACAAAGCCATAAAAATGCTGGAAGTTGCCAACGATATAAAAGATGTAAAATTATTTAACCAGGAAAAAGAGAAGGCCGACAAAGTCTTTAAAGAATCATTACCCTATTTCCAGAAAGCAACGGAATTGAATCCCAACGAAATAGAATATAAACGTACCCTGCGTACGCTGTACTATCGTTTGAAAATGGATAAGGAATTTGAAGCTATCGATGCAGAAATTAAAGCAATGGAAAACAAGTAAATTCTTTCTGATAAAGATTTTAAAAGAGTGCCCCAAAAAAGGCACTCTTTTTTTGTTTTATCATGTATACAAAGACTTATCGTAAAAAACATTCTGCTTAAAAAACATAAAGACGAAAAAAGGAAAAGATCTTTTCACTATCCATCCACCCAAATGTCAGAAATTAATTTTTTGTGAGTTACTTTTTTCAAAAAATTATTCAAGAATTTACCTTTTCATCCAACAGCGCAAAATTAATTACTTCCATTATATCGTTCACGTAATGAAAATGAAGACCTTTCAAATATGAGGCATTGATTTCTTCCACATCTTTCCTATTCTCTTCACAAAGAACCAATTCAGTTATTCCCGCTCTTTTGGCTGCAAGAATTTTTTCTTTAATTCCTCCAACCGGCAGAACTTTTCCGCGTAAGGTGATTTCGCCGGTCATAGCCAGGTTTTTCCGAACTTTTCTTTTTGTAAAAGCCGAAACCAGCGCTGTGAGCATAGTTATTCCCGCCGATGGTCCATCTTTTGGAATTGCACCTTCGGGAACATGAATATGAACATTCCATTTTTCGAACATTTCGCTGTCTATTCCTAATTGTTCGGCGTGTGCTTTTATGTATTCCAATGCTATAACAGCTGACTCCTTCATTACATCACCCAAATTTCCAGTCAAGGTGAGCTGAGGCGATTTACTTTTGCTGAGACTCGATTCGATGTAGAGAATTTCGCCCCCCACTTGCGTCCATGCTAAACCGGTTACTACACCGGCATAGTCGTTACCCTGATATTTTTCTTTTGTATAGCGCGGAACACCCAGAAAAGCTCTTAAATCGTCAGCAGAAAGTTGTACATTATAAGGTTCATTGGAAGCCACTTTTTTTGCAACCTTCCGCATCAGTGAAGCAATTTGTCTGTCCAGCTCACGAACGCCTGATTCTCGTGTATAATTTTCTATCAAATGTTCGATAACCGGTTTTATCAACAACAGCTGTTCTTTTTTCAAACCATGATTTTCGAGTTCTTTAGGAATAAGATGGCGTCGGGCAATTTCAACTTTTTCTTCCTGTGTGTATCCACTTACTTCAATTAATTCCATTCTGTCAAGCAACGGACGGGGAATGGTATTCAGATTGTTAGCAGTAGCAATAAACATCACTTTCGACAAATCGAAATCGACATCGAGGTAATTATCGTGAAAACTGGTATTCTGTTCGGGATCGAGTACTTCGAGCAATGCAGAGGATGGATCCCCTTTGTAATCGGCTGCTACCTTGTCAATTTCATCCAGCACAAAAACCGGATTGGCAGATTGAGCTTTTTGAATATTCTGCATAATTCTTCCCGGTAACGCTCCAATATAGGTTCTTCGATGACCACGAATTTCAGCTTCATCATGCAAACCACCAAGCGAAATTCTTACATATTTTCTGTTCAGCGCTTTGGCAATGGATTTTCCCAACGAAGTTTTTCCCGTTCCCGGTGGGCCATAAAGACAAATAATGGGTGATTTCATATCTCCCTTCAATTTCAGCACGGCCAAATGTTCCAGAATACGTTCTTTAACGGTTTCCATGCCGAAATGATCGTGATCGAGAACCCTTTGTGCGTTTTTCAGATTAAAATTATCTTTTGTAAGCTCATTCCACGGCAACTCCAGTAGAGTTTCAACATAATTCAGTTGCGTTGTATAATCCGGAGAATGAGGCGTCATACGTTCCAGCTTTTTCAATTCTTTCTCAAACAACGCAGCCACATTTTCATTCCATTTTTTTTTCTTTGCTCTTTCTCTGAAATCTATAATGTCCTGCTCCGGTGAAGCTCCGCCCAATTCCTCCTGAATGGTTTTCATTTGCTGTTGCAGAAAATACTGTTTCTGTTGCAGGTCAATACCTTCTTTGGCTTTATTTTCAATCGAAATTTTTATTTCCAGCAGTTGCCATTCTTTATTTAACAAATCGAGCAACTGATATCCACGATCCAAAATATCGTCAATTTCGAGCAACCTTTGTTTTTCCTGCACGTTCAGCCCAAAATTCACACATACATAATTAATAAGAAAAACAGGATTATCAATATTACGTATGGCAAAAACTGCTTCGGGAGGCATCATCCCAGCATTTGCAATAATTTTAGCAGCCATATCCTTAATGGTAGAAACCAATGCGGGAAAAACGCCATCTTCTGCATTCGGAATTTTTTCGGGAGCCAGGTTGATTCTGGCTTTCATATAGGGCTTCAACGTATGAAACTCTCCCAGATAAAAACGTGATTTTCCTTCCAAAATAACGGTAGTAGAATTATCGTTCATTTCCAGTATCCGAACTACTTTGGCAACAGTTCCCATAGAATACAACTGATCAGGTCCCGGATCATCAATATTTTTATCTTTTTGCGTACAAACACCAATATAATGATTCCCATCTTTTGCTTCGTGTACAAGTTTCAAAGACTTTGGTCGTGCTACCGATACCGGCAATAATACACCGGGATATAAAACCATGTTTCTTAAAGGAAGTATTGGTAATATATCGCCCGAGTCAAGAGAAATATCTCCATTTTTTTCCTCTTCGAAGGAAATAATGGGAAAAGCCTCTGATGGTTGCGTTAATTCTTCAATATTAAAATCTTCAAACGAATGTTTCATTGCACAATTTAAAATTATAATGACAAAATTTGTTACTTTTATGTCAGATTGACATATACCTATTCAACATCAACATAACGACACTTCTTTTTCAATTAAAAACCAATCTAAAAAATGTCGACGTTATTTTTTCAATAGCCATGCCAAAAAATATTTCTACACTTCCCAAAAATATTCTTAACCAGCTTATCAAGAAAAATTTCACACGAAATCTATAAAAAAGAGAAGAAAACAGAAGTAAAAGAGCAAAATGAAAGTTTCAATGTAATTGAGTAAAGTGAAAAAAATTAATAAAATCACTGAGGCATTTTAAAATTTTGACCAAAAGCTTTGGCTGTCATTTTTTCTATTTTAACTTTCCAAACTTTTACATTTCTCAAAGCCGGAACCGAGTATTTAAAATCTGTTCGTTGCGTATATTTTTCCATAAACAAATTCATGGCTTGCTCCTTTTCTTCCAAATTATCGATAAAAGTTACCTTCCCTCTTACCAACACACTTTTCGAGTTCATGCTGTAACTACAAGCCACATCGGGATGTTGGTACATCAATTTTCTATCCGAACAAAAAGTTAAACAAACACGATTATCGTTTTCGAGCAATTGCAGATGTTTTCCTTCCGGTGCAGAGTGTAAAATTACTTCACCATGAGAATAAGCAAAATTCATGGGTATCACATAGGGACTTCCATCTAATTCCGTAATGCCGACAAAACAAATTTCACAGGCATTTATGATATTTTCAATTTCAATTATGTCTTCAATAAAAAAAGTTCTCATACAAATTCTGTTTAAAAGACAAATATAACCAAATTTCTTTGTGATTTATCATCGAAATAAAACTAATATAGAATTTCGGCATAAAATTTGTTAATAAGCAATCGATTCACTTAAGCGAAAAATTTGAAAATGAAAATAGCAAAGAAAATTTTTTCGCCGACAAAAAAAAATTCAAATTACAACTCAAAAAAATTATTGAAAAATTGGTCGAAAAGCTGACAAAAAACAAGAAAAGAATAACCTTAACCCATTGAAAATGTTCGGTTTATTTTTTTTTGAAGAATTTGAAAATATCGAGAAAAATAATAATAAAAAAAATTGAAAAAAAATATCGCAATTACTTGCATCTATAAAGAAAAAAAGATGTAACTTTGCATCGTTTTTGAATTGTAAACAAACATGTAAAACTTTAAAAAAATCAAGAAAATGAAGAAGTTATTTTTAATGTGCGCTGTTGTATTTGCTTTTGCAGCATGTGGACCAAAAGAAAACAAAGAAGCTGCTGCTACTGAAGATTCTACAGTTGTTGTTGACACAGTTGTTTCAGCTCCAGTTGACACCACTACTGTTGATACTACTGTAGCTCCTATGTAATAAGCTACAAAGTTTTTTCACAGAGCTGAAGTCCGTTAGTGTTAGCGGACTTTTTTTGTTTTATTAATCTCCCTAACATATATGAAAAACTGTCAAATGTGGCTTTTAATTTTCATCTGATTGAGAAATTATGTGTAAGTTTGTAGTCTGATTGTCAGGAAAAGAAAAATTTTGCCTATGTTACGAATTGCAGTACAAGCTAAAGGACGACTTTTTGATGATACCATGTCGTTGCTTACAGAAGCCGGAATCAAAATAGAGTTTGGAAAACGACTGTTGCTGATACCGGCTCAAAATTTTCCTTTGGAAGTTCTTTTTTTACGTGATGATGATATTCCCGAATCTGTTGCTGATGGCGTAGCCGATATCGGTATCGTTGGAGAAAACGAATTTGCAGAAAAGAAAAAGAACGTCAAAATGATTCGGCGATTGGGATTCAGTAAATGTCGTCTCTCGCTGGCAGTTCCCAAAGAAGCAGAATATTCTGATATTTACTGGTTTGAAGGAAAAACCATTGCCACTTCCTACCCTGAAATTTTAAGTGACTTTCTGAAAAAAAAAGGAATACATGCCGAAATTCACGTAATAACAGGTTCGGTGGAGATAGCTCCCAGCATTGGTTTGGCTGATGCTATTTTTGACATTGTCAGTTCCGGAAGCACGTTGGTAACCAATCATCTGAAAGAAGTTGAAGTGGTTATGAAGTCTGAAGCTCTGCTGATAGCAAATCCTTCGCTGCCTGAAGAAAAAAATCAAATACTCAACGACCTGCTTTTCCGCATTGAAGCCGTAAAAATGGCTGAAGACAAAAAATACGTTTTGATGAATGTTCCTACCAATCAGCTGGAGAAAATTATCGAAATAATTCCAGGTATGAAAAGTCCGACTGTGATGCCACTAGCCAAAGAAGGATGGAACTCGGTACATGCGGTAATTGCCGAAAAGGAATTTTGGGATATTATCGGTAAACTGAAAGCTTTTGGCGCTGAAGGAATTTTAGTGTTGCCCATTGAAAAAATGATTTTATAAAGTCCTTCAGAAATATGAATCTTTGCATTGATCAGGGAAATTCAAGCATTAAAATTGGAATTTTCGACCAAAACAAGTTAGTGAAAACTTTTGTATATAAGAAATTTGACCGGAAATCTATTTTATCAACGCTTCACAATTTCTCTATCAATCATTGCATTTATTCCAGCGTTATTAAGAAAAATGCTTCAGCAATCGCATTTTTAAAGAAAAATATTCCGCATGTTTTGGTATTGACGCACGAAACCCCATTGCCGATCGAAAACAAATACCACACGCCCGAAACACTGGGAAAAGACCGATTGGCGGGTGTTGTCGGCGCAGCTTTTCTCATGCCCAATTTTGATGTTTTGGTAGTAGATGCAGGCACAGCAATAACTTTTGATTTCATTGACGCCAAGAAAAACTATTTGGGTGGAAACATTGATGCAGGTTTGGAACTGAGATTAAAAGCACTGCATACTTTTACAAAAAAATTGCCTTTGGTGAAACCGGTTAAAGAAGTACCTTTATTGGCTTCCGATACCGAAATGGCTTTGGCAGCAGGAGTACTGAACGGAATTATATTTGAAATCGATAGTTATATCGACACTTTGAAATTTGAATATCCTCGGCTTTCAACATTTTTAACAGGCGGAAGTTCCATTTTTTTTGAAAAAAAATTAAAAAATAGCATCTTTGCAGAGAAAAACTTAGTATTAATCGGACTAAATTATATCCTTCAGTACAATGCACAATAAAAAATTCTTTCTTTTTATTTTTGTTCTTCTTCTGTTTTCACAATTTGCATTTAATCAGAATAACACAAATTCACCCTACACGCGTTACGGATATGGAGAAATTAACGACAACCATAACGGAGAACAAAGAGCAATGGGAGGAATTGCATTGGGAGTTCGTTCTCCACTGAGTATTAATTCTGTAAATCCTGCCTCTTATAGTGCTGTTGACAGTATGACTTTCATGTTCGACTTTGGAGCATCGGCGCTTCGCTCCCAATTTAAAGACAATAATGGAAAAGCCTCCAGTTTTACTGCCAATCTCGATTACATTACTATGCAGTTCCCTTTCTCCAAAACTGTAGGATTCAGTGCCGGCATTCAACCTTATTCGTTTTCGGGCTACAACTTTTACACCACCGAAAACCTTACTCTTCCCAATAACAGCAGTACATTGGATACTGTTGAAGTTACCAAAAGTTTTACGGGTTCAGGCGGATTTAGCGAAGTTTATGCCGGTTTGTCGGTAGAATTATTTCATCACTTGGCTTTGGGAACTAACGCTTATTACATGTTCGGTACCATCAACAATTACCGAAGTATCAGCTTTAATCCTTCTACGGGATATACTTCTACAACACAGCTTAACTACATTGAATCAAACAATTTCCGATTCAGATATGGATTACAATATTTCACCAATCTGAATAAAAAACAAAACATCACTTTAGGACTAATTTTTGAACCTAAAAAAAATTTTAAGGTAAATTCTTCAAAAATCAATTCCGGCGTACTCACCGATACAACTACTTACGATCTGGATTTTGATTTGCCCATGACACTTGGAGGAGGAATTTTTTACACTTACAACAACAAATTATCTGTGGGTGTGGATTATACACTTCAAAAGTGGTCGGATGCAAGATTTTACGGAAAAACCGACAGTTTGACCAACCGAAATAAAATTGCAATCGGCGCTGAATATATTCCAAATTCTTCAGGCAGAAAATATTCCGACCATATTCGTTATCGTATTGGTTTCAATATGAATAATGCATACTATAAAATTGATAACAAAACGCCGGGGAACAATTTTGGTGTCACTTTGGGTTTTGGTCTACCATTGCCTTACAGCAAAACAATGGTGAATACTGCCTTTGAATACGGAAAAATAGGAAGTTACGGCTCTCTAAAAGAAAACTACTTTAAATTTACCTTCAATGTTTGCGTAAATGAAAATTGGTTTTTTAAACGAAAACTTTAAAAAATCGTTTCTACTAACAAACATTCTTTCAAAAAAGAGTTCATGAAAATTTTTTTGAAAACAAATTGTAAAACTTTGAAATTTAAGAATTTATTTGCTGTTATAACAATTTTGTTGCTGATAATCTCATGTAGTAGTCAGGATAAGCCCGATATTGTACAAATCGATTCCAATCGGGCAAATATTCCAACACTTCATGCCACAGATATTACTACTGTTATTTCTGATTCTGGTATTACCCGCTACCGCATTTCTGCTCCACAGTGGGATATTTACGATAAAGTTCCGGAGCCATATTGGGAATTTCCTTATGGTATTCATTTGGAACGCTTCGACATGAATTTGCATGTTGATGCTAATATTCACAGCAAATATGCCCGATTTTTTGTCAATAAAAAATTATGGGAATTGAAAAAAGATGTGAAAGCTACCAATTTGAAAGGTGAACTTTTTGAAACTGAGCAACTGTTTTGGGATCAGAACAGTCAAAAAATTTATTCCGACAGTTTGATCAAAGTTACTCAGACTACCCAAATAATAAATGCCATTGGATTTGAATCAGATCAATCCATGAATTATTATGTTTTCCGCAATGTTACCGGAATTTTTCCGGTGGATGAAAGCAAAGATACCATTACAACTCCCAAATAGGCAATGCCGGTACGCCGATAAATCCACTGAATACCAAGTAAAAAATTTACCACTAATAGCTCCGATTCAGAAAATTCAAGCAGTTGCGATGCGTCGAATCTCATCCATAATGGCTTTTGCAAAAGCTTCTGCCTGTTCTTTGGTCTGTGCTTCAGCGTAGATTCTAATAATCGGTTCAGTATTGGATTTACGTAAATGCACCCAACCGGTAGGAAAATCAATTTTTACGCCATCTATATCATTAACTTCGTATTGACATTGATAGTTGTTTTTTATTGTGGTAAGAATTTTATCCACGTCAATAGACGGCGTCAATTCAATTTTATTTTTGGAAATATAATATTGCGGATATTCTTTTTTCAACGCTGACACTGTCTTTTTAGATTTTGCCAAATGAGTTAGGAAAAGAGCGATGCCAACCAACGCATCGCGACCATAATGGCTGGCGGGGTAAATAACACCTCCATTTCCTTCTCCACCAATAACGGCATTTACAGCTTTCATGGCTGCAACAACATTAACTTCACCTACTGCAGCAGCAGTATATTTTCCGCCATGTTTCTGTGTAATATCACGTAAAGCTCTCGAGGAACTCAAATTGGAAACCGTATTGCCGGGTGTATGCTGCAACACATAATCGGCTACAGCCACCAGCGTATATTCTTCACCAAACATGCTGCCATCCTCACAAATAATAGCCAAGCGATCCACATCTGGATCAACCACAAAGCCAACGTCGGCTTTGGATTCTTTGACCAGCGAGGAAATTTCGGACAAATGTTCGGGAAGCGGTTCGGGATTGTGCGCAAAAATTCCTGTTGGTTCACAATTAAGTCTAATGATTGTTTTAACTCCCAACGCTTCGAGTAAAGCAGGAACTGCTATTCCTCCAACCGAATTGACTGCATCAACAGCAACTGCAAAACCAGCTTCTTTTATGGCTTTAACATCAACCAAACTCAAAGACAATATATTATCTATGTGTTTCTGTAAAAAAGTAAAATTGTCGGAAATTTTCCCTAACTGTTCAACTATAGCAAAATCAAAATTTTCGTCGGCTGCAATTTTCAATACTGTTTCTCCTTCGAGCGCATTGAGAAATTCACCTTTTTCGTTGAGCAGCTTCAAGGCATTCCACTGCATGGGATTGTGGCTAGCAGTAAGAATAATACCACCCAATGCTTTTTCGTGAATAACAGCCAGTTCTGTAGTAGGAGTTGTTGCCAAACCAATATTAATTACCTCCAGCCCTTGACCTGACAAAGTTCCTGCCACCAAATGAAATACCATTTCTCCAGAAATTCTGGCATCACGTCCCACCACAATTGTATTGGAACCATTGTGAGCATTTTGTTTCATAAATGCGGCATAAGCAGCCGTAAAACGAACAATATCCAGAGGTGTCAATCCCTCACCTGCCCTACCTCCAATGGTTCCACGAATGCCGGAAATAGATTTTATCAGTGCCATAAAATTTGTAAATAATTAAATTAATGAAGCTTACAAAAAAATCAATAACTCTTTTGAATGCCAACTATCTTAAAATCATACCCCAACGGAGTAACACTGTTCATATATTCACTTAAACCAATTTTGGAAGGGACAATAAGTTTTGCTTCCGAATTGTTGCGTTTCATATAGGAAACGGCTTCGTGCCATGCTGTACAAGCTTGTGTATAATCGAGATAATTGAAAGAAATCGGGTAAGGATAGTCTATGGTATTCCAGTAATAAAGGGTATCAGGATCTTCCGTGAGGGTATACTGTCTGTAACGGATTACGACCACATCATTACTTGCCAGCGTATCGGCATTGGCAGCAGTATCACCCGGATTGACCAAATGAAAATACAATCCGCTGGAAGTTTTCACATACTTATTATCCCAATCACCATCGGCAGGGAAAGTTGTAACTACTTGGATATTATTACGTTTAATATAACTTGCTATAATAGCTTTTTCATCCTTTAAAAGTTCGGCATAGGTTTTAGTGTTGCTACATGAAGAAAAACTAAAAATAATCGACAAAAAACCTAAAAACAAAAATAATAATTTTTTCATAAAACCGTGTAAATTAATTTTATACAAATGTACCATAAAAAAACAGAAAGAAAAAGTTAAGAAAATAAAATTGAATTATTGACAGCTAAAATTTAAAGTGAAATTTGTGAATGGATATAAAATCTGTTTTTAAACGACCCGATTTCATTGAAGATGAAGCTTTCAAAGATTTATTAGACACAATGATCACTTCTCAAAAAAGTAATTTTTTACAAATGCGGCAAAGGTAAGAAAAAAGTTATAAGAAATTGACAAAACAATTTCCACAAGGAAAAAATTTCTTTACACCAAATGAATTTTTATTTGAAAATTTATCAAATCTAATAGCTACATTTTTGACTTGAATTGAACAAATAATTTTTTTATAAGATTTGACTTTTATTGCTTTGCAATATTTTCAAAAAATTATCCTATTTTTGCAAAAAATAATTTTTAACAGAATATTATAAATCTTCATGCTTTCAAAGAAATTCCTTTTTGTTATAAGCTGTATGGTGTTGATTACCAATTATTTGTCTGCAACCGCCATTCAAGGGAAAGTAACCGACGAAAATCAGCAACCCATCGAATTTGCCAATGTCATATTATATTCACTTCCAGACAGTTTACTCATTACCGGAACAATCACCAACAAAAACGGAGAATTTTTACTCTCAGCCAACGACACTGAAAAGGGTTTTCTAAAAATCTCGTTTATTGGCTACGAAACACAAACTGTTCCTGCCATATCAGGTCAAACCATTGTACTGAAAGTCGAATCCCGACTTTTAAACGAAGTAGTGGTCCAAAAAAGTCTGCCAAAAATTCAACTAAAAAATGATGCATTAGTAGCTTCGGTACAAAACACGATATTAAGCAGCGCTGGTACAGCAAACGATGTACTCAAACGACTTCCTTTGCTGACAGGTGATAACGGCATTTTTTCGGTTTTTGGAAAAGGGGAAGCCAAAATCTTTATCAACAATCGCGAAATGCGTGATGTTTCGGAGCTGGATAATCTCAATTCTGCAGATATCAAAGACGTAGAAATAGTTACCAACCCTGGCGCTCGCTATGATGCTACGGTGAAAGCAGTTATTCGCATTTATACCATACGTAAAGCCGGTGACGGTTTTGGTTTTGACCTTCGATCCAGTTACTATCAATCGAAAAATACTGATTTTGACGAACAACTGAACATTAATTATCGAAACGATGGCTGGGACATTTTTGGAACTGTAAAATATCACGATAACACTTCTTTTCAGGACAGTAAGATGTGGCAAAAAACTTTTGCAGATACACTTTGGAGACAGGAAAACACACTTTATTCGAGTGGTACCAGCAAAACATTAACTGCTATTGCAGGCATAAATTACGAATTTTCTCAAAAAAACTATGCCGGAATAAAATATACAATCAATGCTTTTCCTTACAATAAATGGAATTCCACAATGAACAGTTCCGTTTTTGCGGACGAGGTTTTTTATGATAAATGGAGTAGCGAGGAAACCGATAATTTTCACAATAAACCGGCTCACCAACTTAATGGTTACTACAATGGAAGTTATGGAAAATTAAGCATTGATTTCAACACCGATTTATATGCGAACAAGTTACACTCAATAACCGAAACAACCGAGACGAGTCAAGAATACGACAACCGAAAGGTTAACTCTGAAAACAACGTTGAAAACCAATTAATTGCTACGAAACTAATTTTGACTTATCCATTATTGGGTGGACAATTTTTATTGGGAACCGAATATACCAATACGCATCGCACCGACGAATATCTTACAGAACAGAATATCGTTCCTTCTTCCAATACGACCATTCACGAAGAAAACAACAGTTTTTATGCCGAATATTCGCGAAAAATATCAATTGCCAATTTTGGAGCAGGATTACGTTACGAAAACGTCAACTCCGAATATTTCATCAACGACATTCTTAGCGAAGAGGAAAGCCGACGTTATCATCAGTGGTTTCCAAACGTTTCGTGTGGTGCACAAATTAAAAATGTAAATTTACAATTGAGCTACACGAAAAAAACCGAACGCCCAACTTACCGGCAATTGAGCAGTAACGTTTATTAGGGAAACCGGTTTACACTGCAAACCGGTAATCCTTTCCTTAAACCTACCGTTGTACAAGACTTTACACTAATAAGTGCATGGAAATTTTTACAATTGATGGTTAGTTACAAAAGCGAAAAAGATGCCATTATTTACTGGACAGAACAGTTGGAAACAAACCCTGCTGTTTCAGTGATTGCTTACCGAAATTTAGAAAAGTTGCCCACGTTAACTACATTTCTAAATCTTTCCCCAACCTTCGGTATTTGGTCGCCACAATTGAGTGGCGGAATTCTTAAACAATGGCTCACAATTACAACCAACAACGAAAAGATAAAATTAAATCAACCTTTGCCCATCGTTTCTTTTAACAACTCTTTTCGTTTACCCAATGAATTTATATTTTCACTTGATGGAAGTTTTCAAGGAAAAGGAAATTATCAAAATATTTATCTTTCTGAAAATAAATTTATTGTCAACTTTGGAATAATAAAATCTTTTCTCAACAACCAATTGCGGGTGGAATTGAAAGGAAACGATTTGTTTTATGATAGCAAAGAAGGAAATTTACTTTATAACAAGCAAATGGAATTGTTCCAAGTGAATCGTTTCGATACTCGCTTTGTTGAGTTAACGGTTCGTTACAAATTCAATACAGCACAAAGTAAATACAAAGGAACAGGCGCCGGCGAAAAAGAAATGAATCGCTTATAGGAAACAATAATTTGAAAAGTTTCGACTATTTTTCCAATTTTACCTTGTAAACCAATGAGGTATAAGGAGGAACATCGGGTGGAAGTCCTTTCATTCCATAAGCCAAATACCAAGGAACGACAAAAACAGCGTTTTCACCTTTATGCAGCAAACACAAACCTTCCTCTAAGCCGACAGGAATCTGTTTTTTCCCGATAATTATTTTTTCATGTGATTTTTCACCGAGTAACTTTCCGTCGAGCGAGAACATTTGAAACGAAATGAAGCAACTGTCCGAATTATTGAGTGCTGTTCCGTGAGTTCGATTTTCAATGAAATACCAAATTCCAATGGGTGATTTGACAAAAGTTCCGCTTAAATTTTTTACATATTCTTGTAACAAACTATCTTCTTTCAAAGCCATTTTTTCGTTTAATTCAACCAAAGCCGCCACCTCATTATTGTTGTTGTCCATATTTTTATTGGCGGGTAATTGGGGTGGCGTTTTTCTGCAGGCAGTGAAAAAACACAAAAAAATCAATCCAAAAAATAAACTCTGGGAGAATTTCATTCCTCAACGAATATTGGCGATGCTGATAATGTCCGAAAAAACGCCTGCTGCCGTAACGCTTGCGCCTGCTCCATAGCCTTTGATCATCATAGGAAATTCATTATAACGCTCTGTTGTCAACAAAATAATGTTGTTGCTTCCCTGTAAGTCATAAAAAGGATGAGTGCTGTCAATTTCCTGAAGACCAACCTGACAAACACCTTTATCCATAGAAGCCACAAAACGAAGGCGTTTTCCCTGCTTTTCCAACTCCTGTCTGCGAAGTTCAAAGGACTCATCCAACTCTGGAATCTGTTCCCAAAACTGTTCCAAAGAACCTTTAAAAAATTTTTCGGGAATAAACAGATTTTTCCTAACATCATCCTGTTCCACCTGATAACCGGCTTCACGAGCAAGAATCACCAATTTTCTCACCACATCTTTACCGCTTAGGTCAATACGTGGATCGGGCTCTGAATATCCGTATTCCTTTGCCATCAACACGGCTTTACTGAAAGGAATATTACTATTCAGTGTATTAAAAATAAAATTCAACGTTCCGGAAAGTACAGCTTCTATTTTTAAAATATGATCGCCGCTGTTGGTCAGGTTGTTCATGGTGGAAATAATGGGTAATCCTGCACCCACATTGGTTTCAAAAAGAAATTTTATGCCTTTCTGACGAGCAGTTTCCTTTAATTTCAAATACTTGTCGTAAGAAGAAGAAGTAGCAATTTTATTGGCAGCCACCACCGAGATATTATGATCCAGCAAAGTCTGGTACAAATCTGCAATTTGTGCATTGGCAGTACAATCCACAAAAACGGAATTAAAAATATTCATATTGATAATTTCGTCGGCAATACGTTCGGGAGTAGAATCAACACCATGCAATTTCAATTCGTCCTGATAATGTTCTATATCGATTCCGTCGCGCGAAAAAAGCATTTTTTTGCTGGAAGCGATTCCTACCACATTCAGTTTCAAACCTTTTTGATGCATTAATTTCGGCTGTTGCTGCTTAATTTGATGCAAAAGATGGCTACCCACCTTACCAATACCCACCACAAAAATATTCAACACCTGGTATTCGGACAAGAAAAAAGAATCGTGTATTACGTTTAACGCCTTACGCAATGAACTTCTATCGGTAACAAAAGAAATATTGGTTTCGGAAGCACCTTGCGCACAAGCAACCACATTTATTCCATTTCTGCCCAGCGTACCGAAAAGCTTTCCCGCAATGCCGGGTGTGCGTTTCATATTGTCGCCGACTATGGCAACGGTTGCCAAATCGTCTTCCGAAAAAATTTCATCAATTTCACCCAATTCAAGCTCATTGGCAAATTCTTTTTTCAGCACTTCTACTGCCAGCGCACTATCGGCATTTTTCACCCCAATGGAAGTGGTATTTTCCGAAGATGCCTGAGAAACAAAAAATACGCTGATGCCATTTTTAGCCAATGTTCTAAAAATTCGGTAATTAACGCCAATAACGCCAACCATTCCCAAACCGCGAATGGTAATAAGCGAAGTATCATTGATAGAAGAAATGCCTTTTATGGCTTTTGATTTTTCTCCGGTTTTTTCTTGAGAAATATACGTACCATTGGCTTCGGGACGAAAAGTATTTTTTATTACAATAGGAATTTGTCTATGAAAAGCCGGAAAAATAGTTGGCGGATAAATAACCTTTGCGCCGAAATTGCTAAGCTCCATAGCTTCACTATAACTGAGGCGGTCGATAACGTAAGCATTGTTAATGATACGTGGATCGGCAGTCATAAATCCATCCACATCGGTCCAAATTTCCAAAATGGAAGCATTCAGTGCTGCAGCGAGAATAGCAGCCGTATAATCTGAACCTCCACGTCCTAAATTGGTTACCTGATTGGTATGAACATCGGTAGCAATAAATCCCCCACAAACTACAATGGATGGAGCATCCTTAAAAGTTTGCTGAATCAGCTGATTGGTTGTTTTAAAATCGACTATATGTTTATCAAACTGATTTTGGGTTTTAATAAATCGGCGTGAATCAAAATGAACAGCATCACGAATGACGTTGGCAACCAGAACGGAAGAAATCATCTCCCCATAACCGACAACCGTATCAGTAATTTTTACGGAAGTGTCCTTAATCAAAAAAATCCCTCTGAAAATATTCAACAAATCGGTAAATATTTTCTGTATTTGCAGCGCTACATCAGCCTGTTTTTCAGGAGAAACTGTTTCGGTGAGCATTTGCATGTGCCTGGCAAACATTTGATTGTATTCTTCGAGATACATTTCGTTGCCGGAAGCTGCCAACTGGGAAATTCGATAAAGTTGATCAGTAACACCTGAAAGTGCCGAAACAACCACTACCACAGATTCATTCTGTGATTCAACAATTTTTTTTACATTCAAAACCGCTTCGGCAGAACCTACGGATGTTCCACCAAATTTCATTACTTTCATTCGTCAGAATTTTATTTTTTCTTCAAAAAAATTTAAGTTGCAATATTAGTGATTTTTTGGCAAATAAATTGCACCTCATTATGATTTTGAGCAAAAGTATTGCATCTTCATTAAAATTAAAGTACTTTTGCATCGCTTTTTACAAAAGAAATTCGGTCCCGTAGCTCAGCTGGATAGAGCAACAGCCTTCTAAGCTGTGGGTCGTGGGTTCGAATCCCGCCGGGATCACAAAAAGCAGGTAATAACAGACGAAAATTACCTGCTTTCTTTTTTGAGTAAAGAAACTCAGAAAATTTTTTAAGGTCTCATGATTACTCCAATATTCTTTTTCCCATCCACTTTCACCACCAATGGTTTATCGAAATGCAAATGACGAATGTATTCCGATTCATATACTGCCGGTTGCTGTTCCAAGAAATCCTGATCATAAAAACCAAGATGCTGAAAGGGTTGTACCGTAAAATAGGCCACGCCAAAAGAAGTCAAATTTTGGAAAAAATGAGTTCCCTGACTTGGATCGATTCTATAATGCGATAATTCTGTTTCAACAATTACCTTGGCATTGCTGATATTAGGCCACTTGACCGGAATGCCCAGCCACGGATCACTGGATCCCCATCTACCTGGACCAATCAACACATAATATTTTTCTTCTTTTACCATCTTCCGATTCAATTTCTCTATATCATACATAATCAACCGATTTTTTGAACCATTGAAAGCCTCCGGTTTCACGTAAATCAAATCGTAAATATCAGTCATGATGCCGTTACCCAAAGCATTGGAACTGTGAACAATGGTATCTTTTTCGGGAATGGCGCCAATATCTTCATTGATAATTTCCTTGTTGTCCACAATTGGTCTCACCTGCAACAAATAAAACGAATGTTGCTTTTTGGGTGAATAATCCAAATTTACAGCAAATTCAATTTCAACCGGTCGCCCCATGCCTTCCTGAGCTATTCGCAAAATTTCTCTCAGCAATTCGGCCAAAGGAAAAACATTGTGTTGCAATATATTGGCAAAAGTTATGATTTTTCTTCCGCCTTCATACAAACCATCATATACCATTTGATCCGATACATTGTAGGTGGAAGCCAAATATTGAAGTGTTCCATCTTTTAAGGCATCCTGCACATTGATACGCAATAGGTTAAAACCATCGTCAACCTGCGGGACAAACTGAACCATATTCAAATCCAGTGCATTAAAATAAGTTTGCGTTTCGCTTAACATAAATTCCAGCGTACTGGTTTGCAAAACATTATTAGGATAGGCGGGTGAAAACCGAAGTGTCTTTCCTCCATCGACAATATATTTTCCCAATCCCATGGCAATATTGGCAATTCCATCTTCAGGTTTTTCATTCCCAATAGGATAATAATTCAACGAACGTGCAACTCCCGAAAAAGAAGGATAATATCGGTTATCGTAAACACTTCCACAGATTTCCTGCAACACAATAGCCATTTTTTCTTCATCGATCAAATTCTTGGTTGCAGCCATGTAAGTTTTACTGTCGTGATAAAAAACGGACGCATACACAGCTTTAATGGCTTCGGAAATCATTTGCAGCGTATGAGTTTTGCTATTGGCGTCAAAAGGCACCATATAAGTTGAATATACTCCTGCAAAAGGCTGATAATGTGAATCTTCCAACAAACTGGAAGATCTTACGGCAATAGGTTTGCTAACAGCTCCCAAGAAAGCATAAAGATCGGCTAAAAGTTTTTGCGGCAATCGGGCTTTTAAGAAATGTGCCAAAATTTCGTCGTCAGGTAGGTCGGACAAAGCAATGGGATAAAGTTGATTCATTTCCATAAAGTCGGAAAAAATATCGGTACACAGCACCACTGTTCTGGGAATGGCAATCTGAACATTTTCAAATTTATCCAGGCTTTCATTGCGCTTTATCATGGCATCCAGAAAGGCCAAACCCCTCCCCTTGCCTCCCAGTGAACCTTCGCCAATGCGGGCAAAATTTGAATACATGTCGAACCGGTCGCGTTGAAAAACAGCCACAATTCCCCGATTTTTAATTTTACGATAATGAACTATGGCGTCAAAAATAATCTGACGGACATTTTTCATGTTTTCGCTCATTCCCGGTTCAACTTGAATATTTTTTAAAAATTCTGCCAGTGGAAACATGGCTCTCGAATACAACCATCTGGAAATATTGTTGCGGGAAACATGGTAATACAAAGCTTCGTCGCTCACTTTAAAAATACTGTCCTGCAAACTTCTCAGATTATGAACGCGTGCTTCTTCCACACCGGTTTGCGGATTAAAAAATATCAAATCGCCAAACCAAAAATTATCAGTGATTTTTTCCCGCAATTCCATAAAAAGCGTTTTTGACATTTTGTTCAGAAAAACTGCATTCAATTCTTCTGCAATTTGTCGATTTTCTTCTTCTGTTGAAACCACAATCAACGGAATAAATTTGTCATTTCTACGAATTTCGCTGCATAAATGTAGTCCTGCTTTTTTGTCTTTCACATTTTTTTCCGGAAAACTCACATCCGTAATAACCCCAAGCATATTCTGACTATATTTTTCGTAAATGGAAACAGCCTCTTCATAAGAACGTGCCAACAAAATTTTTGGGCGTCCTCTCATGCGCAACATTTGCTCATGTTCGTTCAATGCTTCTGTCATAAAAGAACGCGACTGCTTAAAAACATACTTGTATAAATGAGGCACAATAGACGAATACCAACGTATAGAGTCTTCAACAAAAAGAATAACCTGAACCCCAACAGAATTGACATCTTCTTCCACGTTCATTCTGTCTTCAATCAGTTTGATAATAGCCAAGAGGATATCGGAATTACCCAACCAGCTAAACACATAATCGATAGCGCTCAAATCTTCGTGTGCCAATCGTTGAGAAACAGACGAAGAAAAAGGAGTAAGAACCACAATGGGAATTTCGGGATATTTTTTTTTAACATCTTTTGCCCATTCAAAAGGATTAATGCTATCGCCACTCGGCATGGAAATAATCAGTTCAAAAGTACGGGTGCGAAGCAGCTCATTGGCTTCTTCTTCATTCGAAACAAGCGTAAAACGTGGAGGATAACGCAAATTCAAAGCAGTATATTCATTAAAAATCTGCTCGTCAATTCGTCCGTCTTCTTCCAGCACAAATGCATCGTATTTACTGGCGTAAAGTAAAATATTATAAATCCGATGCGTCATTAAGTTGGCAAAAGAAGTATCCTTAAAATATAATTTATTAATGCTTAAAGTGTTCATATAGAATAAATTTCTATTTTTTTGAAACCAATTTATCTAAACAGAAAAAATTTTGGACTTCCAAAACTCAAGTTTATCAAAAAATTTTTTCAAAATTAGCTCAAAAAGTTTGATAATCACAAATAAAAACTTTAAACTTGCAAAAAAATAAAATGACAGAAAAAACAGTGCTTATTTCAAAATTATCAAAAAAAACCAATATCTTTAGGCATTACTTCAGAACATCAGATGACAATATGTAAGAATTTTAAAAAAACAAGAACGTACAAGGGGATATATTTCAACAAAAACAAAAAATTAAAATCTAAGATTATGGACATAGAAAAATTTATGCAGGCTCTATCAGCAAAACATCCCAACGAAAACGAATATTTACAGGCTGTAAGAGAAGTGCTTACCACTATTAACGATATTTATTCCGAACATCCGGAATTTGAAAAGGCCAAAATTGCAGAAAGGTTGATTGAACCTGACAGAATTTTTACTTTTAAAGTTCCCTGGGTTGACGATCAGGGAAACGTTCAGGTAAACATCGGTTATCGGGTGCAATTCAACAATGCCATTGGGCCTTATAAGGGAGGTTTGCGTTTTCATCCATCTGTGAATCTTTCTATCATGAAATTTCTTGGTTTTGAACAAATATTTAAAAATGCGCTGACAACCTTACCTTTAGGAGGTGCAAAAGGAGGTTCCGATTTTAACCCGAAAGGAAAATCCGATGCTGAAGTAATGCGTTTCTGTCAGGCTTTTATGACCGAATTATGGCGATATATCGGCCCGGAAACGGATGTGCCGGCAGGAGACATCGGTGTTGGAGCTCGTGAAATAGGTTATCTTTATGGGATGTACCGCAAACTGGCCCATGAAAATACGGGAGTTTTGACTGGGAAAAGTATTGAATTTGGCGGTTCTCTTATTCGACCAGAAGCCACCGGATTTGGTGCTCTTTATTTTGTAAGAGAAATGCTCAAGAAAGCAGGCATGGATATACAGGGAAAAACCGTGGCGATTTCCGGTTTTGGAAATGTGGCATGGGGTGCTGCGCTGAAAGCTTCGCAAATGGGAGCAAAAGTTGTTTCAATTTCGGGACCGGATGGTTATGTATATGACGAAAACGGTATTTCCGGCGAAAAAATTGATTATATGTTGGAGCTTCGGGCAAGTTGTAACGACATTGTTTCTCCTTATGCCGAAAAATTTGGCGTCCCATTTATTCCAAACCGTCGTCCTTGGGAATTGAAAGTGGACATTGCACTGCCTTGTGCCACACAAAACGAACTGAACGCAGAAGATGCCAGCAATTTGATTAACAACAAGGTTTTGTGTGTTGCAGAAGTATCCAACATGGGTTGTACACCCGAAGCCATTGATTTGTTTATCAAAAACAAGATCATGTATGCTCCCGGAAAAGCAGTAAATGCCGGCGGCGTATCAGTTTCGGGTCTGGAAATGACTCAGAACGCCATGCACATCACATGGACAGCAGAAGAAGTAGACAAACAATTACACCAAATCATGAACAAAATTCATGAGCAATGTGTTAGTTTTGGAAAAGAAAAAGATGGGACTATTAATTATCTGAAAGGAGCAAATGTAGCTGGATTTATGAAAGTTGCCAAAGCCATGCTGGCTCAAGGAATAGTTTAAATTTCAACATGTTAACAATTCAAAAAACAAAACTGAATTATTTTTTTGGCTAATGAAGTTATGACTTCCGTAAATTAAAAAAAGGAGGAAAAATCATTTTAGAATCTTTCCTCCTTTTTTACATTCCAAATTTTTCGTCTGCTACAACCTATTATTCATTTGCTGCCGAGCCTCAATTTCAATGGTTCTGATTTTATCCTTATAATGATTGTAGGTATTCAAAGTAACTACATCGAGTTCTGCATCGGAATTATCTCGCCAACGACGGCAAAGATAAACTGACTGAAAAATTCTGCCAATTTGATACTCGCGACTGAAATACAATCCTAAAGCATAATCTTCACCATAATTGGAATCAGGGACTTTTATTTTTCGGAGCAAAGGCGTATAAAAAGCTCTCGGTGCGCCCAAACCATTAATTCTGAGAGCATTGTTCCTGCCGTTTTCCGGAGTCCATTCCTGATGATCTATCAAGCCCGGCGGTATCACATTCATCTCAAAATCGGTAATGGTATATGATCCGATAACCATTCCGCAATTCTGCTCATAAAAAGCATTTACTATTATTTGAAGCGTATTTTCATCCTGATAAACATCATCACTATCCAACTGAACAGAAAATTTTCCACAAAAAGCAGAATGAACGGCAACATTCCAACAACCCCCAATGCCCAGATCCTGACGCTGCGGAACAATATGCTTCACCCTACTGTCTTCTTTTGCCAATTTGCTTACAATTTCAGAAGTTCCATCTGTAGAATGATTATCCACAACAATCACATTGAAAGGAAAAGTTGTTTTTTGCGCCAAAGCAGAGCGAACTGCATCTTCAATGGTCGTTACCCGATTTTTAACGGGAATTATCACAGAAGCTTCCACCTCAAAGTTTTTTTCATCAAAACGAATAGTTTTGAACTCCGGCTTCAGATAAGCTCCGATTTTTTTTAAATGCTCAGTGCAGACTTGCTCCATTTCCAATTGACGCTGGCGATTTTTCGGATCAACATAATCGAACAACTTTTCTCCGCTTTTACGGGTATCCGATTCAACCTCCGAATACAAATACTCATCAATGTGTACCAATTTGGCTTTTTGTGAAACCCTTAACCTGACATCATAAAATCCGGCATAAAGAAAATTATCTTTTATTTCGGCGGCAGCATGTTTTAAAGTTTCTGCATTATAAAACAAAACGGAACCAAAATTAAAATCGTCACGTACACTTCCGAGCTGATAATCGATTAACGGTAATTTGCTGCGAATGTCTCCCGACACTTGGTAATAGTCGGAATAAACCATACCAGCCTTTGTATCTTTAGCAATTTGAACCAAACGTTCTAACGCAAACTGCCCCAAAGACAAAGGTGTGTTTTTCAAATACACAAGTGAATAGGGCGCTTCGGATTTTTCGGCAATTTTCTTTACCGTATTGCTGCCATAAAGAGAATCTATCAAAATCGGATAACATTTTTCATTCATCTGAATATTTTCTTCTTTAGAAAGTAAATATACAGCGTTAACCAATTCCGACTGCAATAAATTTTCTATGGTAACTTCAGCCTGAACAGGATCATCGTAAACAATAAAGCAATTAATTGGCTTCATAAAAAGTGTTTAAAAAATTAATTTGTAATTCTGAAAAAAAATCAAACAGGTATATAACGAACAAAGGCTTCAATAGCTTCGTAAGAGGCCAAACCTAATTGTGTGTACAATTCGGCAGTAGCGCGATTTCTCTCTTCTGACCGCTGCCAGAAAAGTCTTTCATCGTTTCCCAGGTAAGGAGCATTTTCCATTTGCGATTGATGACGTAAAATGGCATTCCTCTTGTTTTTCAACTCCTCGGGACTCAGAGGAACAGCCATTTCGATATGGTCAATTTCCCACTCCTTCCATGCACCACGATACATCCAAATTCTGCAATCTTTCATCCATTCTTCGTCCTTCAGTTCGTCAATTGCTGCCAGCACTGCATCCAAACAAATCTTGTGAGTTCCATGAGGATCGGCCAAATCGCCGGCAGCATAAATCTGATGAGGCTGAATCTGTTGAAGCAAGTCCTTTATAATATCTATATCCTTTTGCGATAAATCGTTTTTCTTTACCGTACCTGTTTCATAAAATGGAAGATTCAGAAAATGAATATTTTGGGAGCTCAAACCCAAATATCGACAAGCTGCTTTTGCTTCTCCTCTTCTTATTAAGGCTTTTACTTCAAGAATTTCAGGCGTATCCACATCATTTTCCTTTTTTTCGTACAAGAGAAAATTTCTCATTTTTTCATATTTCGACTGAATCAACTCATTATTGCTGTCGAATAAATCTTTGAATCCTTTCACAAAGGAAAGAAAACGAATGACTTCGTGGTCGGCAACTGCAATATTTCCGGATGTTTGATAAGCTACATGAACGTTGTGTTTCTGATCGATTAACCTTTTGAAAGTTCCGCCCATAGAAATCACATCATCATCGGGATGTGGACTGAAAATGAGAATACGTTTGGGATACGGAAGTGCTCTTTCGGGGCGATTGGAATCATCGGCATTGGGTTTGCCACCTGGCCATCCGGTAATGGTATGCTGTAGATCGTTAAAAATACGGATATTCACATTGTAGGCCGAACCATAAATAGCTAACAATTCACTGAGTCCATTGTCGTTATAATCCTTATTGGTCAATTTCAGAATCGGTTTTTTCAACTTCATGCAAAGCCAAACGATGGCACGACGAATCAGTTTGCTGTCCCATTCGCATGAAGTAACCAGCCACGGCATGCTGATACGGGTTAATTCACTGGCAGCATGAAGATCGATAACCATTTTCACGTTGGAGTGAAGCTGAAGATAAGATGCAGGAATGGTTTCAGACATAGGACCTTCAACGGCATTTTTTACGACCGTAGATTTATGTTCACCCCAAGCCACTAAAACAATTCTTTTCGCTTTCAGAATAGTTGAAATACCCAAAGTAATAGCAGAGACGGGAACCATTTCCACATTGCTGAAAAATTCGGCAGCATCTTCCCTCGAAAGTGTATCGAGCAAAATAAGACGTGTTTGAGAATTGGTCAACGAACCCGGTTCATTGAAACCAATATTCCCTGAGCGTCCAATTCCCAAAAGCTGCAAGTCGATGCCGCCAAAAGAAGCTATTTTCTGTTCATATGCTGCACAAGCTTGCATAATTTGATGTTTGTCCATAGTCCCATCGGGATAAAAAATATTTTCAGCCGGAATATCCACATGATCCAACAACATGTTTTTCAATTGTCCAAAGCTTCCCTGCAATTTTCCGGTAAGGGGATAGTATTCAAAAAGTAAAAAGACGATCACATTATTAAAGCTAACATTCTCCTTTTTGTGTAATCGAACCAGTTCGGAATAAATTCCCACCATTGATTTACCGGAAGTTAAACCCAAAACACATTTTTCATTAGCAGCCTGTTTTGCTTTAATTAAAGTTGCAATTTCTTCTGCTACTTTTGCCGAGCCTTCTCTTTCTGTATCAAAAATTTCCGTCGGAATTTTTTCATGACGGGTAACCCTCGACAGTTCGAAGACATCATCGGGTTGATAGTATCTTCGGGGTACACGCGTCATGGTTATTTTGGAGCTTAAGTTTGTTCTCATAGGTAATAGGATTATTATGAATTTGGTTTCAAAAGTAATACAATTCCAATTAAAATGCAAACGTTTGCGTTAAATTTTGTTTTTTTCTTCATTTTCTTTGGCAGGGTAAATTCTTTTGCTTTAATTTGTACAGAAAATTAAACATATACTATTAAAAAATGAAACTTATTGCCGATAGCGGGTCAACCAAAACCCACTGGTGTATGATAGAAAGTGAAAATACTGTAAAGGAATTTTACACAAAAGGCATCAATCCTTTTTACCAAACCAAAGAAGAAATCCTTGCTGAACTGAAGGAAAATCTTTATCCCCGAATCATGCAAAATTCAATTGATAGCATTCATTTTTATGGAGCCGGTTTCGCCTTTGCCGAACAAAAAAAAATGTTGAGCGAAATTTTTAAAATTATTTTTGGAAAAGAGCTTATTGTAACCGTAGAAAGCGATTTGTTGGGAGCCGCCCGCTCATTATTTGGAAAAGGAAACGGAATAGCTTGTATTCTTGGAACAGGTTCCAACTCTTGTTATTACAACGGAAAAGGGATAGAAAAAAATGTTCCGCCATTGGGATTTATTTTGGGAGATGAAGGCAGTGGCGCTATACTTGGAAAAAAGCTGATGTCCGATGCGTTAAAGAATCAATTGCCGCCCGATTTAATATCAAAATTTATGAAAGAGTATGATTTGACGTTGGAAAAAGTTCTCGATCATGTGTACAAAAAACCTTTCCCTAATCGCTATTTGGCTCAATTTGTGCCTTTTATAAAAGAAAATATTCAATATCCGCCTATATATAATATTGTATATGGAAGTTTTAACGAATTTTTTACCAGAAATATTTGTCAATATCCACATAGTGAAGAAACGGCGTTGGGATTTATCGGATCAGTCGCTTATCATTTTGCGGACATATTGCAAACCATAGCACGCGAAAGACATTTCAAAATAGTTGACATAGCACAGCATCCAATGAAAGGTTTGGTAAAATTTCACGCTGAAAAATCAAAAAATTAATTTTTAATTTGCATAACATGGCATTTGAAAAAATTACAGAACAAAATTCGCTGCACAACGATTTGGACAAAAAAGACATTCGCCAATTGCTCGTCGAAATGAATGAAGAAGACAAAAAAGTTCCTTTTGCAGTCGAAAAAGCCATTCCTCAAATTGAGCAACTCGTCGAAAGACTGGTAGAGAAAATGAAAATCGGTGGACGCTTATTCTATATTGGAGCAGGCACTAGTGGACGTTTAGGAGTTTTGGATGCTTCCGAAATTCCTCCAACTTTCGGCATGCCGCCACATTTGGTAATTGGCATAATTGCAGGTGGTGATACGGCTTTACGCAATGCGGTGGAATTTGCTGAAGACGATATCGAACAAGGTTGGGAAGATTTGAAAAGACACAATATTACTCCCATCGACACTGTTGTTGGAATAACCGCTTCCGGAACGGCATCTTATGTGATAGGGGCATTGAGAAAAGCTCGAGAAAATGGGATCCTGACAGCTTCCATCGCTTGCAATCCCGATTCACCGGTATCTCAAGAAGCTGATATAAAAATAGAACTTATTGTCGGGCCTGAATTCGTAACAGGAAGTACTCGTTTGAAATCGGGAACAGCGCAGAAATTGACACTCAATATGATTTCAACCG
>JAAYUQ010000013.1 GCA_012517575.1 Bacteroidales bacterium | reverse complement strand
TATAGATATATGTTCCGCTCGGCAATCCGGAAGCATCAAATTCAACTTCATAATTACCTGCTTGCTTTTGTTCGTTTACAAGGCAGCGTACTTCTCTTCCGAGAATATCAAATACCTTTAAGGATACAAAACCGGCTTCAGGGACTGAATATGAAATCCTTGTTGTGGGATTAAATGGATTGGGATAATTTTGGTTTAGAGTATAACTATTAGATATAGAAACTTCTTCAATCTCTTTTTCAAGTAATAATAGATTTCCTTGATTATCGCCATTTAACCCAATTGAAAACTCGGGTGGATATGCAACAACATCAACATAAAATTCATTTGATGTTTTTGTTGTATTCGATCCATCGGTAACAATGCATCTCAGTTTAAAGTCGCGCAAATCATAAGGATTATGCGGTTTACTGAAATATGGGGAGTTGGTACCAACCGGCACCCATTCATTACTCGGTGCAGCATCAATAATTACGTCTCCGTCTTTCTTCTTATCCTTATCTTTTTTCTCTTTTTCTTTTTTAATGCTCTCATAAGTCTGTAAATATCCAACCCCATCCAAATACATTATTTGCCAACTATAGGCAAATGGATTAATTCCATTATCCAATCGTACATACCAATCCCCAATTCCACCTGCATATAATATAAAATCTCCCATTAAATAAACGTTGACAAGCGCTTGCGGTAGAAGATTACATTCTTTCGCAAACCAATAAAGTAGTCCCGCCATTGCTCGAATACCATAAGTAAAAGTTTGATTTGCACAATATTCTAAGGCCACAGCATAATTCTTAGTCGGTGCAATACCACCATAAAAATTTGTTAACTCTGTGATTTTCGCACTTAAACCCGGATACATTGAGAACGAATCATTATTACCACAAACATTATTTCCATCAACATCAAAGGTGTTGAAGAAACCAGTGATTTGAGCTGTTGGGTAAAATAAATGTTTAAGTGGGTTAGAGCTCTGGGATGGATTAATCAAGCCTCCATCTACAATCGCGCTTTGATATGTCCATTGATTATAAATAGATGGATTATCCATCCAGCTTTCGTAAGTGTCTAAATCTGTAGGAGGATGTGGATCATTATGCACATGTGCCGGGACTGTCATATCGCCAAGCAGATGACATATTCTACCAAAAATTTCCCATACGACTTTATTTCTAAATGTAATTGAGGCTATATGCCATCGATTACGAGGTATAAACTGACCCAGGATATTATAATAGCCTTTATAGTATATAACACCGTCTTTATAAAACTGAAATAGGTTTGGTGGCGCAGTGTAAGCTTCAATAATCCCATTCTCGGGGTATGGTACCCTTAATTCGTACCCACCGTAAATATATTTCCTGGCTTTTTGATATGCATTCGAATAATTGTTCCCCAAATAATAAAAAGTTGAATTGTCGCCTTGATCTGGTTCCCAAAAATGAGTATTCGAAACAAGCCAACCCGAAAAACCATAACTTTCATTTGTTGCGTCACTATGATCTTCTTGATATGCTCCTATAACC
>JAAYUQ010000160.1 GCA_012517575.1 Bacteroidales bacterium | reverse complement strand
TCAGATTTCAAAATGCAAAAGACAAATGGATTGCTTTTGTAGGTTTAAAAGATGGGCGTCCCTATGAAATATTTACCGGACTGGCCGATGATGAAGAAGGAATTGCACTTCCAAAAACCGTTACTTCGGGAAAAATCATTAAAACGGTGGACGAAAATGGCAACAAAAGATATGATTTTCAGTTTACCAACAAACGTGGATACAAAACGACCATCGAAGGTTTGTCTCACAAATTCGACAAGGAATTCTGGAATTATGCCAAACTGATTTCCGGTGTGTTGCGTTACGGAATGCCGATTGATCAGGTAATAAAATTGGTTTCGGGGTTGCAGTTGGACAGCGAATCCATCAATACATGGAAAGTTGGAGTGGAACGTGCCCTGAAAAAATATATTCCGGATGGTACGGAAGCAGATGGGAAAAATTGTCCTTCTTGCGGGCAGAAAACGTTGATATACCAGGAAGGTTGCCTGACCTGCAAGAATTGCGGATATTCACATTGCGGATAAAACAATTTTGATTTGTTTTAAATAAGAAAGCAGGGTTTGAAATAAAAGTTAAATTTCTTCCCCTGCTTTTTCTTTTTTTTAAAATTTTCGATTTCAACTTGTGGAATCGATAAAAAGATAACCTGCTATGATTTTTGCAGTTTTTTGTAAAAATGTTTATTCAACAATTGTTGTCCAGCCGTAAATATCAGGTTCTTCGCCATACTGAATGGCGCGAATTTTTTTGTACAACTTTTCACAAATAACGCCCGGTTTGCCATCTGGCGAAAAAACGTAGGATTTATTTTCATCCAAATCGTCAATTCGTTGAATAGGACTGATAACGGCTGCCGTACCACAAGCTCCTGCTTCTTCGAAGGTGCTCAATTCTTCAATGGGTACAGGACGCTGTTCAACTTTCAAACCCATATCTCTGGCCAATGTCATTAAACTTTTATTGGTGATGGAAGGAAGTACGGAAGTTGATTTTGGCGTTACATACGTATTGTTTTTAATTCCAAAAAAATTGGCAGCGCCGCATTCGTCAATGTATTTTTTTTCTTTCGCATCCAGATAGAAAACTGCTGAATAACCTAAAGAATGTGCCTTCTCATCGGCCGCCAGCCCTGCAGCATAGTTTCCTCCGACTTTGTAAATTCCTGTTCCCAGTGGAGCAGCACGATCGTACTGTCTTAAAATAACATAAGGGGTTGTCTGAAAGCCTCCTTTGAAATAGGGGCCTACCGGCGTTACAAATATTATAAAAAGATATTCGCGTGAAGGTTTGACGCCAACTTGAGCGCTTGTTCCAATCATTAACGGACGGATATACAATGATGCTCCGGATTCGTAGGGAGGAACGAAACGTTCGTTTAGCTTAACAACTTTAAGAACCGCTTCCTGAAATCTATCGACAGGAAAAGGTTCCATGATAATTCCGTTGCATGAAGATTGCATTCTTTTGGCATTTTCATCCATTCGGAAAACCCTAATTTTTCCATCAACGCCTCTAAAAGCTTTCAATCCTTCAAAAACTTCCTGACCATAATGCAGGCAAGTGGCTGCCATGTGCAACGTCAGATATTCATCTTCATGAACTTCAAATTCTCCCCATTCACCATTTTGATAAGTACAACGAATGTTGTAGTCGGTTTTCACATAACCAAATCCAATATTGTTCCAATCAAGTTCCATATTTTTATATTTAAATTTTTTTCAAAAATCAATCCGACAAATACTCCTCTGCAGAAACTTTTAACTTGATTTTCCCGATAACCACAGCAAGCTTTCGTTTCCCATATTGAAAAGTAAATCAATAATACTCAGTCCCGAAATAAATCCGAATTTATTTTCGAAAACCTGGTAGTATGAAGGAATTTTCAGAACAGGCTGTTTTTTTGGATGAAATTGCAAGCGCAAATCCAGCATATTTTCTTCAGTTTTGTCCATAAATTTATCCGTAAAATCGAGTTCCGGATAAATTTCAAGCAATTCGAAAATTTTGTTCTGAATTTCCATGTTGAAGTCCCACAAAAATAACCATTTTTTTTCATAAAATGGACGAAATTCATCCAAATAATATTCAAAGAACGGACTGGAAAAATAAGCAGATGAAATTGCTTTCCAATGCTGACGTTGCCAATCGTTATGTTCCGAAATCCGAATATCGCGGACTGTTGATTTAATGTTTGCAGTTTTTTCCACCGGAATAATTAGATCCATCGCACCATTTGCTCCGGCAATCCTGCATCGATTTCGGTAGGTTTGTTTCTGATAATATTCATGTTGCTCTATAACAGCATAATGTGCATTCGTCAGAACCATAAAATAATCTACCGGAGCCAGATAAGCCATAGAAAGCAACACGTTTTTCTCTCGCATGGCCAAGATAAAATCATGCAATTCTGAAGAAAAATTTATTTCTTGAACTTCAAACGTCGATGGTTTATTTTCTGTTTTATCTTCGAGCATCCTTGAAAAATCTGTTCCACCTGATTTTCCCGTTAAACAACGATTTATCCTTATCCAATGACAACCAAACCACTACCGGCCGTCCGACAATATGATCTTCAGGAACAAATCCCCAATAACGTGAATCTGCCGAATTGTGTCGGTTGTCGCCCATCATCCAGTAATAATCCATTTTGAAACGATAGGTTTTTGTTGGTTGATTGTTGATATAAAAGATTCCGTTTTTATACTCCAACTTATTGTTTTCATAAGTACGAATCACCCGTTCGTAAATAGGATAATTGTAAGCGTTTAATTCCAATTTAGCTCCTTTTTTGGGGATGTAAATGGGTCCGTAATTGTCGCGGGTCCATTTTTTACCGCCGCCCAATGGATAAACGTCGCCTCCATACATTTCCGGTTCAATCACGATTTTCACAACACCTGTAACATGTTGCAGTTTTTGCATCATTTCTACGGTCAGCGGAAAATGATAAATGGGGAAACTCGGATCCAAACCCAATGTTGTTATTTCTTGCGGATTTTGAGATGTATTTAAAATCAACCGGTCGTCCTTACTTATACCTAATTTGGTGAGTAATTCATCACTCAAACGCGTTCCGTCGGTTTGTACAAGATAATTGAACTGTACTCCCGGAAAAGCCTCTTGCTTTTTCCCGTTGATAAAAACCTGATTGTTTTTTATTTGCAGCCAGTCACCCGGCAAGCCGATGCAACGTTTCACGTAATTTTCTCTGCGATCGACAGGCCGATACACGATTTCTCCAAAAATGTCTTTTCTGCTGCGAACCACATCGCGTCCGTAGTAATAACAGAGTTGATAATAATCTGGGTTCTGCTGTTTCAGGCAAACCGTGTCGCCGGTTGGGAAATTGAAAACTACAATATCGTTGTGTGCGATGGTATCGAACCCTTTCAAGCGTTTATATTCCCATTGAGGTTTTTCCAGATAGGATTTTGTGTTGATAATCGGAAAAGTATTCTGCACCAATGGAAAAGAAAGTGGTGTGTTCGGAATTCGCGGCCAGTAGCTGGCTTTGCTCACAAACAGAAAATCGCCAACCAGCAAGGTTTTTTCCAGCGAAGAAGTGGGAATTTGATAATTCTGAAACAGGTAAATATTAATGAAATATACAGCTACCAAAGCAAATACAATGGCATCAATCCAACTGTAAATGGAACGAAGTGTTTTGTTTTTAGTCTTTTTCCACCATGTCCAGGGAATAAATTTGGTGATAAATGCGTCGAAAATAATTGGAAGTAACAGCAACCACCAAAAATTTCCTACCCATGCAATAAATAAAATATAGATAAGACTCCAAATGGCAGCTTTTATCCATTGTCGACGAGGTTGATGGAAACGGGATGTGTGAGGTTCGGAAGTCATAATTTAATTCGTTAATTTTTTGAATTTTTTTTGTTCAGTTCTATGAGAAATTATTGAACTTTTTAGCATTCGATTTTCCTAAATGGAGAAAATATCAGAATTTTAGCATGTCCTGCATGGTTAACCATCCTTTTTTTCCGATGGCAAACTCGGCAGCCATTACTGCTCCCAATGCAAAACTATCTCGGGTTTTAGCTTCATGTTTAAACTCAATGGCATCGAATGAAGAATCGTATCGAATAATATGAATACCCGGAACTTCATCTTCCCGAATTGATTTTATTGCCAGTTCATTAGGTTGCTTTGCTTCTTCTTTCACCCATGAGTTTTTTCTGTCTATGTTTTTCAGTATATCTTCAGCCAGCGTGATGGCTGTTCCACTTGGAGCATCCAGCTTATGAATGTGATGAACTTCTGTTATTTCCACGTCATAATCAGAAAAACGGTTCATGATGGAAGCCAGATAATTGTTTGCGGCCATAAAAATATTGACGCCCAAACTAAAATTTGATGACCAAAAGAATGTGTAGCCTTTTTCTTCCACTTCTCTTTTCAGGGAGGGCAGTTCATTTATCCAGCCTGTAGTCCCTGATACCAAAGGAATGCCGGCAGCAAAGGTTTTTCTGTAGTTGTTTAGCGCAACACCGGGATGAGTGAATTCTATAGCTACGTCGGCATTTTTAAACTGGTCGGATTCAAAATCATCTAAATTGTCTATATCGATGATACAAACAATTTCATGTCCACGTTCTTTTGCTATTCTTTCAATGGCTTTACCCATTTTCCCGTAACCAATCAATGCAATTTTCATAAGAAGATAAAATATAAAATCAGAATTATTTTAATATTGGTTTGTTCCCAACAATACAAGTGTACAGGCTTCTTGTGCCTGAATGCCGTTTGATTCAAGCATGGCTTCAAATTCCGGATTTTCGGTTCCCGGATTAAAAACTACTCTTTTGGGATGCAACGAGATAATATAATCGTAATATTCCGGCTGATTTTTTGGACCAACATAAAGTGTTACCGTATCAATGTCGGTATATTGTTTCCTTTCAGTGTCAATGGCTTTACCAAAAATTTCTCCGGGCCGAAGTCCAAGCAATTCAATTTCATGTCCGTTCTCCAGCAAGCGCTGCGCTGCTTTGTAGGCATAACGTTCAGGATTGGTGCTGGCGCCTATTACTAAAGTTTTTTTCATTGGTTTTTCATTTTGTTTTGTTATACATGCTTAGATTCTTCGTAATGCTGATAAAGATTACTCTACATCTCCCGATAAAAATCCAAACATTCATAAATTTCTTTTTTTGTGGCTGTTTGATTTAACTCAATTTTTCCTACATCCGACAGTAAAGTGAAATTGATGGCATCCGAAACATTTTTTTTGTCATGCGTCATTAATTCATAAAGTTGTTCGTAATCCTCACAGCAGAAAGAGAATTTTCCATAATTTTCTTTTGAAAGTGTGATGAGTTTTAACAAATCTTCTTTAGGAAAGTTCAGTTTTACGTGTGAAAGATACAATTCGCACACAAGTCCGTACAAAACGGCATATCCATGCAAAATTGGCTGATGCTGCCTGTACGAAAAACTTTCGAAAGCATGACCAAAAGTGTGTCCCAGATTCAATGCCTTTCGCAAGTTTTGTTCTTTTGGATCCTTCTCAACTATTTGTTCTTTAATTTTTACGCTTTCAACCACTCTGCATTTTAAAAGATCGAAATCTATCTTATTGAAATCAAATTTCAGAATATTGTTCCAATGTTCGCGCGAATCGAGCAACGAATGTTTTATCATTTCGGCAAAACCCGAACGCAAATTCTTGTCGTCCAGTGTTCTGAAAAAATCTACATTTATCAATACCTTGTCTGCCGGAGCAAAAACACCAATTTCGTTTTTCAGCCCCAAAAAATTGATGCCTGTTTTTCCTCCGGTGGCAGCGTCCACAGCTCCAAGCAAAGTTGTAGAAACATTGATGTATCGAATTCCGCGTTTGAAAGTGGCTGCTGCAAAACCGCCCAAATCGGTAACCATTCCGCCACCTGCATTAATCATCAATGAGTGTCGTGTAGCACCGTGCGACGATAAAAAATTCCATACTTGAATGGTGGTGTCGATATTTTTGTTCTCGTCACCGCTGGGAATGGTTATTATTTGGCAACTTTTCAATTTTTCCGACTGAAGCAGGAGCGGAAGACAGAACTTTTTTGTATTTTCGTCCACTAATACAAAAATGTCAGCCGGATTCTGATTTTCAATGGATTCGTTCAGTTCGGCAATTAAATTTTCGCAAATTATGGTTGAAGAAAAGGCCATCTGTATGAATTTCTGATTTAAAACACAAAGATACTTTTTTCTTTAAAAACAAAAGATATAAATAGCGGACAAAGTATTTGTTTTAATAACATTATGGAAATGAATGTCCAAAATGTTAAAAATTCTAAATAACGCATGTATAAATGAATAAATGTTCATATATTTGCACAATATTTGAATTATGGAACAGATTAACAACATAGACCAAATGGAAGAGGCAGCCTACAAACTAAGAGCTATTTCTCACTCTACACGTTTGTGTATAATTTCACTGCTTTCGGAAAAAGAGGAATTGAATGTTTCACAAATAAGTGAAGAATTAAACTGTGAACAGTCGTTGCTTTCTCATCATCTTACCGATATGCGTGCCAAAGGTATTTTGAATTGTCGTAGAGATGGGAAAAACTGTTACTATTCATTGAAAAACAAGGAAATAGTTCAGATTTTGGACTGTATTCGTTCATGTCAATGCACAAACTAAATTTCGATTGCTCATGATCAAAAAATTTTTTTCTCGACACTGGCTCAAGGTAGTTGGCGTATTTTTAGGAAGTATTGGAGGATTTGCATATTTTTATTTTGTTGGTTGTAAATCGGGGACTTGTCCTATCAGTTCCAATCCGTACATTAGTATAGTATACGGTGCCGTTTTGGGCTACCTGTTTTTTGATATGTTCAAATTGAAAAACAAAAATTCCAATACGAATGAAAGCGAGGAGTAAAAAATCATTGTTTCGATGGAATCCCGTCAGAATGATTCAACTGATACTGGGAATTGTATTGCTTATAGCTTTTGCATACAGTTTGGAAGTTTTATATTTGATAGTTGGAGGTTTTTTGCTATTGATGGCGTTGTTAAATTTTAGTCCTTGTGGAAAATCCTGTGAAGTTTCGACAGACAACAATGACAATAAATAAAAACGAATTATTCGACCATAAAGAGCACTTTAACATCAGTGAGAAAGAAAATTTATACTTTGCCGTTTAGAAATACAAAAAATTGATATAAACATAAAAACCAAAAAAATAAGAAGAATATGAAAAAATTGACCGGAATATTTTTAATGATAACTTTTATTGCTTTAAGCGCTTGTGCAGGAAGCAATGGAGAAAATAAACAAGAAAATTCACAAAACAAAAACGAAGAAAAACAAATGGGAACAATTCATTTAACCAAAGAAGAATTTTTGAAAAAAGTAGTAAATTACGAAGCCAGCCCGAATGAATGGAAATATCTGGGTGATAAACCTTGCGTAATAGATTTTTATGCAGACTGGTGTGGTCCTTGCAAGGCAGTTGCTCCAATTTTGGAAGAATTGGCTAAAGAGTATGATGGGCAGATTTATATTTATAAAATTGATACGGACAAAGAACAGGAGCTGGCTGCAGCATTTGGTATTCGCAGTATTCCTACCATACTTTTTTGTCCGATGAATGAGAATCCTCAAATGGCACAGGGCGCTTTGCCAAAAGATGTGCTGAAAAATGCCATTGATGAAGTGCTGCTTAAGAAAGAAAAAGTAAAACAATAAGTCAACCCAAATGAAATGGAACAATTGTTTGTAGAAAATAAAAGTAAATTTGACTTCGGCGAAACCCTGACAGAATTGACAAGAGCTATTCAGGAAGGAGGTTGGAGACTGGTTTATATGCATGATCTGCAGGAAACTATGGCAAAAAACAACAAAGAAGTTTTACCTGTAAAAGTGTTGGAGCTTTGCTCTCCATCTCATGCTTATTCCATTTTGGGAAAAGATGAATGGCGCACTTTCTCAAGCATGATGCCCTGCAGGATTTCGATATACAAAAAATCGGATGGGAAAACTTATGTATCTCAAATGAATATTGAATTGCTTGGATCTGCGATAGAAAACGAAATGCAAGAAATTATGAACCTTTCCTACAGAGAAGTACAAAATTTTGTTTCACAAATACTTGAAAGTTGATTTAACAGAGAACAATTTTTTAATTCATAGATTAAACGGAGGTAAAAAAATATTTTTTTGTCTCCGTTTTTTCTTTTTAAGTAGAAATTTTTTGGCTTGATTTTTGCTAAAAAGCTTATTCAGCACTTCAGTCAGCGTCTTTGCCGATTTTTTTTAGTTTTTTGGCTAAGAAGTTACAACCTTAAATTTCCATGAATTTTTTTGAAACTCTAATTTTTCTTTAGGGAAAAATTTTGGTTTTAAAACCATCATATTTATCTCCAATGATTTATTGATTTTTTGAGTCAAATGTTTATTAGAAAACTTTTAGATTCTAATAGTTTCCAAATATCTATTTTAAATATCAGATATACAGTAACTTATTTATTTATAAACAAAATTTAACTCATTATTTATATTTTTACTACAAAATAAAAATACATTTTATGTAATTTTGCAGCAAATTTTGTTGCTGGATATGAAGAATCTTGAAGAAGCAATACTTCAAAAATCATTGGAATT
Source organism: Bacteroidales bacterium (assembly GCA_012517575.1). Taxonomy (GTDB): domain Bacteria; phylum Bacteroidota; class Bacteroidia; order Bacteroidales; family Paludibacteraceae; genus MVYY01. The sequence goes on along the minus strand of JAAYUQ010000160.1, from coordinate 28,710 downwards.
GTTTATGGAATATGGTATCAGAAATGTTTCCATTGATACCATTTGCAATGAATTAAGAATTTCCAAAAAGACCTTTTACAGTTATTTCAAACAAAAGGAAGAATTGGTGGACGCAATATTGACTTATGATGAAAAAATCAATGTTGAAGAAATGAGAAAAATATTCGACAATAAAAATGCCATTGAATCACTAATTTCCGTCTTGAAAGAAATAAAGAAAAATATTGATTGTCAGCCTAAACTGATGTGGCTTGACATTAAGAAATACTACCCTAAAGTTTATCAAAAACACGAAACACGCAGACGTTCCATTATCAGAAAAGATTTTGAAATGAATCTTCAACAAGGAGTGAAGGAAGGATTTTATCGTGAAGATTTGGATATTGAATTACTTTCAGTGCTTCACTCTTACCAGCTGAAAAACATTATGACTTCTATGAGCCAGTATCCTAAAAAATATTCAAAAAAGCGGATCGTTGACTTTTTTATCGACATTATTATCCACATTATTGCTAACGAAAAAGGACTTGAGTACGTAAGAAAAAATTACTATGAAAGTGAATCGTAATATTTTATTTTAAAATCGGTATTATCAAAAAAATAAATGAAAAAAATATGACAGCAAATTCTCTAAAAAAATCAATCATTATTGTTCTTTTTGGAATAGCGCTTTTACCATTTTCTCTCAGAGCGCAGGATACATTGACGGTTTCGCTCAACAAAGCTATAGAAATAGCATTGAGTGAAAGTCCGACCATCAAGGTTGCCAACAAGGAAATCAAAAGAGTAGATTATTCGAGTAAGGAAAAAATTTCCGCCTTGTTTCCCACTATTTCAGGTGTAGGGCAGTATTCCAGAGCTGTAAAAAAACAAAAAATGTTTTTCAGTATTCCCGGAATGCCATCTAATCCTGAAGGAATCGAAGTAGGACAGGACAATACTTTCAGTGGTGGAATTTCGGCTGCCATGCCGTTGATAGCGCCAACACTTTGGGCAACCATAAAAATGTCGGAGTTGGATGCCGAATTGGTGATGGAGTCGGCACGATCTTCAAAACTTTCGCTTATCAACGAAGTTTCTAAAGCTTATTATGCTATTTTGCTGGCGCAGGATTCGTATGATGTGTTCAAAAAGAGTTACGATATTTCCGTAGAAAATGCCCGTATCATTCAAAACAAGTATAAACAGGGAACAGTTTCCGAGTTTGAATGGATTCGCGCTGATGTGCAGGTAAAAAATGCCAGCGCTAATTTGGCTTCAGCTGAAAATGCAGTGAATTTGAGCATTTTAAGGTTAAAAATGTTGATGGGAATTGATATGTTTACAGCACTGAAAATAGAAGGGAATTTGGCAAACTTTGAAGCCAACAAATATGCAGACGTTTTGGCAATAGACACAACAACGCTGCAAGCCAACAGCGATTTGAAACAATTTGATATAAAAGCAAAGCAATTGCAACAAAGTCTGAAGATTCAGAAATCCACTTATTTGCCAACCCTTTCGGCTTCTTTCAGTTATCAATATATGAGTATGGCCAATGATTCGGTTGCATTTTCAAATTATCGTTGGTTCCCTACATCAACAGCAGGGCTTTCACTTTCAATCCCATTGTTTCAGGGTGGGAGCAAGCTTTTTAAGCAAAAACAAATAGAAACACAAGTGGAAGAAATGCAATATCAGCGCGACAATCTTCGTAGAAGTTTGGAATTACAAGCCATGTCGTATCTGGATAATATCAATCAAGCTTTGAAAGTAATAGAATCGAACAAAGAAGGATTGAGACAGGCAGAAAAAGCGTTGAGCATTTCACAAAAACGATATGATGTGGGAGCTGCAACTTACCTCGATTTGTCTAATGCCGAATTGGCTTATACTCAGGCAGGTTTGGCCTACAATCAGTCTATTTACAATTACTTGTCTGCAAAGGCAGATTTGGAAAAATTACTGGGAAAATAATTTCTTTTAAAACTCTGACATAAAATTAAAAACAGAAATTAATTTATTAATAATCAATTACAGACATTCAAATGAAAAGGATGAAAAAATTCGGAATAATGATGTTGGCCTTAACGATAGGGCTTGTATCATGCGGAAAATCGGGAGATGCAAAGAAAAAGGCTGCGGAAGAAGAAATTCCAAACGTGCAGGTTCAGCAGGTGAAAATTCAGGATGTTGAACAAACTGCTCAACTTACGGCTACGGTACTACCGGAAGTTAAAAATAATATTTCTCCCTCAACTCCCGGAAGAATAAGAAAAATTATGGTAGAAGTTGGTGCCTTTGTATCAAAAGGTCAAAGGCTGGTACAAATGGATGCAGCCAACCTATCGAATCTCGAAACACAAGTAGAAAATTATCAGCGAATGTATAATCGAGTTGCTGAACTTTTCAGTGTAGGTGGCGCTTCACAGCAAGAATTGGATAATGCCAAACTGCAGCTGGATGTGGCAAAAACCAATTTGCAGAATCTGGCTGAGAATACTTATTTGTTGAGCCCGACAGCCGGTGTTGTTACGGCGCGCAACTACGATAACGGAGATATTTATAGCGGGCAGTTGCCAATTCTGACAGTTATGCAGATCAACCCCGTAAAATTGGTGATAAATGTTTCTGAATCATATTACGCTCAGGTTAAACTTGGCATGCCCGCAACCATTCGTTTTGATATTTTTGAAGGACAAACTTTTCAAGGGAAAGTAAGTTTGATTTATCCCACTATCGATGAGCGCACGCGGTCATTTTCTGTAGAAATTAAGTTGAACAACAGCAATTATAAAGTTCGTCCCGGAATGTTTGGAAGGGTAGAACTTAATTTTGGAACGGCCAAGAGAATTGTTGTCCCCGATATGGCAGTAGTAAAACAAACGGGCTCGGGTGAATATTTTGTTTATGTTTACAAAGATGGTGCGGTAATTTTTCAGAAAGTCGAATTGGGTCGTCGTTTGGGTAATGAATATGAAATCATTTCCGGTTTGAATGATGGCGATCAGGTTGTCGTTTCAAGTCAGACAAAACTGGCTGATGGTAGAAAAGTAAATTTAGTTAAATAAAAATATTGACTGAGCAAAGTTTTTTAAAATAATCTGTTTAAATTACTTAGTTCTAAATTTAAAAAATTTATGAGTTTATACGAAAGTTCGGTTAAAAAGCCTATTACTACCTCCTTAATTTTTATTGGAGTGATCATATTAGGTTTGTTTTCATTAAGTAAATTGCCGATAGATTTGTTACCCGATATAGAGCCAAATGTTTTAATGGTGGTAACCAATTACAGTGGTGCCAGTGCATTGGATATTGAAAATAATGTAACCCGACCATTGGAAAATACTTTGAACACAGTTGAAAATTTGAAAAATATTCATTCAACATCAAAAGAAAATACATCGGTAGTAATTTTGGAATTTGAATTTGGTTACGATTTGGATGTATTGGCCAATGATGTGAGAGACAAACTGGAACTTGTAAAGCCTTATCTACCTGAAGCAGCAAGTAATCCGGTAATTTTCAAATTCAGTACCGATATGATTCCTATTATGATGATATCGGCTACTGCAGACAAAAGTTTGCCGGCTCTCTATAAAATTTTGGATGACAACGTGGCGAATCCTTTGGCTCGTATCAATGGCGTAGGTTCAGTTACAATCAATGGTGCTCCGGAAAGAGAGATTCAGGTTTATGTTGACCCTGTAAAGTTGGAAGCTTATCATCTCACCATTGAATCTATTGGTCAGAGCATCCGACTCGAAAACGTAAATACGCCAAGCGGTTCAATGGATTTGGGAAGTAAAACTTATACGGTTCGTGTACAAGGCGAATTTACGAACCCCGCGGACATGAATAAGGTAGTTGTTGGTACTTTCAACGGGAAGAATGTTTACCTGTCGGATATTGCGGTTGTAAATGATGGTCATCAGGAACGTGTTCAGGAAAGCTATACTAATGGAGTACAGGGAGCTACTCTTGTCATTCAAAAACAGAGTGGCGCCAACACAGTTGCTATTGCTAATGCTATTCGCGAAAAGCTGCCGGAAATAGAAAAATCCCTTCCTTCCGACGTAAAGTTGAATATAATTAACGATACTTCTGATAACATAAAGAATACGATTGCTGGACTGGAAGAAACCATTCTGTATGCATTTCTTTTTGTAGTGTTGGTTGTTTTGTTTTTCCTGGGAAGATGGAGAGCAACCATTATTATCATCTTAACCATTCCTATTTCCTTAATTGCGGCATTTATTTATTTGGCGGCGACAGGAGGAACATTGAATATTATTTCTTTGAGTTCGCTTTCCATTGCAATCGGGATGGTGGTAGATGATGCCATTGTGGTGCTCGAAAACATTACCAAACATATTGAAAAGGGGAGTAGACCGGCCAGTGCGGCAATTCATGGAACCAATGAAGTTGCCACAGCTATCGTAGCTTCTACACTTACTATTGTAGCCGTTTTCTTTCCTTTGACTTTGGTAGGAGGATTGGCCGGAATTCTTTTTGAACAGTTGGGTTGGATGGTAACCATTATCATTATTGTTTCAATGATTTGCGCCTTGTCGCTGACGCCTATGCTCACATCCCAAATGCTTCGCTTGGATCCGCATCATTCGCGTTTGTTTACCATTCTCTATGCACCAGTTGAAAAGTTTCTCGACAATTTAGATACATGGTATGCCAATATTGTCAACTGGACGGTTCGCCACAGATGGCAGACTGTCGCCATGGCCGCTGGATTTTTCATTTTGAGTTTGTTGCCGTTGATTTCTATAGGTACCGAATATATTCCTGCTCAGGATAATTCACGTATCAGCGCCTCCATAGAATTACCTGTTGGAACGAGAATGGAAATCACCAAGCAAACAGCAGCCAACCTCACTCGGCTTTGGCAGAAAAAATATCCCGAAATAGAAACGATAAATTATTCTGTCGGTCAGGCCAGCAGTACCAATATTTTTGGTTCTATTCAAAATACCGGAAGCAATATTATTTCGTTTACCTTGAGCTTATCGGATGTCGAAAAACGAGATAAAACCATCTTCCAAATTGCCGACAGTATGCGAAACGATTTGAAGTCCTTTTTGGAAATCAGCAAATCAAGTGTAACTGCCGGTGGAAATATGGGAACAATGGGTGGACAATCGACGCTTGATGTTGAAATTTACGGTTATGATTTTGAAAAAACCGATCAGGTTGCCAAAGAATTGGTTGACAGAATTGGCAACATTCACGGGTTAGTAAACACTATCATTAGTCGTGGAGACTATTCTCCCGAGTATCAGGTTGAATTTGACCGTGATAAGTTGGCGCTTAACGGACTGAATATTTCGACCGCTTCAACTTTTTTGAGAAACAGAATCAACGGTTTGTCGGCCAGTCTCTATCGAGAAGAAGGTGATGAATATACGATTCGGGTTGTTTACGCTCCGGAATATCGCCAGTCGATAGAAGATGTTGAAAACATCCTAATTTACAATAGTATGGGTCAAGCCATTCGATTAAAAGATTTGGGAAAAGTTGTTGAAACACTCACTCCTCCATTTATCGAAAGAAAAAATCGTGAACGTGTTATTACCGTTTCTTCTACTATCTCGGGTACAACAATTGATAAAGGTGTTAAGGCGCTTAACGATGAAATCAAAAAAATGAATATTCCTGATGGAGTCGATACTCTTATTACCGGTTCGTATGAGGATCAACAGGAATCTTTTTCCGACCTGACAGCATTGCTGCTTATTATCATTATGCTGGTTTACATAGTTATGGCTTCTCAGTTTGAGTCACTCACTTATCCCTTCATTATCATGTTTGCCTTACCTTTTGCGCTATCAGGGGTGGTATTGGCATTGTTTATGACGGGAGGAACCATAAATATGATGTCCATGATTGGTATCATTATGCTGGTAGGAATTGTAGTGAAAAACGGTATAGTGTTGGTGGATTATATCAATTTGAATAGAGAAAGAGGAATGGGAATTATCCGTGCAATAGTTAGTGGAGGTCGTTCTCGTTTGCGTCCAGTATTAATGACCACAGCAACTACCATTTTGGGAATGATACCTTTAGCCATTAGTAGTTCTCAGGGTTCGGAAATATGGAAGCCTATGGCAGTAACCATCATTGGAGGTTTAACGGTCTCTACGATTTTGACATTGCTAATTGTACCTACACTTTATGCTATTTTTGCTGGCTTCGGTATTACACGTAATTACCATAAGTACGAAAAAGAGGCAGAAAAGACTCAGAAAACAATTAAATCTTGATTTATAAATGGATTAAAACTTTTGAAGATATTGAGGAAAAGTGAAATACCATAAAGCCTTATAAAGAAAAAAGTTTGATTCAATTAGTAAATGTTCTATTCAAAATATTGACAAAGTTGATGGAATGTGAAGGAAGCATTCAATATCTCTCCTTTTTCACTTCCATCAACAAACAAAAATAAAAAATTTATGAAAGCAGTATTTATAGTTTTCGATCAGGGATTTTATCAGCAGATTCTTGAATCACTGTATGTAAATCATCATGTAAGAGGATTTACAAGTTGGGAACAAGTAAAAGGACGTGGTTCCAAAACTGGTGAACCTCATTATGGAAGCCATGCATGGCCCTCATTAAACAGTGCTATTATTACAGTTGTCTCGGATGAAAAAGTTCAGCCTATACTGGAAGAATTAAGGGCATTGGATGCAACTTCTGATGTGATGGGAATTCGTGCTTTTGTGTGGACTATTGAAGACGGTATGTAATTTCAAATACCAATGAATTTTGACTATAAAATCAGCGCTTTCTGAAGTTTTCGGGAAGCGCTGATTTAGTTTTTTAGCAAGTTGGTTCCTATATTTGGATCAATTTTAAAAACTGAATCTCAATTTTCCCAATCCTTGCCGAACATTTTCATTTTGCATAAACAAATTCCAAAGTAAGCCGGAACGATAATTTTCAATCATTACGATAATAGGGCCTTCGTCAATTGCCAGATAAGAATTGGAAAACCATTGTTTGTTCAAGTTGAACGCATCCATAAAACCATATTCGCCCCAGATTTTATCTCCCAGAACATAGTAGAAAAAGTGCAGTGCGCGCATGCTTTCTTCAGGTGTGTAGGGAAAGGATGACAATGCTGCGGTAGGTGCAATGGTGCCGTTGTCGTTATTGGGGGATGAAGCAGTATATCCTCCCGGGAAATCACTTGCTGTGAGACCCCAACAATCAGCACTATAACCAAAATTTTTTTTCGGATTGGCAATACAATAACGATGATTTATTTTTGTATGAGCTGTATTTTGCATCCAATAATTAGCATAAGTATCCGATAGATTTCTCGGGTCAAGTCCTAAGAATGAATAATGCGTAAAAAATAACGGTCCACCCCGATCTTCGCCCAGAGGAAGCAGAATATCGTAAAACGTTTTCCCGTTTCTGATAGCCCCATTCCGAGTCCAACCGTTGTCGTAAACCGATTTTTCGATTGAATAAGTTGGAGACGCCGCTGCCAGAATATAGACAATCAAAGCTTCGTTCCAACCGGTAACAGGCATATTCATTGCCCAACCATAGTTGGGCGACCAATGCCAATAAAGTTTTTGTTGTCCGTTTTGTTGAAACCAGTTCCATTCCACGTCTTCCCACATTTTTTGAATGGTGTCGCACATGTTTTTTTCTTCACGATTTCCATTTTTAAAATATTGTTGAACCGTCAATAAACCTTCCATCATAAAAGCTGTTTCCACCAAATCGGCGCCATTGTCTTTTTCGCTGAAAGGCTGCACTTTTCCGCTTGTCCCGTTCATCCAGTGAGCAAAAACGCCGTGAAAACGATCGGCTTTTGTATTCAGAAAATTCACAATGGTGGATAATCTTTCAAAGCCCTGTTGGCGGGTAATAAAACTTCTTTCGATAGCCACAAGCGTTGCCAATACACCAAAACCTGAACCTCCAATGGTTACTGTTTCGCCCGAACCACTGCGTTCTCTTGCAAGTCCTGAAACAGGATGTCCGTAATCCCAAAAATATCGAAACGTCTGCTTTTGAACCAAAGTCAATAAGCTGTCATCGGAAATTTCAGCGAATTTTGGAGTGGAATCGAGTTGGGTAATGAAAGAGAATTGATAACTGTCAATTAAATTGACGCCAAGATTTTCTCCTTCAGAGATATAAAGTGAATATTGGGTGTAGTATTCAAGTCGTTTTTTTATTTTGAAAGTTAATTTGTGGGATGCCGTATCGTCCAACACTACAAAAGAAGTATCAATGCCATTGTTTATATAGAAATGTTGGGGATTGATTTTTGATTTATCAATGGCTTCGGAAAAATCAATTGAGATAACAACCGAATCTATTGGCAGATTGTAACCCGTTCCACCAGAGGATACAAAAATGCCGTTGATACTCACATTTTGAATGTAAGCATTGACAGCTTTAACTTGAGGTTCTTCACTTTTGCATCCCAAGAAAAATAATGGTAAGAGAAGAAATACAAAATATTTTTTCTGCATGAAAGATGTTATAAAAAAATTCAGGGAAGGTAAAAGATCACCTTCCCTGAATTCAGATAAATGATTAATTAATTTGTGTAACTTCGGCGTCGTAAAGGTTCTTCACTTCAGTTGCAGTCAAACCTTTATCATATACTCGAAATTCATCCAGATTTCCTTTGAACCATCCCATCCAAGCATCTGTTGCGTTATCCAGAATTTTTGTCAACCAACCGCCGATTACCATCTTATCGGCTTCTGTAAAGGTAAGATTACCAACATTTTGGCCAGTTGCATTTTTCAAAACTTTTGATCTTTCGGGATAAAGTACACCATTGATATACACGCTGAACTGCGAAGTTGCTCCGTCGTAGCTGAGTGTAAGATGCTGCCATGTGTTCGGAATAAATTTTTTCCAGAATCCGTCGGCCAGCCATTGTGTCGAACCCCCTGCCTGGAAGCAGAATTTATAGTAACATGAATCAATAGCAGCACCTGCAGTTGCATCACCTGCACGTTCTTGCATCCAAGTCAAATTTCCCCAGAAGCGGTCCGAAGTTTTTCCAATTTGGAAAATCATGGGAACAGGATCACCATAAACTTTGGTTGGTTTAATCCATGCTGCAACGGTAAATCCTTGCGTCATGGTAGCCAATTTGCTTGAGCTGGAAAGGTTATACAGGAAATAGGCATTTTCGGCTCCCTGATAAGCTTTTCCTCTACGACCTGTTACATAGCTCACATTGGGTTGAGCAGCAGGAGATAAGGATGCAATCTGATCTACACCATTGTCCTCGAACGGAAAATAAGCAATCAGATTGGTAGTAGCGATAGTAGAGGGATCAATTTTACCGTTATTATTGTCCCCATTTTCATCGTCATCCGAACTACAAGCGGCAAAGGTAAAACCCATAAAAAGGGCAGTTACGATTGCAAGTACACTAAAAAATCGATTTTTTTTCATAAGGCATTTGTTTTTTTAATAGTTAAACATAATTAAATTAAATAATTGAGTGATTAAAATTGATGATGGTAATTTCTATATATTAATTATAACCGGGATTTTGGCGTAAATTTGAGTTAAGTTGCATTTGGGTGCTTGGAATCGGGAACAAATTATGCTTAGAAGCAACAAAACCTTTACTTCCGAGAACGCTTTGCGCTCTTCCAGTCCTAATCAGATCAAAATATCTATTTTCTTCCAAAGCCAATTCAGCTCGGCGTTCATCATATACATCCTGTACGGCTACTGAATTTAATTCTGTCAGCTTAGCTCTTCTACGAATTTCATTTACAGCACTTAAGGCAGTTTGTCCGCTGGTGTTCCCCGTCGTTGCTCCATTTAGTTTGGCTTCAGCAAACATCAGCAGGACTTCGGAATAACGTAGAATGCGGACATTGTGATCAAAACCGTAACCATTGTAATTCCATTTATTGTATGAAGAGGGTGTATAGACTTTTCCATTGTAAACGGGATTCGGACATTTTGTTTTGATACTGTCCCCTTCAGGTGTTTTTGTTCCACGATAGAGAAAAGTAGTAGCAGCTCTAACCGTTTCACCTCGGTTAGTAAAAAATTGAATCAATGCTGAGCTTGGGGTTTTAAATCCCCAACCTTGCATATTGCTCGGTTCATTGTTGCGTGGTCCTTGCACATATGCATAAATCACGTAAGGATAATTGTCACCAGATGATGCTCCCAAACTTGAACTTTGGATTTCAAAGAGCGATTCCTTGCTGTTTTCCTGATCGACGGAAAAAACACTTCTAAAATTGTCGAGCAAGCTATATCGGCCTGAAGCCATGATTCGATCGGTTAACGAAGCCACCGAATCCCAATTTGCCTGTGCATTTTCAATGGAAGCATGGTACATGTGAGCCTTTGCTTTTAGAGACATAGCCGTGTAAGAAGTAATACGTCCGGCATAGGCTTTGGTATAAGAAGCCGGCAATACCGGAATGGCTTCTTGCAAATCATTTTCTATAAAATGATAAACTTGAGCAGGTGTTGACTGATGTAAGGAAGCCAATTGTTCCGAAGTCATTACCGTATCCACAATGGGAACATTTCCAAAAGCTCGCACCAGGTTAAAAAAGGCATAGGCACGAATCACTTTGGCTTCAGCCTCACATTGACGAGCATACAGTTTATTGGCTTCCGTCATCATGTTGGCTTCGAACAATGGCATTTGTCCGATGGCATTGTTGGCAGCACTTACCACGTTGTAATAGCCATTCCAAAGTCCTGCAATCAATCCGTTTGAGGGACCGAATGTAAATGAATCCAGTTCCCTTGCCTCGGGATTATCATCGGGGGTGCTCCCTTTATCGGCATCATCGGAAGGAATTTCAAACATGCAAATGTAATTGAAGGCATGTACTTCCGAAGGACGCAAAGAAGCATAAGCAGCACTTACGGGTTTGAAAATATTTTCCGATTTTGTGTAATCCATTCCTAATGATGGAACCGTTCCTTCAGGACGTATATCGAGATAGTCCGAACATCCTGTCAGCGTTAAGACGCTTAAGCATAAAACCAATATTTTGTTTTTCATATTCTTTTTGAATTATAAGTTAAACTTTAAACCGAATGTATAAATAGCCTGCATGGGATAAGTCTGAGTATCGATGCCGCTGGTAGTCGGGCCACCGCTAACTTCAGGAGTAAAACCCTTGTAAGTGAAATATGTAAACGGACGTTGAGCAGAAAGATAAAGACGAAGGTTCTTTATGCCCTTGATTGTATTGAAATTGTAACCTATCTGCACATTCTGAATGCGAAAATAGGACCCATCTTCCACAAAGAAATCGTTGGCTTGTTGTATGAATGCTTTATTGTAAGCCTCTGCTGATGGATAGGTATTTGATTTGTTGTTCTCTGACCAATGATTTTCGTAAAAATCAAGGTCATAGTTGCCATCTGTGAAAATGTCGCGATTCATACGTTTTGCATTCAGTATTTTATTTCCATACTGACCCTGTAAAGTAACAGAAACGTCAAATTTTTTATAATTTATTCCTAAATCCAAGCCAGAGGTAAATAATGGAATGGCACTCCCAAGATATACTTTGTCTTTTTCATCAATTGCTTTATCTCCATTTTGATCTTTATATTTGAAATAGCCGGCAAGTTTTATATCCTGACTTACAGGGTCGCGAAGTGCATCACCTTCGCTGGCATACACGCCATCTATTTCGTATCCGTAAAATGCACCAATGGGATGACCAACAGCAGTGCGGGTCGTATAATTTCCTCTGATGAGTCCATCCGGAATAAAATCGCGTTTACCGTTTAAACTGACAACCTTATTGTCAATTGTTGTTATGTTAAACCCAATATTATACGAAAAATCTTTTGAAACTTTTTCATTCCAATTCAAATTCATTTCTATTCCTTGGTTTCTAATGGTTCCCCAATTTCCCAATAAGGTAGCTACGCCACCACCAGAAGCAATGGGAGCGTAAAATACGGCATTGTTTGTAGTACGATTATAATAATCAATTTCGCCCCTTAAATTTTGATGTACCATGCTGAAATCAAAGCCAACATTTAATTCATCAACAACTTCCCATTTCAACGTGTTTTGAAGAACGGTTTGAGAGCCAACACCTTCGTAAAGTATGTCGTTGCCGAAAACGGCTGAACTCGCCATTCCCGTTTGTCCTAAAATTACAGCCGAATTTGCCGGCACATTGTCATTACCCAATCTACCCCAGCTGGCACGTAATTTTAAGAAATTGAAAAGATGTTGATTCTGCATAAAATCTTCACTGGTCAATATCCACCCCAAACCTACCGACGGGAAATAGCCCCATTTTTGTTGATATTTTGAACTTCCGTCTGCTCGGAAAGTGAATGTGGCCAAATACTTGTCGGCATAATTGTAGCTTGCTCTTGTAAAGAATGAAATACCATTGTAAGCATAGGGGTTGGTGTCGCCAATATAATCCTGAACAAACAAACTCGAAGCTGAACCTCTTGACAAATAAAGCGATTGTTCGTCAATGTAAGGGACGTTTAAGGCTGTTCCAATCATTGAATATTTTCTCTCGTTTCGAGTCGATTCTCCCAGCAAAACACTAAATGAATGATCACCTACCTTATCGTTAAAGGTTAGCAAATTGTCCAAAATATGTCGATAGCTTATGCCGAAAGTTTTGCTTAATGATGATTGATTGAGTCCCTGTGAGCCTCCAACATAATGTTCGGGCGTATAATCCCGTGCTCTCCAAGAATTATAATCCAAGTTATAAGATGTACGGAAAGTCAACTTATTTTTTATTAAACTTACTTCTGCATAAGTGGACAAAATAGATTTCAAACCAGTTTCTTTGTTGTTGTTGTAATAAGCAATTGCAACCGGATTGCCATAAACGGCTCCATAGCCATAATCCTGCGGGGCACCAAATTTTACGGGATAGGCATCGGTATTGGTATCATCATATACCGGGTAAACCGGTGGGTTCACATAGGCTTTAAAAAATGCTTCATTATCAGATAGATAAGTTGAGTAATTAGAAAAAACTGTATTGATACCAAAATTCAGCCAATCATTAACTTTTTGATCAACTCGAGCCCTAATGTTGTAGCGTTCGTAATCATTTTTGGCATTCATGATTCCTTCTTGGTAGAAATAATTTACGCCAAGCGAATAACTTGTTTTTTCTGTAGCTCCTGAAATATCGAGCGAGTGATTGTGGGTGATGGCATTCCTGAGTAATTCGCTGTACCAATCGGTGCTTGCAGGATAAGAAGAAGCAACTTTGGGTGTGTAACCTTCAGTATTGGCATTGGCTTCATTCATCAATTCAACATATTGTTCGGTATTAGCCAGTTTCAAAACGTTGGTTGGAACCTGAAGACCTACATAGCCATCATAACTGATATTTGTTTGATCAATTTTTCCTTTTTTTGTAGTTACCAATACAACTCCATTTGCTGCGCGAACGCCATAAATTGCAGCAGCAGAAGCATCTTTCAGTACGGTTAAATCTTCAATGTCACCGCTGCTCAAAAAGTCGATATTGTGAACAAAAACTCCATCTACAATATAAAGAGGGTTTGCATAATCGCCAATTGAGCCAACACCACGAATTTTTACGGATGGTCCAGAGCCTGGTGATCCGCTATTGATAATCTGTACACCTGTCATTTTTCCTTGCAATGCCGACATGGGATTGGAAGTAATTTGCTTGCTCAAATCTGTCCCCTTAACGGTTGTGATGGGGGCAGTCAAATCTTTTGCTTTTTGAGTTCCATATCCAACAACGACGACCTCATCCAGTAGTTTGGTACTTTCTTCCAATTCGATGCGCAGAAAATTCTGATTTTGAATGGTGATTTCTTTCTCATTATAACCAATATATGAAAACACCAGCGTTGCTCCTTTTGTAACCGTTATAGAAAAGTTTCCATCATAATTTGTTATGGTTCCGTTTGTCGTTCCTTTTTCCAAAACTGAAGCACCAATTAGGGTTTCTCCCGTTTTTTTATCAACAATTACCCCTTGTATGCTCATTTGCTGAGCATATGTGATGTTCAAACCTATTAGGCAAAACATCAATAATAAAATGTTCTTTTTTCTCATGGGTTGATAGTTTTTCGTATTGTTTTTTAGTTAAGTTTATTTGATTGATTTGTTCTGATGGTAAATCCAAGTTTTTTTAATCCCTGCAAAATTTCGGCATTGTTCATGAAAAGTTTCCACAACAAGCCACTTCTGTAATTTTCAATCATTACAGCAATCGGTCCTTGATCGATAGCCAGATAACTTTTGACGGTTTGCTGTCCTTCTACCATTTCCGGATTGTAGGCATCATAAAATCCGTATTTACCAAACAGCATTTTTCCTTTTTCGTAATATAAATATCGCAATACATCCAACGATTCTTCCGGAGTATATACTATAGAAGACAAAGCTGCTGTAGGTGAAACAGTTCCGTTATCTGCATCAGTTCCCGGATGATGAGATGAATAACCTACCAATGGATCATCAGAAGAAGTAAAACCCCATAGCTTTGCTCCATAATCGGTATGTTTTTTTGGATTATCAATGGCATAAGCTCTGTGAATCAGGGCATGTGCTTTGTTTCGCTCAAAATAATCGGTATGTTCATCACTCAATCCATTCGGATTCAGACCTAAAAAACTGTAATGCGTAAAAAAAAGCGGGCCGCCATATTCCATTCCCAAATCCAGCCTTATTCCATAATAACTTTTTCCATTAAAATAGTAAGGGGAGTTTTTAAAACAGGCATCATACACTTTTTTATCGATTGGATAAGTTGGCGAAGATGCTGCCAATACGTAAGTGATCAGCGTTTCGTCAAACCCTTTGATGCGGTGATTCATTTTCCAACCGTAATTTTTAGACCAATGCCAATATAAAGAATCGGTTCCTTGTGTGTACCAGTTCCATTCCACCGTTTCCCAAAGTTGTGTAATCCGATTCGACAACAAATGTTCTTCAGCATTTTCTGTATTGAAATACTCCCTTGCTATCAGCAGCCCCTGCATCAGAAATGCAGTTTCCACTAAATCGCCGCCATCGTCATATTTTGAAAAGCTGAAAGGTTTTCCGGTTTGTGCGTCATACCAATGTGCCCATGCTCCGTGAAATCTTTCGGATTTTTCCAGGAATGAGACAATTTTTTGAATCAAACGGAAAGCATCCTGACGACCGAAATAATTTCTTTCTGCACCGGCTATCAATGCCATGATGCCAAAGCCTGTTCCACCCGTGGTTACTATTTCACCGTTTCGGTCATTGCTTCTTTCACGCGCCATGCCGGTAACTGGTTCTGCAAATTCATAAAAATATTTTGTCGTATAGCGTTGAGTCATGTTCAACAACTGCTCATCATCTGAAGGATTTACGGTTACTTTCTGCTCAAACTTGAATGCGTTTTTGTCTTTTATGTCCATTCCTTTTGGCAGAATTCTATAGATAAAAGTCGTTTCTTTTGAAACCGGTTTTCCAAAAAAATCCAAATATTGACTTGCTGTTGTTTCTCCACATTTGATAAATTTTTTTCCTCCATCAACCGATCGAAAAATTTCATAGTCGAAACCCTGATAATTTTCAAAAGTCAACTCTATATGTGCCGGCCAAGCTTCTGCTTTCATTGTAGAAGGCACCACAAATTTTTGTGGAGAGCTCCATAGCGTTACTCCAACGACAAACAGCGCCACGAATGTGAATAGCTTTTTTTTGCTTTTAGACGAACAATATTTTTGTTTCCCTTTCATGAAAGAAATGGTTTTTTATTAATTAATCAGTTTGAATGATGTTTCTTTTACATCTCTCGAATTTCCACCAATGAACATTTTAAAGTCGCCCGGCTCAGTTCCGTAAGTCATATCCTGTCTGTGAAAAGATAGCAAATCGGGCGTAATGGTAAAGGAAACCTTTTTGCTTTCCCCTGCTTTCAGGAAAATTTTTTCAAATCCTTTCAACTCTTTTACAGGACGGGTAACGCTGCCCACCAAATCGCGGACGTAGCATTGTACCACTTCTTCTCCATCTCTTTTGCCGGTATTGGTTACAGTAACGCTTGCTCTAATGTTCCCATCTTGTTGTAATTCATTAGTTGATAAGGTAATATCTGAATATTCAAAAGTAGTATAGCTCAATCCGAAACCAAAAGGAAACAGTGGATCATTTGGACTATCGAGGTACTTTGATTTATATTTGTCGTTTCCCAAATAAATAGGTCGGCCCGTGTTTTTCTCGTAATAAAAAATGGGTACTTGACCTAAATTCAGAGGAAAAGTCATGGTTAGCTTCCCGGAAGGATTATATTCACCGAAAAGTACGTGAGTAACGGCTTTTCCTCCCATTGTTCCGGGGAACCATGCTTCGAGGATAGCATCGGCCAATTTGTTTTCTTCGGCAAGGACAAGAGGACGACCGTTCATCAAGACGACAACAATAGGTTTATTTAACGTTTTCAGTTGCTCGAGCAATTCTGTTTGCACGCCGGGTATATTGATATTCGAACGGCTGGCAGCTTCTCCGGTCCATTCGGCATCTTCACCAATCACCATCACAATTTTATCAGCTCTGCGGGCAGTTGCCATTGCTTGAGCAAATCCAGTGCGGTCGTCCCCCATTTTTTTGCAACCTTCTGCGTAAAGAACATTTTTTTCTCCATTGTATTCTTTCAGTTCATCCAAAATAGATTTTATAAAATTCCAATCTCCGGCGGCTTTCCACGAACCAAGCAAATCGCGTTTAGAATTTGCCAGTTCGCCGATAACTGCAATTTTTTCTCCTTTTTTAAGAGGAAGTATATTGTTTTCGTTTTTTAGCAATACCATGGAACGTTTAGCTACATCAAAAGCAGCTTCGAGATGTTCGGGTGCATAAATTGTTCTTTTTTCGCGAGCTTCGTTGCAATAACGATAAGGATCGTCGAAAAGCCCCAATTTGAATTTTACACTTAAAATTCTGCGCACCGACTGATCGATGGTTTTTTCATCAATCAAGCCTTTCTCGATCAATTTCTTTAAATATTTGGCATACACTTCTCCCTGCATATCCATGTCGAGTCCTGCTTTGATGGCCAACAAAGCTGCTTCTTCCTCATTGGCAACAACTCCGTGATGCACCATTTCGTTTACGGATGTATAATCACTTACGACAAAACCTTTGAATCCGAGTTGATTTCTTAATATTTCGGTGAGTAAATATCTGTTTCCTGTGGCAGGTACACCGTCGAATTCGTTGAATGAACTCATAACACTCAATGCACCAGCATCAATGGCCGATTTATAAGGTGGAAGATAAACATCGAGAAATACGCGTTGCGACATATCCACCGTGTTGTAATCACGGCCGGCCAATGGTGCTCCATAGGCTGCAAAATGTTTGACACAAGCTAAAACCGTTGTGGTATCGGCTAAATTATTTCCCTGAAAGCCCCTGACACGGGCAGCTGCAATTTGTGAACCAAGAAATGGATCTTCGCCTGCTCCTTCTGAAACTCTTCCCCAGCGAGGTTCTACAGAAATGTCAACCATGGGCGCAAAAGTCCAGTTTAATCCAGAAGCCGCAGCTTCAGTGGCTGCAATGCGCGCAGATTTTTCAATAGCTTTTAAATCCCATGAAGCCGATTCTCCCAACGAAATGGGAAAAATAGTTTTGTGCCCATGAATGACATCGTAACCAAACAACAACGGAATACCTAACCGTGATTCTTCTACGGCAATTTTTTGAAGTTTGCGTACATATTCAACGGTATGTGCGTTGAATATGTTGCCACATTTACCATTGCGTATATCGTCTATATAATCGCTCTTTAATGTTGGACCGGTAACATCCCAACCACTGGTATAGAGTACCATTTGACCAATTTTCTCGTCCAAAGTCATCAATTTTAAAACTGAATCGACTTTAGCATCTATTTTTTTGTCAGCAGTAGAAATTTGAGCTGCAGAATTGCAACTCATAAATATGAAGGAAAATATTACCATTGAGGAAAGATAGTTTTTCATGGTTCAACGTTTTTAAAAAATTTCGATTTAATTCACAATGCAAAGAAGGAGATTCATAAAAACGTTTGCAAATTTTTATACCCTATAACAACCCCACTAACTAAAATATTTTTAATTCATACCCCTATTTTTCCCCTATACTTCAATAAATATTCAATATAAAGAACTGATAAACAAATAAATAATAGTGCATAATATTTCAAAAATATTATGGAAAAATGTGTCTGATTTAGAAGATTTTAAGTTTAAAAATTGTTAAATAGTACGGTAAAAAAGGGTCGAAATGACTAAATTTGATTTTAATTTTCAAATTTATATAAATAATTAGGAAAGATTTTTTTATAAGAAAGTTCAGAATAATGAGCAAAAACTTATTTTTGCATTAATTTAAAAGTGCTTTACAATGAAAAAATATTTTATGTCAGTTTTTTTAATTTTATTTTATTTCAATACTATCGCTCAAAGCAATATAGACTCTTTAATTCATAAACTAGATAAGATTATTGAAAATAATGAAATATATTCTATCAAGAAAGAAGAGTCATTATATAAATTGAAAGAATTGGCAAGTTATTCTTCAGATGAAAGCCAAAAATACAATATATACAGTAAACTATATGATGAGTATACTTACTATAAATCGGATTCAGCATTAAGCTATGCACAAAAAAAATTATCTATTGCAGAAAAATTGAAAGATTACTCTTTTATTACTCAATCACAATTAAATTTAGCTTTTATTTTAGGAGTTACGGGCATGTACAAAGAAGCATACGACATTCTTAGCTGTGTTAATATTTCAAATAATCCTGATTTAAAGGCGTATTATTTTCATGTTTTGCGCACTATCACTGGTTATATGGCTGATTACTCAGTTTCAAAAAGAGAAAAAGAAAAGTATGAGCAATTGATAGCTTCTTATAGAGACTCAATATTGACTTATAATTCACCTACATCAAGTGCTTACATAATGGTAAATACGGATAAACTGATTGTGAATAAGCAATATGATAAAGCTTTAAATATATTATTGAATTATTATCCTAAAATTAGAAAGGATAGCCATGTTAAGGCAATAATCTCTTATAGTATCGCATTAGCTTATGAAGGGGAAAAAAATAAAGAGTCTGAAAAATATTGGCTTACTATATCAGCAATAAACGATCTTGAGTCAGCTACAAAAGAATATATATCTTTAAGAAAACTTGCTTTATTGCTTTATGAAGAAGGAGATATTGAAAGAGCTTATAAATATATGAGAAGATCTTTAGAAGATGCCTTATTTTGTAATGCCAGATTGAGAACATTTGAAATTTCTTCTATGTTACCTGTTATTGATAAGGCATATCAACACCAAGTCGAATCACGTCATAGAATTATGTTGGTTTCTTTGTTTTGCATAAGCTTTTTATCCATTTTACTGGCATTAGCAGTTTTTTTAGTTTATCAACAAATGAAAAAGCTTTCAATCGCTCGTTATGAGTTAAGCTTAGCCAATCAACAATTAAACGATTTAAATCATGAACTTTATCGAATTAATAAGGAACTGAAAGATACAAACCACATTTTGTCAGAATCTAATTATATTAAAGAAGAATATATTGGTAGATATATGGATCAATGCTCGGAATATATTGATAAATTGGATGGATATAGAAGATCATTGAACAAGCTATCTGCCAACGGTATGATTGATGAATTGATAAAAAAAATAAAATCAAAAGAATTAATAGAATCTGAATTAAAAGAATTTTATAACAGTTTTGATATAACTTTCTTGCAGCTATTTCCAAATTTTGTTGAAGAATTTAGAAAATTGCTCGTTGATGAAGAACTTATTCAATTGAAACATGGCCAATTATTAAATACAGAATTAAGAATTTTTGCATTAATAAGATTGGGCATTACTGATAGCGTAAAGATTTCTCATTTTCTCCGTTGTTCGCTTTCAACAGTGTATAATTATCGAACAAAAATGAGAAATAAAGCTTTAGGTAATAGAGATGAATTTGAATTAAAAGTGATGGGAATCGGAATTCTCGATAAATAAATTTGGAAATTACAGTTATCTACTAAATTTTATTCCTACCCCTTTGAATTTTAGTCTTTCCTTTTCATAGAGAATAATTACAACTTAGCTACAATTATTTAATTGAGCTTGTAGTCCATATGGTTGATTATAAATATGTTGACTAAATATATTTGTTAATATTACTACATTAATCAGTTACAAATTTATATTTATCAAATTTCACTTTATTTTTGATTTGTGGAATAATAAAAATTCTCAATCAAATATCTTAATTATTAACCTTAAAAATGCAAGAAAATGAAATTAAAATTGCCAAAAATTTTTTTCAAAGCACTACTCATTTGTAGTATGATCTTCTGTGTTTTTCCACCTAACAGTGAAGCACAACTATTGCAAAAAACTATCAGTGGTAAAGTGGTAGATCTAAAAGGAGACCCACTCATTGGAGTCAGTGTATTAATAAAAGGTTCAACTGTTGGAACCATAACAGATGCAGATGGAAATTTCCAAATTCAGACTTCGATAGAACAACCTGTATTGCAAATTTCTTATGTAGGATATAAACCTGCTGAAGTTGTTGCTAGTACCAGCCCTTTACACATTGTTTTAGAAGAAAGCAACCAGCAGTTGGAAGAGATTGTGGTTGTGGGTTATGGGACGCAACGAAAGAAAGATTTAACAGGTTCAGTTGCAGTCATTAACAATGCAGAGCTTACTTCCTTACCTGTTCCAAGTATCAGTGATGCTATGCAAGGTCGTGCTCCTGGCGTTCAGGTAATCTCTTCAGGTGTACCAGGAACGGATGCTACTTTCCGTATTAGAGGTACGGGAACCATTAATAACAGTGACCCTTTGATTGTTGTTGATGGTATTCCAATTTCAGGTGGATTGAATAATTTAAATACACAGGACATTGAATCTTTACAAGTTTTAAAAGATGCTTCTGCAACTGCTATTTATGGTTCAAGAGGAGCAAATGGTGTGGTAATTATTACTACCAAGCGAGGAAGTAATCTGAAAGACAAATCATTGATTAATTTGAATTATTCTTATGCAGTTCAACAAGCTACCAACATGGTGGATATGCTCAATGCTTCTCAATTTGCTCAATTGCACAATGAAATGATGGCAAATGCCGGTCTCCCTCAAAATCCTGTTTATGCTGATCCCGAAAGTTTAGGCAAAGGAACAGATTGGCTTGATGCACTTTTCCGGAGTGCGCCTATGCATAATTTGTCATTATCGTACGCAGGCAATTCTGAAAAAACAAATTATTACATTTCAGGTAATTTTTTGAATCAAGATGGAATAGTTATTAACACTGGGTATAAACGAGTAACTTTACAGGTAAATGCTGATAGTAAAGTAAATTCTTGGTTAAAATTGGGAAATTCGCTTACCTTAAATCATGATGAAAAACCAAGTGGTGATTACAATATAAAAAATACCATGTTAGCTTTACCCACACAGCCGATTTATCGTGAAGATGGTAATTATTCCGGACCTATTGCTCAACCTATGTATGATGGTGACATTGTAAACCCAATAGGACTAGCCAAAACAGTTGATAAAATGACCAACGGTTATAATTTGATTGGATCTATTTATGGAGAAATTCAATTCTACAAAGGATTAAAATTCAAATCTACTTATGGATTGCAAGCAAATCTATGGGATTCTCGGACTTGGGCTCCTAAATACAAATGGGATACAAGTATAAACAATTCCTCTTATTTGTTCCAGCAATATAATAAAAACATTACTTGGCTGTGGGACAACACTTTAACATACGAAGCTATTTTCAATATAAACCATCGAGTAGGCGTTATGATAGGAACCAGTGCCCAAGAAAATAGATATAATTATTTGTATGCTTCAAAGAAAAATTTTCCTATCGATTTGACGCAACAAATGGATAATGGACTGGACAACCCAGTCAATGGAGGAAATACTTCAAGCTGGTCATTATTTTCTTTGATGGGACGAGTTAATTACAGTTATGCTGACAAGTATTTAGTAACTACAACGTTAAGAAGGGATGGTTCTTCTCGTTTTGGAGAAGGAAATAAATATGGACTTTTTCCTTCTGCTTCATTGGCATGGAGAATTTCACAGGAAGATTTCATGAAAAACCTTACTTTCATTAATGATCTGAAAATTCGTGTAGGTTACGGAGTTACAGGTAATCAAGAAATTGGGAATTATTCATTTGCTTCTGCTTTAAATACAATTGCTTATAATTTCAACAATACATTGGTTTCGGCTGTAGTCCCTAATATGATGCCAAATCCAAATGTTCAATGGGAACAGCAAAAACAAACCAATGTGGGTATTGATGCTTCTATTGTCAATCAGCGAATTACTTTTTCTCTTGATGGATATTACAAAGCAACAGATAAAATGTTAGTACCGATGAATGTGCCAGTTACAACTGGTTATTCTGACATTGATGTACCTTCCATTAATGCTGGCAAAATGGAAAATAAAGGAATAGAATTTTCTATTGATACTAAAAACTTTGTAGGGGCTTTTGTATGGAATACTTCTCTGAATTTTTCTTACAATCTCAATAAAGTGGTCAATATTAACGATACAGTTCCGATGTCATCAGGGAGCATTGGTCTTAACCAGAATTTGGCTTTGATAAAAAATGGTTGGCCTATTAATGCCTTTTATGGATTTGTAACAGATGGAATTTTTCAGACGCAAGAAGAAGTAAATCAACATGCCTTACAGGTGCCAGGAGATGACCCATACAATCGCACTTCGGCTGGCGATATTCGTTTCAAAGATTTGAACAATGATGGGGTCATCAACGACCTGGATCGTACTTATCTTGGAAATCCAAATCCAAAATTTATTTTTGCGATGAATAATTACTTCTCATATAAAAATTTCGATTTAAGTATCTTTTTACAAGGTGTAGCTGGGAATGACATTATTAATGCTAATCGCTTCTGGAGTGAGGCAATGGCAGTGGCACAAAATCAAACTACTGCGACGTTGGAAAGATGGACTGGTGAAGGGACAAGCTATACGGTTCCAAGAGCTGTATTTAATGATCCAAATAAAAATACACGTCCTTCCGATCGTTTCGTAGAAAATGGTTCTTATTTGCGAATTAAAAATATAACATTGGGTTATACTTTTCCAACTAAGTGGTTGAAAAAGAACATTCTTTCTTCTGCTCGACTTTATGTTTCAGGTAATAATATTTACACTTTTACCAATTATACAGGTTTTGACCCTGAAGTAGGAGTAAGTGGAATTGACAACAATGTTTACCCAGTAACTCGAACTTTTAGTGTTGGGATTAATCTTGGATTTTAATTAACTTTTAAAGATAAAAAATATGAAGATCAATAAATATATATTTCTAAGCTTATTGGCAACTTTCCTATGTGCTTGTAGTGAAGATTTCCTTACAAAAGCTCCAGAAGATAGCATTAATACTGCTAATTTTTACAAAACAAAAGATGATGCCATTAGTGCCATTAATGGAGCTTATCAACCTTTGCAATGGCCCAAATTATATAACATGCGCATGTGGACTACCGATATTATGGCTGGCAACAGTATTGTTGGAGCAGGCGGTGGTACAGATGGTATTGAAACGCAAGATCAAGCAAATTTTGTTACAGCTACTGACAATCAAGGTGTGCTGGATTTATGGAGAGGTCCATGGCCGGGTATTTTACGTTGTAATATTATTTTACAGAAAGTTCCTTCGTTGAATATTGATGAAAACTTGAAAAATCGTATTTTAGGTGAAGCTTATTTTCTCCGAGCTCATTATT
Organism: Bacteroidales bacterium; assembly: GCA_012517575.1. Classification (GTDB taxonomy): domain Bacteria; phylum Bacteroidota; class Bacteroidia; order Bacteroidales; family Paludibacteraceae; genus MVYY01. Next base: position 4,917 of record JAAYUQ010000160.1, on the reverse strand, counting down.
ATTTCATTTTGGTTCGCTTTTTTGGTGATGTGCCTTTGCAACTTGTTCCTGTGGAGCCGGGTGACAATTTATATCCTTCCCGTATACCAAAAGATCAAGTTTATCAACAAATTATTGCTGATTTATCGCAGGCAATTTCATTGTTGCCCCAACGGGAACAATATACAGGTACAGACATAGGCAGGGCTTCAAAAGGTTCAGCTGCTGGTATGCTGGCAAAAGTTTATCTTACTTTAGGAAATTGGCAAAGAGTAGTCAATTTGTGTGATACAGTTAAAAATTTAGGATATAAGCTCAATGCAAATTATGCAGACAACTTTGATCCTCAGAAAGAAAATGGTATCGAATCATTATTTGAAGTACAATATGTGGGAGGAGCAGGATATGATTTCTGGTCTAATGAAAATCAATCTTCGTGGTTGAGCACTTTTACAGGTCCTCGTGGCTCGAACATGGTAGAAGGTGGTTGGGGTTGGGATCAGCCTACGCAGGAATTTATGGATGCTTATGAACAAGGGGATTTACGTAAAGATGTAACGGTTCTTTATGAAGGTTGTCCCAAATTTGATGGAATGGATTATAAAAAATCTTATTCTATGACAGGATATAATCTCAGGAAGTTTTTAGTTCCACGTTCTATTGCACCGTCCTATGACAATAATCCAATGAATTTTCCTGTCTTGAGATATGCTGATGTCTTGTTGATGAAAGCTGAAGCTTTAAATGAGTTAGGAAGAACTGCTGAGGCTCAATTACCTTCAAGCGATGATAATGCAACGTTGAACAAAGTACGCACCAGAGCTGGACTACCTGATGTGTCGGGATTAGGAAAAGATGACTTGCGTGAAAAAATTCTTCATGAACGCAGGATGGAGCTTGCCTTTGAAGGACAACGCTGGTTTGATTTGATTAGAGTGGATAATGGACAATATGGGATTAACTTTTTGCACTCTATTGGTAAAACGAATATGAGTACCAAATTTTTACTTTTACCAATTCCTCAAAAGGAAAGAGATGCAAATCCAAATTTGTCGCAAAATCCTGGTTATTAATTGTAAATATCAATTTAAAATTAGAATAATATGAAGAAAAATAATAAAGTACAAATTTTGAAAAAGAAGCTGATCTTTTGTTTTAGTTTCATAACAATGCTTGTACTGACCATCAGTGCTCTAACCTCCTGCGAAGAAAAAATTGAGGATGATATTGTTAAAGCAGGTCCATTGGCTGTTTCGGCTTCAAAAACAAGTGTAGAATTAAATCAAAAAAATGCTGCTAACGAAGCTTTTAATCTGTCCTGGACAACTGGAACAAATAATGGTACAGGAGCTTCTATTTCTTATTTATTGGAAATTGACTTGAAAGGGAATAATTTTTCTACAGCTTTGAAGTATGACATGGGTAAAGGAGTATACGTCAAAAGTTTTAATGTTGCAGAATTAAATGACAGTTTACTTTCTCATTGGAAATGTACGCCCAATATTGAAGTAGAATTGGAAGCAAGAGTTACTTCAACGATTTATACTACTCCAACTACAAATGAAGTTTCACCTGTTATTATTATTTCTGTGACTCCTTATCAACCTGTTAGCAAGAACTTATATTTGGTTGGGGATGCTACTTCCATTGATTGGGATTACAGCAAAGCTCTTGTCATGACCCCTCAAACGGATCCAACTGTTTTTGTTTATCAAGGTGCTCTTTCAGCTGGTTCATTTAAGTTTATTACCAATCTTGGTCAATCTTTGCCATCTTACAATAAAGGTGAAAGTGATAATCAAATTGTATATCGAACCAGTGAAAACGAACCTGATAATTTATTTACCATCACAGAAAATGGTGTCTATAAAATAGTTGTCAGTTTACTGGATTTAACTGTAAGTTGCAATAAGGTTAATTTACCTCCTTACAGTGAAATCTATATTGTAGGTAGTGCCACTCCAATTGGTTGGGATATCACAAATGCGATCCAATTAACTCAAGATCAGGATAATCCATTTATTTTCACTTATCAAGGTGTTTTGTTGCCAGGTGATTTTAAATTTCCTGTCAATCGTAATTCTGATTGGGGTCAGGATATGTATATGAAATTGGATGATACGCACATTTATTTACATCATGGAGGCGATTCGGATGATAACAAATGGACGATTGAGAAGAAAGGATATTATACTGTTACGCTTAACCTTCTGGACAATACAATTTCCATTTATAAGGAAAAATTGTACATGGTTGGTAGCGCCACACCTATTGGTTGGAACATTGGACAAGCTATAGAAATGACAGAAGATCCAACTGATGGTTGTATTTTTACCTACAATGGTCCAATGGTTGTAGGTGAATTTAAATTTCCAGTTAATTATAATTCCGATTGGGGACAGGATATGTATATGCGTGTGGACGATACTCACATGTACCGTCACTTGGGTGGTCAGCCAGATGATAATAAGTGGAACATTACTGTTGATGGAAATTATCTCATTACGGTAAATATTGAAACGCTGACTATTAGTATTGTGAAGCGATAAGGTTTAGTTTTTTGGTGGTTGTCATCTAAATTTTTTTTGGTGGCAACCACTTTTTTAATTTGTTTTTAAAAATTGTGTAAATGACTATTAAAGATTATTTTATATTATTCATTTTTGTTGCTTTTCTAGGATGCAAGTCAAATAATGTAGAAGAAATCATCCCTTCAGCTCCTGAAAATCCTTCTTTTCCTATTTTTCAAAATTTATCTCTATTAACAGATAAAGTTACTTACCAACCAAATGAAGTAATTACTTTTTCTTTAGGTACTACTTCAGTTCCAAGTGGTACAAAAGTAAGATACAAACATTTGAATTCTGTTATTTCAGAAGAAGATGTCACCAATAGCAAATGGACATGGACAGCTCCAACTCGAGATTTTATAGGCTATATGGTAGAAGTTTACAGTGAATCAAATGGTGAAGAAATAATTTACGCTACGGTTGGTATCGATGTATCGTCCAACTGGACAAAATTTCCTCGTTATGGTTTTTTGTCAAAGTATCCGCAAATGGATGAAACTTCAATCAACGATACACTTTCCCGTTTAAACAAATATCATATCAATGGCATACAATTTTATGATTGGCAAAACAAGCATCACAAACCGCTGCCATTGGTTAATGGTACACCACCAGCAGTGTGGAAAGATATTGCTAATAGAGATATTTATCTCAATACCGTCAAAAATTATATTACAAAAGCTCATGAGTTAAACATGAAGGCAATGTATTATAATTTAATCTATGGTGCATGGGAAAATGCAGATGTTGATGGGGTAAAAAAAGAATGGTATGTTTATAAAGATAATACGCATACCAATATTGATTTTCATCCACTTTCTTCACCATTTTTAAGCAATATTTATCTGCTGGATCCTTCCAATTCTTCATGGGAACAGTATGTTATTGCTGAAGAACAAAGAATTTATCAATTTCTTGATTTTGATGGATTTCATATAGATCAATTGGGCGATAGAGGAACTACTTTTAACTATAATGGTAATTATCTGAATCTTGCCAATACTTTTCAGCCTTTTATTAACGCTGTTAAAAATGCTTTCACTAATAAATTTACTGTGATGAACGCAGTTAACCAATATGGACAACAAGGAATAGCCGCGGCAAATACTAATTTTTTGTATTCTGAAGTATGGTCACCTTTTGACAGATACAGCGATTTAGCGAATCTTATTAAACAGAATAGCACTTACAGTAACAACTCAAAAAATAGTGTATTAGCAGCATATATGAATTACGATTTAGCTAATAATAAAGGATATTTTAATACCCCTTCCATATTGCTGACAGATGCTGTCATTTTTGCTTTCGGGGGAAGTCATATCGAACTGGGCGAACACATGCTGGGCAAAGAATATTTTCCTAACGACAACCTGAAAATGAAAGATGACCTAATAGAAGCACTTGTAAAATATTATGATTTTCTCGTGGCCTATGAAAATTTATTACGTGATGGCGGAGATTTTAATACCGTTACATTAACCTCCATTGATGGAAAGATTTCGCTTGAGAATTGGCCTGCGAAGGAAGGATATGTCGCTTACTTTGGGAAAAAATTTGATTCGATGCAAGTAATTCATTTAATTAATTTTATAAATGCCACTACGCTTGAATGGAGAGATAACAGTGGAATTCAAATCTCACCGGTAGTTGTTAAAAATGCCAAATTAATGTTTTCTTTCGATAAAAAAGTAAAAAAAATCTGGATGTCTTCACCTGATTTTTTGGGTGGCACGTCCTTCGTGTTAAATTTTAATCAAATCGGGAATAAAGTAAGTTTTATGCTTCCTGAATTGCAATATTGGGATATGTTGGTAATTGAATATTAAGTACTTAAAAAATAATTCAAATGAAAAAAATATTTCTGATTTTTCTCACATTGTTGCTCTTCATTGCCGGAGTTTATGCAAATAATTTTTATTTAGGTAAAATTTTAACCTATCACAAACGAGGTTCGGAAGTTATTTTTAAATGTGAAGATAGCATTCAAGTGCTGGTAAAAATTGTCAGCCCTGGAATGATAAAATTATGGTACACGCAAAATAATTTCAAGCAGAATCATCCTTCTTTTACGGTAATAAATGACAGTATTGAGAAAAATGAAAATTTAAACATTTTGGAGCAATCAGATCATTTTGAAATTTATACTGGCGAGTTAATTATTCGTATCCAAAAAGATCCATTTCAGGTAACTTTTCTGGACAAATATCAGAAAAAGCTGTTAGCCGATTATCAAAATAAAGGATATGTGAAAGAAGCTGATTTTCAGAAAACCTGTAAACTTCTTCGACCAGATGAACAATTCTTTGGTTTGGGAGAAAAAAATGGCTCTCTTAATCGTAGAGGTCATATTTTCAAAATGTGGAACAGC
>JAAYUQ010000012.1 GCA_012517575.1 Bacteroidales bacterium | reverse complement strand
AGTAACGAGAAGAAAAGGTGTTAATAACCAGAATAACTCTGCGAGTTATTTCCGGTTATATAACACCTCATCATCAGAAATTATGATAGAAATTCAATTAAGAAATGACCAAAAGTGGTCCTAAAAATGGGTAGTACCTCAGAATTCCAATATAATGACCGGAATTCCTTCTGAATATAGCATTAATTTAATGCAACAAATAAAAATTTACTATGTTTGTGCTATAAAATCTGAATTTAGATACGGAGGCAAAAAGCTACAATTTTATTAAAGTAATTTTTCTTGTAACAGGTTTATTGCTGTCATAAATTTTTGAGATGAGAAGATTCATTTCTGCTTCTCGGCCTTCACGTACCGGCTTAAGCATCATTCGTGCATAATTGTCCCGTTGAATCTTCAACCATACATTTTTGCCAATTTCCTTGTCCAGTGCTTTAATCGACTCCATATTATCAGCAAAAAGCAATCCTTTTTGCTGGAAAAAATTAAATTGAATCCATGCATAATCGCGGAAGTTTCGTTCTATTTCCCAACGATATTCATTTAAGTGCATGATGGCCAAAGCTTGTTGATATTGAGGAGTATTTGTTTCTTTTGCCAAATTTATCCCGCTTGCAAAATCATTACCCGACCATGTTCCTATTTCATTTTCATCAATCATCAATTTATAATTACCTTTTAAGCCTGTAACTTTTAAAATTTCCTGATTCATCTCCTCTATAAACGGAACATATTCTGTAGCTTTAGCTTGTGATTTTTTTGAGTTCCAACCGCGCGCTACCGTATCGAGTGGATATGGTAATGAATAAGCCAAATAATCAAAAGACAACTTATTTCCATACTTCTTTAGATTACTTATTTCGCAATTATCAGATTTTACGACATTATTTTTTGAAGCATTAATCTCAATATCAGCTACTTTATTACCTGCAAATCCCTGTTGCTTCAAAAAAAGATAAGCCATAACCATGTGCCCATCGTTGTCGGGATGAATCCTGTCTTGACCACACAAAGTGAATGTAGAATCCTTTTGCTGAAATTTCAGATTGATTTCAGTCATTGGCTGATTCAAATCAAGAAATTCCCAATTATTTTGCTGTGCTGCCTGTTTTTGAAATTCCACAATACGCTGCATAATGACATTTTTGCCCTTAAATGGCGTATTTCCACTAATTTTCGCATTTTCATCATAGGGAGAACTTCCCATCATAACTATCTTCGTATTAGGGAGCTCCAGCAACCGTTTCTCCAACAATTTGAAATTTTTAAAACAGGCTTGATATTTTTCCTCGCCAAATTCTTTTGCTTTATCGCTGTTATATTCAAAATATCCCGAATCATTCATTCCAAAGGTAACAACAAGTGACGTCGGCCTTTTGCTGAAAATATCGTCATCCAGCCGTTTAAACATATCATAAGCAGTGTCTCCGCCTATTCCTCCATTCATAATACGAACATTCATATTTGGAAATCTGGTCATATAAAACAACCAAATGAATGAATGGTAATGTCCACCATCCGTAATACTATTTCCCAAAAAAACTACTCTTTCACCATCTTTGAATTTACTGACAGGTTGTGAAAATAAATTCACAGAAGAAAAAACAATAATTAAAAAAAATACAATTGTCTTTTTCATTTCTCAAAACATATTAATGATTAAACTGTATGTAAATGAACGCCGCCATTTAAAAAAGTCAACTAAACAAAATTAAATGGCGACGTTTTAAAGTTAAAGAATATTTTTCACTTTAATTATCAAAGAGTAACCTGAATACCAAAATTTACAACCTTTTGATTCATATAAGCATCTCCCGCCGTATTTGTTTGTATTTCAGGGTCTTGTTGATATTTATCATAATTGGTAAATGTAAACAAATTATATGCGTTGACATAAAACTTGGCAGAATTAATGTATTGTGGAAGCGATTTTTTGGGAAGTTGATACGCAAAATCGATGGTCTTCATTCTAATATACCATGCATTTATCAACCAAAAATCAGACATATAACCTTCAGCACTATTGACAGTAGAAGGATTGGTAGTCAGACGTGGAAATTGAATATCTTCGCCATTTTGGTACCTCTCCAATGTCCAACGTTTCAAATGAACCGGCTGGAACTGGCTTTTGAAAGATTCGATTCCTGTTCCTACTACACTGAAGCTATAGTCAAAAGATCCCTGAAATAAAATATTAATCGAAAAACCTTTCCAATTTGCACCAACAGTCCAACCAATGGAAGTGGTAGGCAAGTTAGGTTTCCCTATAGCACTCTTGTCATAATCATTGATAATCCCATCTCCATTCAAATCCTTATATTTCAAATCTCCTGCCTGTACAGGAGTATCTGTATTTGGTACAGCTGGAGCAGCAGGGTCATTATTGTTAATCAACTCAATATCTTCCGGAGTATAAAAACCTATGAATTTATATCCAAATGGTTGATTAATAGGTTTCCCAGTTTGAGCAAGCCATGGATACTTCTGTTGTGCTTCTGCTTTATACACAACTCTGTTTTTTGCGTAGGAATAAACCAGATTTGAAAGAAAATTAACTTGTCCAATTTTAGTTTGATAACCAAGAGAACCATCAAAACCCTGATTAACAGTTTTGGCAATATTCAGTGGGGAGACGCCTATTCCCAAAATTAAAGGAATATCATATCGGGTAACCAATTGGTCGAAGCGGAAATCATGAAAATAGTCAATAGTAAAAGACCATTTATCGAAAGCAACCACATCAAGTCCCACATCAAATTTCTTGGCTTTTTCCCATGTTACATTTTCATTTCCCAAATCACCTTCAACGTATGAAGCCTGGTACTGAGGATTTTCACCAAAATAATATCCTCCACCTGTTGAATAAACCTGACGATATAAATAACGTCCACCGGGAGCTACATCGGACCCCACTAATCCGTAAGAAGTTCTTAATTTCAACATTTGAATTTTACTGAATTTGTTCTTGAAAAAGTCTTCTTCCGAAATAGTATATCCCAATCCAACAGCAGGGAAAAATCCATAACGATTGTCTTTGCCAAAGCGGTCTGAACCATTGTAAGCCAAATTGAAGTCCACCAGATATTTATTTTTATACTTATAACCAATTGTAGAAGTATAACCTTCAAAATTGCTCGGAACAGAGGCAGCTGCTTCATTTGTTTGACTTTCTCTGTTGTACAACAACATTGCGTTAATATCATGGTCTTTGTTAAACACGCGAGCATAATTAAGCGATGCCTGAATGTTCAAATCGTTTTGTGCCTGACCAACACCCGAAGTTATCGCATAGGTGGAATAAGCATAGACCTGATTTGGGTTAATGGTATAAATTTCAGTATCCGGATGATAACGATAAGTAGGATAACCATCACTACCTCTGTAGACTCTGCGGTTATTTTCGTCGATACTTGAATAGGCAAATCTGAAATTGGCAGAAAGCCCTTTCGTCAGCCGATCCATTTTATAAGAAGCTCCATACAAAATATTGATATCGTTTCGTTTTGTTCTTTTATAACCTTCATTTGCCAAACGAGCGTTTAAGGTAGGCAAAAAACCTTTTGTATTCAAATAGGTGTATGATCCGTTGGGATTAATAACGGGAGCAGCATAGGGAGTCATTTTTTCAAAATTATAAATTTCTCCGGTTGCATTCATGCTACTGGGCTCGTTGATATTCATAAAACGAGTAGAAAAGTCCAACCGCATGTTTAAATCATCAGTTACATCAAAGTCGAGATTGGTACGGTAATTAAATCGACGATAAAAATAATTTGTATTTACATCATGTTGTGCACTGCTAAAATCTTTAATTAATCCATCTTGAGTAAAATAACCAGTAGAAAGAAAATATCTTAAACTTTTGGAACCTCCCGACACATCGACATTCATATTGCTTTGAGAAGCAATTGATTTGAAAATTTCATTGTACCAATTTACATCTGGATGGCCATAAGGATCTGAACCGGTTCTAAAAGCTTCCAAATCGTCTTCCGTGAAAGGCATATCGGCAATTAATCCATCATTCTGATAAGCTTCATTTACCAATTTGGCCGTTTCGTAAGAATTTAAAAATTTTGGTTTTCTCACCGGTGTTTGCACGCCACTCTCCATTCTAACATTTATTTGTGGTGCGCCCTGTTCTCCTCTTCGTGTTTTTACAACAAGTACTCCATTGGCTCCTTTGATACCATAAATTGCTGTAGTAGACGCATCTTTCAAAATGGAAATACTTTCAATTTCATTTATGTTGATTTGCTGAAGCTGATCGTAAGAATACTGTACATCATCAACAATAATAAGAGGCTGATTCCCTGCGTCATTCAAAGAACTGACACCCCGAATAAAAAAGTCGGATGCATCTTTACCCGGTTGTCCCGAACGCTGCTGAGAGAAGAATCCAGGTAATTTTCCTGATAAGGCATTTTGAACATTGCTGGTAGGCACCATACGAATTTCACGAGCTGAGATAGCGCTCACAGAGCCTGTCATGGTTAATTTTTTTGCTTTACCATAACCGATAACAACCACTTCATCCAAATTAGTAAACTGATCGGGAATCAATTGAATATTTAAAATACGTTGATCAGGTTTTACAGTAATTTCTTGGGACTTATAACCCACATAAGAGAATTTTAACTTGTCACCGGCTTTTACCTGAAGTTCAAATTTCCCATCAATGTTTGTTATAGTTCCAACGGAAGTTCCAACTTTTATTACACTAACACCTATCAGCGTTTCGCCATCGGTAGATGTTACCACTCCTTTTAGCAAAAAAGATTGGCTAAAAGCTAAAATGAAAGCGTGAAGAAATATCAATGTTATTATTAGTTTTTTCATAAGAAATTACCATTTAGGGTTTTGAACCATGTTTCTATTTTTAATAACTTCTGAATATGGAATCGGGAACAAATATCTTTTTTCATCGAAATTTGCACTCAGCACATCAACTTCGGTATAAGTTAAGCCGGAAAGGGTTTTTACTATACTCATTCCTTTTAAAGGGGTACTAAATACATTTTCGGCAATGCGCCATCTCCTAATATCCCAAAAACGCTGTTGCTCGAAAGCCATTTCAATGCGCCGTTCGTTTTGAATTACCGCTCGCATTTCTTCTTTTGTCATGTTAGCTTTTAAACCATATAACTTATCAGTTCCGGCAGCAATACCAGCTCTTTTCCGTAATAAAATTATTGAATTGTATACATCTTGAGATGGAGCAGATAAATATTCATTTTCTGCTTCGGCATAATTCAAAAGAATTTCAGCATAGCGGAAAATTACCCAAAGATGATAATTGTTGCTGTATTCTGTGGCACTGACAAAATTTCCCATGAACTTCCGCATATAATAACTGGTTTTGGTATATTCAGCTGAACTTGTTGGATTATTTGCTCCACCTCTGTAAGTTTCCAAAACTCTTCCTAACCAATTTGCTCCGTTATAAAGTACTGTAAGAGCCAGTCGCGGATCCCTGTTATCATAAGGTTTCTGTGAATTATATGGGTACAATGTGCTTTCTCCTCTTGGTTTTCCATCTTTCATGGGGAAAGCATCGACCAAATTCTGAGTAGGATTGGTGCGTCCTTTACCAAGAGAATTTCCGCTAAAACCGAGTGGTCCATTATTGGTTTCAATGCTTTTGTCCTGCCCGCCCTGACGAAAGAAAATAAGTTCAGGATTAACAGTCGAACTATAATAACTCAAGAAAATGCCCATAAAATTATTGGACAGATTTACGGTTTTCCTACCATTTGGTCCAAAGGTATCAATAAAATCTTTGGCTGCATCTGCAGCTCTTTTCCAACGTTCAGCGTCATAACTTTCATAGCCTACCAACGGTTTTTGAGCAGCATTATTGGTAGAAATTGGACTTTCGTTGAACAGCGGACTGGCAGCATAAAGCAAAATTCGGGATTTTAGTGCCATTGCTGCTTCAATAGTTGCTGCATGAGCATACATTGTAGGATCAGGCATCGAAACACTTCTCAAGTCATATTTGATTGAATCCAGTTCACTCACCATATACTCGATACAATCGGCAAACGAGTTTCTTGGAATTTCCATGTTGTCTCCCAATTTGTAAATGGAATCGCCCAACAAAGGAACGCCTCCGTAACGTTTAACCAGCTCAAAATAAAAATAAGTTCTTAAAAATCTTGCTTCAGCTTTAATTGTTTTGTTCAATGGCTTCACTTCACCATTTATATTTACGAAAGTGGTTTTGTAAGGTACTACATCGATATTTTTTATGATAATATTGGCTTTACGAATACCTGTATAGTACTTACTCCAACCCATAACCGAACTAATGCGGTTGTTCGCACTATACTGTCCAACAGCCAATTTATACACATCCGGTTCATTTTGATTGATAGAAATGGCATCGTCCGAGGCAGCATCCAAATAATCTCCACCAATACCATTATGTCCATTGTCCAAAATATCGTACATGGTATAGAGAAAAGCGCTAGCCTGCTTACCCATCGAATCTGTTTTAGAAAAAACATAATCTTCTGTAAACTGGTCAACGGGGAAACTTTCATAGCTGTCAGTACAGGATGAAAAGAACAGCAATCCTGAGCCAAAAATAAGTATTGACCAAATATTTAGTTTTAGTTTCATTTTCATAATTATATTAGAATTTAACATTAACACCAAAATTGATATTTCGTTGCAAAGGATAACTGGTAAAACCAACTTCAGGATCAACCAAATCTATAGCAGAAAAAGTTAATAAATTCTGACCTGCAGCAAAAATTTTCACTCTCAAATTACCCAAATAATTTCTCGTAAATGATTCAGGAAGATTATAAGCAATGTTGAGATTTTTCAATCGAATAAAATTACCTGATTTTAGCCACAATGATGTTCCCCAACCGTTACCGTAATTATAATTGTTTCCGCCGGCTGATAATCTCGGAAAAGTAGCAGTTTCGGCAGTTTCAGGTGTCCATCTGTTTAACAGATGTTCATAAGCCTGACCATAATGCTGATTAATCTGTAAAAAGCCTTCGGTAAAGTTTCGATCACTTAAATAAATATCGCGATTATAAACACCTTGCCATAACATTGAAAATTCAAATCCACCATATTCCAATCCTAAATCAATTCCAAAGAATGACAGTGGTTTATCGCCTCCAATCACAGTTCTGTCAAATTCATCAATTACGCCATCATTATTCAAGTCAACGTATTTAACATCGCCGGGTTGAATGTTTTTAAAACCATTTATAACCGGATACTTGTTTGCAATATCCTGAGCCGTTAAAAATCCATCAGCCAACAGACCGAAAATTGCGCTCATTGGTTTCCCTGTTCTATAAAGATAATCGTAAGGAAGATCCTGTTCGTCCATAAACAGAATCTTACTTTGCTCGATATTCCAATTACCGGTTATATAATAATTCAATTTTCCAATGTTATCTTGATAAGTTAAAGACAATTCCGCTCCATAACGTCTGGCTTTCCCAATGTTCTCTGAAGGATAGGTTGAACCCATTAATTCGATACTTTTTCCACGCGATTGTAAAAGATCAAAATAATGGTCATTATAATAATCGGCTGTGAATTGGATTTTATCGTTTAACATGGCAAAGTCCAATCCAATGTTTGTTTTATTTGATTTTTCCCAAGTTATATTTGGATTTGCAAGTGGCTGATTTTCAGAAGTAAAAAAACCACTCGACTGACTGGTTCCAAGAGGATACCAAGCTGCTCCATTGTATGAAAAAGTCTGACTCCATATATAATAACCCGAATTTGTAATACCATTACCTGTTAAACCATATACACCACGTAATTTTAATTTATTAATCAAATCCAGTGATTCCATAAATATTTCCTTACTTATATCCCAACCTAATCCAAAAGCATAAAATGTTCCCCATCTTTTGCCCGGAGCATATCTATTATAGTAGCTTTCAGTGAGTGCCGACTGAACAAAATATTTATCGTTGAAATTATAAGCGAGATTAGCCATTATGTTTGAAGGAATTTCCGGAAGGTCATAATTATTCAGTATAGTATGCGTATCGCCTTTCACACTGGCTTTGATCCCGTGCAAGCCAAATTTACGATTGTAATTTATGGCAAGTTGACCATACATATCCTGATAATTTCCGACAGAATAGAAAGAATTTATTTGAGGAGAAGGAGTGCTGTACATTGTATAAACCGGATTTCCTTCGCTATCTAATTTATAGGCAAAAACGGAAGATCTTTTTGTTCTGAAAGTTGCAGATCTCGATTGCGACGTGATACTTCCTATTCCTTGTAACGACAATCCTTTCACGAGTTTGTTGAAATCATAATTCAAATTTATCGTTCCTAATATATCCCGTGTATTGTCTTTGATATATCCTGAATTCACAGTTTGAGACATTAGGTTGTTGGTAAAAGAAATATTCCCTCCCCACGAGCCATCAGGATTGGTGATAGGGTAAGCAGAATTTGGAGTAGTAAATATCGTATTGAGCAATTCAGAATATCCACTTCCATTTCCACCTGGTTGATTACCATCTTCAATCCGGCCTACCAACATGATACTTGTTGTAAAATCTTGCGTTACTTTTACATTAACTTTCGAGGTTATTGAGTATCGCTCATAACTTAAATTTGTGTTATACGGATTTTTCGAAGAAGTAACAAACAAGCCATTTTCCCCCATATATCCCAAACTGACAAAATACTGAGCAACATTATTTCCTCCCGAAACATTTAAATTGTAGGACTGCGAAGAAGCATTATCGTTCAGCAATTCATCGTACCAATTTACGTTGGGATGTGTATAAGGACTGGTTCCATTTCTGTATTTTGAAAAATCATCGTAGCCATAAATAGCCAATTTGCCATCATTTACCAGTGCTTCATTCAATAAATAAGCATATTGATAGGAATTCAGAGGTTTAGGAAGTTTTAGTGGACTATTCACACCAAATTTACCTGTAAAAGATACGTTCATAGCTGTTTGCGTGGGTTTTTTTGTTGTAATTATTAATGCTCCACGTGAACTTTGCATACCCAGAAACATTGATGATAAAGCATCTTTCTGCAAAGAAATAGATTCTATGGCTTCAGGATCCAAAGAATAAAATTCTCTTTGTATGCCATCTACAATTACAATGGGTGATTGCCCTCTTGAACTTAAGGCAAACTCGGAATTATCACTGTAAACGCCTCTCCCAAAGACAGGAATCGATCCTATCAAATCCAAATTTGAATTGGATGATGTATAATGAAGGCGAGCTCCTCGCGTTTGAATAATATTCAAACCCGGCATTTTTCCAACCAATGCTGGAATCACCGTACTGCCCATAGCCTTAGTCAGTTGATCCGTATAAACCGTGGCTTCAGAACCTAAAAAACTTTGCTTATCAAAAGTTTCACCATAAGGACCAGGAACATTTTCCGGTGTTTTGATAGGTTTTTCATGCAAATGAATTTTGACACCTTTTTTCAAGTCTGTTTTAGAAATTTTCGATTCGGAATAAATGAAATTTTTGTGCTGATAGGTAATTACATCACCTATCTTAAAATCTAAAACAAATGCCCCATTTATGTTGGTAACAGTACTTAGGTTGGAACCTTTAACACCAACTTCAACTTCTGGAACAGGATTTCCATAAGAATCTAATACTACATTTATAATTGGAGACTTTGCGCTGCTTTCTTGTGCCTTCACACGTATCGATTGAATACCCAATAACAAACAAATTAACATGCATGATATTAGATATTGGTATTTTTTATTAATCATAAAAATTAATTTTAGTTTTATCAGTCAATTAAAATTACTCACATAATAGTTCGAACACAAAAGGATTCTTTTCACCAGTTATCGGTTTGCCTTCCACCGCAAAATCGTCATCTGATTGAGTTATCATAATAGATCTATCTTTATTGGTAAAAACGTAATCAATTTTTTTGATCACTTGTCCTTCAGGAACATTGAAAAAACTCGCAGGCCACATGGTCAAGCTATAGATTTGGTCAAAAGAAGACTCTCTTTTCAACAAAGTTTTATCAGTTTTTTCATTTACTTGGGCTATTATATTTCCATTGTCATCATATGCAGTTCCTTCAAAATAAATTTCATTACTTGATATCAAGTCATTTTGAAATACACCTCCATTGAAACTAAAGGTTACAAAATCATCCTGCAATGAAGCAAGCGGTTGAACTTTATTAAAGTGTTCGCTGCTATAGTCAATTAACAAGCCTTTACCGCCTACAACTTCGAAAGGAGTGTCGCTAAATTTAATTTTCTTATGGTCTGTATCGGTAGGACTGAGTCCATCATCAGTATGATTGACAAAAAAGCCCAAATAAGCTTTCAAATTTTGATAGCCAACGTTGGTACGAATATAAATGGTGTAATCAGGTTTATCTCCATTATAAATTGCCCATTTATCATCGGTAGAAAATGTAACCCATTCCATGTCTGACAATACATTGGGTCCCACACCATAATCTTGCATTAAAGCTTCACCCCAGGTACGACCACCTCCGTTTTTTGGCAATGATGATTCCGGAACAACAGACATTTTAAGTTCTTCGTCCGGATTAGTAGCCAAAGTGGTGGTGTAGGTAACAGTAGCATTTTGCCTAACATTCCATGATTTCGGGGCAAGGAAAGAAACAATAAATTGCACGTCGCCATGATCTTCCTTACATATAATATGGCCTTTTAAAGTAAAAGTAGCAATGCTGCCAGCTTTTGCGATGGGTGCCTGAGTGGTGCCATCTTCCTGAATCTGTAATATTGAAACGCTATCAATATAAACACATCCAATTAAAAACACGACAAACGCAATGGTCACAAACAGACTTATTAAGCGGCTTTTTTTCTTATTTTTAAATATGTTTTTCATTTACTCCTCAGTTTAATTATTTTCAATTTTTTCAAACACATAGATGTACGTATTACTATAACAACCCGGACTTAGGGTTATGGAAATAATACGTTTCCCATTTACAATGGGGTACTTTAATCCGATGGTTACTTCGTTACCTGAAGTTTCACGTAAAGTCAAATTGTATGGATATTGCGGATCATCAACGTTCCAATTGCCGTTTCCCTTGACAGCAAAAGGTAAATAATTTTCGAGCGTATACGTGCCATCTTCATTTAAATTCAGCCGAAACTGACTAAAATTCATTGAATTGGAAATGTCAATGCCGTTTCTTGATACTGATTTCAACTGCCACACACCGGCAATATCTTTATAACTTTCTTTATAATCCTTAAAATCATGATCCATGAATGCGTCGCATGACATAAAGAAAACAGTCGCCAAAACCATGCAAGCAGCTATTAATGTTTTTGATTTCATATTTATATTTTTTTTTATTAATTATTGTCAGTCGAGTAGAAAGGATTTTGCAAAAGTGAATTCGACTTGGTCACTTCATCGTAAGGAATTGGCCAGAAATACATGGCCGGACGAAATATATGTTTTGCAACTTCAAACTCACTCGAGGATTTTGTTCCATCGGCATTCACTGTAATTTCGAGACCATGCATGGTCTTATTGTCAGTTTGTTCTGCAATTTTCCAACGACGAACATCAAAGAAACGAAATCCTTCAAAAGCCAGTTCAATTCTCCTTTCCAGCCGAATTGCTTCTCTCATTTCGTCCTGAGTCATATTTTGTTTCAATCCATACATACCATCATCACCAGCTTCTATTCCAGCTCTGGAACGAATAGTTTTTAAGGCATCATATACACTGGTATATTGATCACTGTAATCCGGCCCATAATATTCGTTGGCTGCTTCTGCATAATTCAATAAAATTTCTGCATAACGAATTAATGGACGACTTTGTGGTACGCCGATAAAGGAATTACCACAAGTAGCACGACTAACAGTTTTTTTCACATAAAAACCTGTAGGAGTTCCTACATGCACAGCATCCAACGTAGCACCTACGCCTTGAGAAATTTTGATCGGCGTATAAGCAGATACTCCTGTACAAAAATAACCTCCATCATAAAGAACAGAATTTGAAAATCGAGGGTCTCTATTTGCATTGGGATTGAACACATTATAGGTATATTTACTTTGTCCAATCGGTTTACCATCAATCATTGGAAAAGCATCTGTTAATTCCTTATATATATAACCACCTTCACCACCTCCTCCACTCGTAGGCGGTCCGAATAATCTTTCACGTGCATTACCTTTTGCAGCAGTTTTATCTAAAATTATTTCACAGAAAGCACCATCTTTAAATACTTCACCGTCTTTACTTTGAGTAAAATTGGCAAAATCGGAAGCCATTGAAGTAACAGCGTAAAATCCCCACCCAGGTTCCGGCGTTGAATTATCACTATTGGCATCTCCGGTTTGATCCCATTTAAATAGTTTATATTCATTCATGGCAATCACATCACGAGCTGCTTCGTAGGCCAATCTCCAGCGTTCCTTATCATAAACAGGGTATCCCAATAGTTTCTTGTATTCTTCTGTTGGAGCATACTTGTCTTCTATTCCATTATAAAGAGGACTTGCTGCATATAGAAGAACTCTTGCTTTCAATGCTCTGCAAGCTGCCTCGCTAATGCGTCCATAATCCCTTCCCATTCTGCGTTTGGGTAACACATTTGAAGAAATAATGGCATCACATTCGCTAACAATATAATTTACACAATGTTCGTAAGAATCACGGGTCATTTTTATATCGTCATTGACGTCATAAACAGCGTCACCAATTAATGGAACGCCACCATAATGCCTTAAAAGAATTCCATAGTACCACGCACGAAGAAAACGAGCTTCTGCCTTATACTGATTTTTAATCTTGTCAACTATAGGAGATTTGTCAACATATTTCAAAAATACATTTACTCTTCGAATATTTGCATAGCAGTTTTGCCAGGCGTCCTTCGACACCAAAATAGGATTAATGGTTCCGGTTGCAAACATTACATCTGTTGTAATAGTTGATGATCGTTTGAACCTCGCTTCATCACAAGCTGTTTGTAACCCTCCAAAGGATGTCTTCCAGCCAAAGGCAGTTATAGAAAACCGATCCGGATCAGTATCAAAACCGATTTGACGATAAATTTCATTTAAAAAACCTGCAGTGTAGGTACTATCTGAAAATACTGCTTCTCGATTTAAATCTGTTGTTACAGTTTCATCCAGGAAACCCTTATCAGAACAAGAAACTGTCAAGAAAAGGCTTAAAGGGATGAAAAAAATTAATAACTTATTCCTCATATTCAATAAAATATTAAGTTTTAAAAATTACAGTTTGAATGAATGGTATTCTTGATTTATCAAGTTTCTTCAGTTTAATCTTAAGACGAATTATATCAAAAAAACCATTAAATTTTCT
>JAAYUQ010000011.1 GCA_012517575.1 Bacteroidales bacterium | reverse complement strand
GCGATTTTTCTTTTTGCGCACAAACATATGCAAAGGTATCATTTTTTCTTTGCGTCACCCAAATAGGTGATGCAAAAATCACAAATACCTCATTATGTAGCTGTTACAAAAAAACCCTTAAAATGTGTCGAAGTCAGGAAATATAGGCTGTTATCTTTAAATAAACAACAGAAGGCAGAGTAAAAAACCCTGCCTTCTGAAAAAATTTGAAAAGAATATTTTAATTGGTTTCTTCTTCCACAACTTCGCCTTCTTCTACATCAATCAAGCTTTTACGGGCAAAAACCTTCTTTTCGTACTCTTCACGTGAGTAGACAACAATTTTTTCAAAATCTCGTTGTCCTGTACCAGCCGGAATCAGATGTCCACAAATAACATTTTCTTTCAAGCCTTCCAGTTTGTCCACTTTAGCATTGATAGCAGCTTCATTGAGCACTTTCGTTGTTTCCTGGAACGAAGCAGCCGACATAAAGCTATTGGTTTGCAGGGCAGCACGGGTAATTCCCTGAAGAATCTGGTTGGATGTTGCCGGAATAGCATCACGTGCCTGAACGGGACGCAAATCCCTCCGTTTCAACATACTGTTTTCATCCCTCAACTTTCTGGGCGTAATAATCTGACCAGGCTTCAAAGTAGGAGAATCTCCAGCATCCACAATAACTTTCTTTCCCCAAATTCGGTCGTTTTCTTCCATGAAATCATTCTTGTCAACCACTTGTTTTTCGAGGAAACGCGTATCTCCCGGTTCAATAATTTCAACCTTGCGCATCATCTGACGAACAATGATTTCAAAATGTTTGTCGTTAATTTTTACTCCCTGCAGGCGGTAAACATCCTGAACTTCGTTGACAATGTAATCCTGTACAGCAGTGGGCCCCTTGATCAGTAAAATATCGGTGGGGGTAATCGAGCCATCAGAAAGAGGAGTCCCTGCACGAACAAAATCGTTTTCCTGAACCAAAATTTGTTTGGAAAGAGGAATCAGATATTTTTTAACTTCACCTGTTTTGGAAGTAATGCTCAATTCACGATTTCCACGCTTAATTTTTCCAAAAGTAACCTCTCCATCAATTTCTGCCACAACAGCAGGATTAGAAGGATTTCGGGCTTCAAACAATTCCGTAACTCGTGGAAGACCGCCGGTAATATCTCCGGCTTTCCCTACGGCACGAGGTATTTTTACTAAAATCTGACCGGTTTTGATATAATCTCCATTTTCAAACACTATGTGAGCACCAACCGGTAAATTATAAGTTTTCAAAACATTACCGTCCGTATCCAGAATATGGGCAGTAGGTACTTTGTTTCGATCTTTCGATTCGATGATAATTTTCTCGCGAAGTCCCGTAGCCTCATCAGTTTCAACCTTGAAGGTAACATTTTCGATGACATCTTCAAATTCTATTTTTCCTTCGTTTTCGGCAATAATAACGGCATTGAAAGGATCCCATTCACAAATGAGTTGACCTTTGGAACAAATATCACCCTCCTTGACGTACAATTTCGATCCGTAAGGGATATTTAGGGTTGTCAGCACGATACCGGTATTTGTATCGATAACGCGCATTTCGGCCAAACGGCTTACTACTACACGATAACTTTGATCATCTGTAGGCTGAACGGTACGAAGTTCGTCAAATTCGAGACGTCCATCATAACGAAGAATAATTTTTGATTCGGCAGCTATGTTTGAAGCGATACCTCCGACGTGGAACGTACGAAGTGTTAACTGTGTTCCCGGCTCGCCAATAGACTGAGCAGCAATTACGCCAACAGCTTCTCCAATGTTTACCATTCTTCCGGTTGCCAAATTTCGACCATAACATTTTGCACAGACTCCTTTTTTGGACTCGCACGTTAATACGGATCGAATTTCAACTTGTTCAATGGGAGAATCCTGAATTTTCTTGGCCAGCGATTCGGTTATTTCTTCTCCTGAAGAAACAATTAATTCTCCGGTAAGCGGATGATAAATATCATGAACGGAAACACGTCCCAAAATTCTTTCGTATAAGGAAGAGATTACTTCCTCATTATTTTTCATTTCGGTGGCAACCAAGCCTCTCAATGTTCCGCAATCTTCCTCAGTAATGGTTACATCCTGAGCAACATCAACCAGACGACGAGTCAAATATCCGGCATCGGCTGTTTTAAGTGCCGTGTCGGCCAAACCTTTACGAGCACCATGCGTTGAGATAAAGTATTCCAGCACCGAAAGCCCTTCTTTAAAGTTTGAAAGAATTGGGTTTTCAATAATTTGACCACCTTCCGATACCGATTTTTGAGGTTTTGCCATCAAACCACGCATACCCGACAACTGACGAATTTGTTCCTTTGAACCACGCGCTCCCGAATCGAGCATCATGTACACGGAATTGAATCCATCATTATCGCTGGACAGTTCTTTCATCAGCACATCGGACAATTTAGAATTTACGTGCGTCCAAGTATCGATAATCTGATTATAACGTTCGTTATAGGTTATGAATCCCATATTGTAGTTATTCAGAATTTCTTCTACTTCCCTATTTCCTTCTTCAATAAGTTTTTCCTTGTCTTTTGGAATAATCACATCTTCCAAATTGAAGGAAAGTCCACCTCTGAAGGCCATATTGTAACCCAATTCTTTGATATCGTCCAAAAATTGAGCTGTACGCGCCATCCCACAAGTTTCAATAACCCTGCCGATAATGTCTCTCAAAGATTTTTTTGAAAGCAATTCGTTGATATAACCAACTTCTTCGGGAACAAACTTATTGAAAATAATTCGGCCGACAGTGGTCTCAATCAATTTTTCTACAGAATTTCCATTTTCATCCAAATCCCTGGTACGAACTTTTACGCGAGCATGAATATCAACTTTATGTTCATTGTAAGCTATTTCTGCTTCTTCGGGAGAATAAAATATCAATCCTTCACCCAAAGCATTGGGACGTGGTTTGGTGATATAATACAAACCAAGCACCATATCCTGCGAAGGAACAGTAATAGGAGCTCCATTAGCCGGATTCAAAATATTGTGTGAAGCCAACATCAGCAATTGAGCTTCCAAAACAGCCTCATTGCTCAATGGTAAATGCACGGCCATTTGGTCTCCATCAAAATCGGCATTGAATGCCGTACAAGCCAATGGGTGCAATTGGATGGCCATCCCTTCGATAAGTTTTGGTTGGAAAGCCTGAATACCCAGTCGGTGCAACGTTGGAGCACGGTTGAGTAACACAGGATGTCCTTTCATCACATATTCCAAAATATCCCAAATAACCGGATCCTTGCGATCAATAATTTTTTTGGCTGATTTTACCGTTTTTACAATTCCCCGTTCGATGAGTTTACGAATGATAAACGGTTTGTAAAGCTCGGCAGCCATATCTTTAGGCAATCCACATTCGTGCATTTTCAATTCGGGGCCTACCACAATTACCGAACGTGCTGAATAATCGACACGTTTCCCCAGTAAGTTCTGACGAAAACGTCCCTGTTTTCCTTTTAATGAATCGGAGAGCGATTTTAGAGGACGGTTTGCTTCGGTCTTTACAGCGCTTGCTTTACGCGAATTGTCGAACAATGAATCAACAGCTTCCTGCAACATACGTTTTTCGTTGCGCAAAATTACTTCCGGTGCTTTGATTTCAATCAGACGTTTCAATCGATTATTACGAATGATTACTCTACGATAAAGATCGTTGAGGTCGGAAGTGGCAAAACGACCACCATCCAACGGAACCAGCGGACGCAATTCGGGAGGAATCACCGGAACTATCTTCACGATCATCCATTCGGGACGATTTCTGTTTTTAGACGCTCTGAAAGCTTCCACCACCTGCAAACGTTTTAATGCTTCAGCTTTTCGCTGCTGAGAAGTATCGGTATTGGCTTTGTGACGCAATTCGTAGGAAAGCGAATCCAAATCTATTCTGCTGAGTAGATCATAAATGGCTTCTGCTCCCATTTTTGCAATAAATTTATTGGGATCGGTATCTTCCAATTGTTGATTATCTTTGGGAAGTGAATCCAAAATATCCAAATATTCTTCTTCAGTAAGTAATTCTCCAGTGGCAATGTTGTCGCCATTTTCAAGAATACCGCCCTGAATAATCACATATTTTTCATAATAAATTATCGATTCCAGTTTTTTGCTCGACATCCCCAGCAGATAACCAATTTTACTTGGTAAAGTACGGAAATACCATATATGTGCAACGGGCACAACCAACTGTATGTGTCCCATCCTTTCGCGACGAACTTTTTTCTCTGTAACTTCAACACCGCAACGATCACAAACAATTCCCTTGTAACGAATACGTTTGTATTTTCCGCAATGACATTCATAGTCCTTTACAGGGCCGAAAATGCGTTCGCAAAACAAGCCGTCTCTTTCGGGCTTGTAAGTTCTGTAGTTAATCGTTTCAGGTTTGAGTACTTCGCCATGAGACAATTTCAAAATTTCTTCGGGTGAAGCCAATCCGATAGAAATTTTCGAGAAATTACTCTTTATTTTATTATCAGTTTTAAAAGCCATATTTTTTGTTTCAATTTAATTAAATTGACTATTTTAAATTAATTTCAAATAGAGAAGAATGCTATTTTAAAAAACATTCATCTTTCTATTCCAAATTAATGCTCAAGCACAGACCACGCAACTCGTGAAGTAAAACATTCAACGATTCGGGAATTCCCGGAGTTGGCATTGGATCGCCTTTTACGATTGCTTCATAAGTTCGGGCACGTCCATTGACATCATCCGACTTAACAGTAAGAATTTCACGCAAGATATTGGCAGCTCCGAATGCTTCGAGTGCCCATACTTCCATTTCTCCAAATCGTTGTCCGCCAAACTGAGCTTTTCCACCCAAAGGTTGCTGCGTAATAAGCGAATAAGGACCAATAGAACGAGCATGCATTTTATCTTCTACCATGTGTCCCAGTTTCATCATGTAAATAACGCCTACTGTAGCCGGTTGGTCGAAACGTTCGCCGGTTCCACCATCGTACAAGTAAGACTTACCAGCACGTGGCAATCCGGCTTTATCTGTCCATTCATTTAAGTCATTAAGTGTGGCACCATCAAAAATTGGCGTTGCAAAACGAACTCCCAATTCTTTTCCAGCCCATCCCAAAACACTTTCAAAAATTTGTCCCAAGTTCATACGCGATGGTACACCCAATGGATTGAGCACAATATCAACAGGCGTTCCATCTTCGAGGAAAGGCATATCTTCTTCGCGTACAATTCGCGAAACAATACCCTTATTCCCGTGACGACCGGCCATTTTATCTCCCACACGAATTTTACGCTTTTTGGCAATATAAACTTTGGCCATTTGCATAATGCCGCTTGGCAAATCATCACCTATGGTAATATTGAATTTTTGGCGTTTTAACTGTGCATCCAGCTCTTTGTATTTTCTAAGAAAATTGGTAATCAAGCTGTTCACCAAATCATTGGTGTGAGCATCACTTGTCCATTTTCCGAGCTGAACGGTGGTATAATCTATTTCGCGCAAACGGTCTAATGTAAATTTACTGTTTCGAGGTATAATATCGGTACCCAAAAAGTCCTTAACACCAGTAGAAGTCTTGTTGCTCAAAATCTTCATTAACTTTTCTATCAAAGTTTCACGCAACGCATTGGCTTGTGTTTCAAATTCTTCGTCCAGTTTTGGAAGAACTGCCTTATCGGCCAATTTTGATTTACGATTTTTCTGAGCTTTGGAGAATAACCTTTTCCCAATGACAACCCCCGACAACGACGGTGTGGCTTTCAGAGAAGCATCTTTTACATCACCAGCCTTGTCGCCGAAAATTGCTCGAAGCAACTTTTCTTCGGGAGAAGGATCCGATTCTCCTTTTGGGGTGATTTTTCCGATAATGATATCTCCGGGTTCCACACGAGCACCGACACGAATAATTCCGTTTTCGTCCAGATTGCTGGTAGCATCCTCACTCACGTTAGGTATATCGGAAGTAAACTCCTCAGCGCCACGCTTGGTTTCTCTTACGTCCAACAATTGTTCCACTACGTGAACGGAGGTAAAGATATCTTCTCTAACAACTTTTTGGTTAATCACAATGGCATCTTCGAAGTTGTAACCTTTCCATGGCATAAAAGCAACTTTCAGGTTTTTACCCAAAGCCAGTTCTCCGTTTTCACTGCCATAGCCTTCGGTGATAATTGTACCTTCATGCACACGGTCTCCCCTGCGAACAATCGGACGCAGGTCTATGGTCGTATTTTGATTTGTCTTTTGATATTTTGGAAGCTTGTATTCCTTTACTGCAGAATCGAAGCTAACAAATTCTTCTTCTTCAGTACGGTCATAGCGAATTTTAATGCAGTTGGCATCAACATATTCCACTACTCCATCACCTTCGGCGGTAATTTGTGTACGCGAGTCATGTATTACTCTTCCTTCTATGCCTGTAGCAACGATTGGAGCTTCACACCGTAACAGCGGAACTGCCTGCCGCATCATATTCGAACCCATTAAAGCTCTATTGGCATCATCATGTTCCAGAAAAGGTATTAACCCGGCTGCAATTGAAGCAATTTGTGAAGGAGAAACATCCATTAAGTGAACTTCCATCGGATCAACAACGGGAAAATCAGCTCCAAGACGTGCCTTAACTTTAGAACGGATAAATTTTCCATTTTCATCAAGTGGCGCATTTCCCTGTGCTACAACCAAATCTTCTTCTTCTTCAGCGGTATAGTAGCTAATTCCGTTTTCGCTCAGATCGACTACTCCATTATTTACTTTACGATAAGGAGTTTCAATAAATCCAAGTTCATTGATTTTTGCATACACACACAAAGAGGATATAAGTCCGATATTCGGTCCTTCGGGAGTTTCTATAGGACACAGACGACCATAATGAGTATAATGAACGTCTCGTACTTCAAAACCTGCTCTTTCGCGTGACAAACCACCAGGTCCCAAAGCCGACATTCTTCGTTTGTGCGTAATTTCAGCCAACGGATTCTGTTGATCCATAAATTGCGATAAAGCATTGGTACCGAAAAATGAGTTGATAACAGATGAAATACTTTTTGCGTTGATTAAATCACCGGGAGTAAATACTTCGTTATCGCGAACATTCATTCGTTCCCGTATTGTACGTGCCATACGAGCCAATCCGACGCTAAACTGATTGTACAATTGCTCGCCAACTGTTCTGACCCTTCGATTACTCAAGTGATCGATATCGTCCACTTCAGCTTTAGAATTCACCAAATCAATCAGATATTTTATAATTTCAATAATATCTTCTTTGGTGAGCACCTTCACTTCCATGCCGGTAGTCATGTTCAGCTTTTGATTGATACGAAAACGTCCAACTTCGCCCAAATCGTATCTCTTTTCCGAGAAGAACAAATTGTTGATTACTTCACGGGCAGTAGCATCATCTGGTGGTTCTGCGTTTCTTAATTGCCTGTAAATATAAAGAACAGCTTCTTTTTCCGAGTTACTTGGATCTTTTTGAAGGGTGTTGTAAATAATACTGTAATCGTTCTGATTGGCCTCCTCTTTATGTATCAGTATGGTTTGAGCTCCCGATTCGAGAATAAGATCAATATGCTCATTTCCCAATACGGTTTCACGATCGATAATGATTTCGTTACGTTCAATGGTTACCACTTCGCCGGTATCCTCATCAACGAAGTCTTCCAACCATGTTTTCAGCACACGGGCTGCCAATTTACTGCCAACAGCCTTTTTCAGATTGGATTTATTGACTTTTATTTCTTCAGCCAGATTGAAAATTTCCAGAATATCCTTATCGCTTTCAAATCCGATAGCTCGGAGCAAGGTTGTAACGGGCAATTTTTTCTTTCTGTCGATATAGGCATACATGACATTGTTTATGTCGGTAGCAAATTCTATCCAAGAACCACGAAATGGAATAATTCTGGCAGAATACAATTTTGTTCCATTGGCATGAACACTTTGTCCAAAAAATACGCCCGGCGAACGGTGCAACTGAGAAACAATAACACGTTCGGCTCCATTGATAACAAAAGTACCTCTAGGAGTCATGTAAGGAATCGGACCCAAAAACACGTCTTGAATAACAGTGTCGAAGTCTTCGTGTTCAGGGTCGGTACAGTAAAGTTTAAGTTTTGCCTTTAAAGGCACACTATAGGTTAAACCTCGCTCAATACATTCTTCGATAGAATAGCGGGGTGGATCAATATAATAATCTATAAATTCGAGTACAAAATTATTTCGAGTATCAGCAATGGGGAAGTTTTCTGTAAACACTTTGTATAAACCTTCCGATTTTCGTTTGTCGGAGGGTGTATCCATTTGGAAAAAATCCTGGAAAGATTTCACTTGCACTTCCAAAAAATCAGGATACTCCAACTGATTTTTTATGGAAGCAAAATTTATTCTTTGATTGTTAGTAGATGAAGACATTTTCAAAGAGGTTATTGGGGTTCAATGAACTCGCTATGTTGTATAGACAAAAAGGTTTAGAACCTCCCGCTGTGAAAGGTTCTAAACCAAGTTACTGATATTCAGCTGACATTATTTAATTTCGACTTCAGCTCCGCCTTCAACCAATTGATTTTTTAAGGCTTCAGCTTCATCTTTAGAAATACCTTCCTTAATAACAGAAGGAGCAGCGTCAACTAAATCTTTGGCATCTTTAAGTCCCAAACCGGTGAGTTCTTTAACTAATTTTACAATTGCCAGTTTGTTGGCTCCCGGTGATTTCAATACTACATCAAAAGCAGTTTTTTCTTCAACTGCTTCAGCTGCAGCAGTTGATGGGCCAGCAGCAACAGCAACAGCTGCAGCAGCGGGTTCGATACCATAATCATTTTTTAAAATCTGTGCTAACTCGTTGACTTCTTTTACTGTCAAGTTAACCAATTGTTCTGCAAAAGCTTTCAAATCTGCCATTTTATTCTATTTTTTGATTTGTTTTTAATTTAAAAAATTATTTTTCAGAAAGTGTCTGTAGGACACCATGAATAGTATTCGCTCCTGATTGTAGAGCTGAAACGACATTTTTAGCCGGAGACTGCAACAAAGCAATCAAGTCGGCAATCAGTTCATTCTTGCTCTTCACATTGATGAGTGTTTCGAGTTGATTTTCACCAATGTAAAAGCTTTCCTCAACATATGCTGCCTTTAAAACGGGTTTTTTGTTTTTGTTACTGAAGTTTTTTATCAGTTTTGCCGGCACATTAGCCATATCGGAAAGCATGAGAGCAGTTTCACCTTTCAAAGTTGGATACAATTCACTGAAATCAACCGTAGAGCGGTCCAGTGCTTTTTTCAACAAGGTATTTTTAACCACTACCAGTTTAACCTTTTCCTTGTAGCAAAGTTTCCTTAACTCACTGGTCTGAGCAGCATTTAAGCCACCTATGTCAGTCAGGTAAAAATGAGGATACTCGCTCAGAACTGATTCAATCTGTTCAATGATTGTGCTTTTATCTTCCTTCTTCATAAGTTTAATCTTTAAATTTCAATTGATTTGGGATCCACTTTTATACCCGGACTCATCGTACTAGAAAGATAAATGCTTTTTACGTAAGTTCCTTTGGCTGTAGAAGGTTTCAGTTTTATCAGCGTAGAAATAAATTCCTGTGCATTTTCAGCAATTTGTTCTGCTGTAAAGGAAACTTTTCCGATAGAAGCATGAACAATTCCGAACTTGTCAACCTTGAAATCTATTTTTCCCTGTTTAACTTCTTTGATAGCCTTGGCAATATCATTTGTTACCGTACCGCTTTTGGGATTGGGCATCAAACCGCGAGGACCAAGAATTCGTCCAAGTGCTCCCAATTTTCCCATCACAGCGGGAGTAGTAATGATGACATCAACATCTGTCCAGCCACCCTTGATTTTTTCGATGTATTCGTCCAGACCGACATAATCGGCGCCGGCTTCTTTAGCGGCAGCTTCCAGTTCCGGAGGACACAAAGCAAGTACTTTCACCTGTTTCCCTGTTCCATTAGGAAGGGAAACGACTCCACGTACCATCTGATTGGCCTTACGGGGATCAACTCCTAAACGCACATCAATATCCACAGAAGCGTCAAATTTAGTAGTGGTAACTTCCTTTACTAATTTTGCAGCTTCAATAAGTGAATATGATTTTCCAGCTTCAATTTTTTCTAAAGCGGATCTTCGATTTTTTGTTAATGTACTCATTGTAATTGAAGTGTTTAATTGTTATTTACCCGGAAAAGTACCCTTAACGGTAATACCCATACTTCTTGCCGTTCCAGCTACCATTCTCATAGCAGATTCCACCTCAAAACAGTTCATGTCAACCATTTTATCCTGAGCAATCTCCTTCACCTGATCCCACGAAATTTCTGCAACCTTTTTACGGTTAGGTTCGGGCGATCCACTTTTGATTTTGGTAAGTTCGAGCAATTGAATGGCTACCGGTGGTGTTTTAACAACAAAATCGAATGATTTGTCCGAATAGTAAGTAATGACAACGGGTAATATTTTACCGGCTTTGTCCTGAGTTCTGGCATTAAATTGTTTACAGAACTCCATAATGTTGATCCCTTTAGAACCCAAAGCAGGTCCTACGGGTGGAGATGGATTTGCTGCACCTCCTTTTATCTGCAATTTAATTACTCCAGCAATCTCTTTTGCCATAATTGTTTTAATTTTTGATGTTGTTAGCGGAAAAATTGACCTGTAACCGAGCCAACTATTCCTTTTCTACTTGTGTAAACGCTAATTCGAGCGGAGTTTTCCGACCGAATATCATAACCATAACTTTGAGTTTTTTCTTTTCGGTGTTTACCTCTTCAATCGTTCCACTAAATCCCGAGAAAGGTCCGAAGATAACTTTGACATTTTCTCCTACCATAAAAGGAGTTATCATTTCTTCTTCGCTTTCCTGCAACTCATCCATAGTTCCTAAAATTCTATTAATTTCAGAAGTGCGGATGGGTGTTGGGATATTATTTTTTTCGCCTAAAAAGCCCAATACATTGGGGGTTTCGCGAACACGGTGAAGAGCTTCACCCATAAGATTGGCTTCTATCAAGACGTAACCCGGCATACAATTCCTTTCTTTAGCAATTTTTTTGCCGTTACGAATCTGAAAAACCTTTTCAGTAGGGATCAAAACCTGGCGTACATATTGTCCTAGGTCAGAATTTTTAATTTCTGTCTCAATGTATTCCTTTACTTTGCTTTCTTTCCCACTAATGGCACGGAGTACATACCATTTAAAATTTGTCGTTTCAGACACTTTTTCGACCTCCACTGATTAAAGATTAAAAGATTTTTTCGTAAATGAACGTCATGATAGATTCAAAACTTAAATCCATAACCCACACAATCAACGCAAGGATGATGGAAGCAATCAATACAACAACTGCGCTGTTGGTAAGTTCCGAGAGCGAAGGCCAAGAAACTTTATGAACCAGTTCTGAATAAGACTCTTTGATATAGTTAATTATTTTCATGTTTTTTGTACAAATTGGCACGGGCAGAGAGACTCGAACTCCCGACACCTGGTTTTGGAGACCAGTGCTCTACCAAACTGAGCTACGCCCGTAGGTAATTTTTCCTTTTACAGGCTTTGAATTCATCAAAACCCGTAAAAGGAAAATAACTTAAAAAGAATAATTCATGATTATTTTTGTGATGTCAAAAAAGATGATAACATCTTTCTGTCAAATTAATCCAAAATTTCTGTGATCTGTCCCGAACCTACCGTACGTCCGCCTTCACGAATAGCAAAACGCAAACCTACGCTGCAAGCTACCGGATAAATTAACTCTACAGTAAATTCTATGTTGTCGCCCGGCATTACCATTTCTACACCTTCATGAAGGGTAATTTCACCGGTAACATCCATTGTACGAATATAGAACTGAGGACGATAGTGATCATGGAATGGAGTATGACGTCCACCTTCTTCTTTTTTCAAAATATAAACAGCAGCTTTGAATTTTTTGTGAGGTGTAACGGCTCCCGGGTGGGTGATAACCATGCCTCGTTTGATTTCATCCTTATCGATACCTCTCAAAAGCAAACCAACGTTATCGCCAGCCTGTCCTTGATCCAGAATTTTACGGAACATTTCCACACCGGTTACAACCGTTTTCTTTGCTTCATGTCCTAATCCGATAATCTGAACTTCGTCGCCAACTTTTACAATTCCGGTTTCAATTCTTCCGGTTGCAACAGTTCCACGTCCCGTGATAGAAAATACGTCTTCAACAGGCATCAGGAATGGTTTGTCAACATCACGCTGTGGCAATTCAATCCAATTGTCAACAGCATCCATCAACTCAACAATTTTAGCTTCCCATTTGGGGTCTCCATCCAATGCGCCCAAAGCTGAACCACGGATAACGGGTGTATTGTCGCCATCGAAATCGTAGAATGAAAGAAGTTCGCGCATTTCCATTTCTACAAGGTCGAGCATTTCTTCGTCATCCACCAAATCGCATTTATTGATAAATACTACCAATCTCGGCACGTTTACCTGACGAGCCAAAAGAATGTGTTCACGAGTCTGTGGCATGGGACCATCAGTAGCAGCTACCACAATAATGGCTCCGTCCATCTGAGCAGCACCTGTAACCATGTTTTTAACATAGTCGGCGTGTCCCGGACAGTCAACGTGAGCATAGTGGCGTGCAGCAGTCTGATATTCTACGTGCGAAGTATTAATGGTGATTCCACGTTCTTTTTCTTCCGGTGCATTATCGATAGAATCGAAAGATCGCATTTCAGCAAGTCCTTTTTCAGCAAGCACTTTGGTAATAGCGGCGGTCAAAGTAGTTTTACCATGGTCAACATGTCCGATTGTTCCAATGTTGACATGTGGTTTTGACCTGTCAAATTTTTCTTTTGCCATAATCTTAGAATAGTTTTTTTAATAATTAGTAATTTATGTTTTATAAAAGCTTTGTTTCCAAAAAAACATAGAGCTGTTGATGGGAATTGAACCCGCGACCTCTTCCTTACCAAGGAAGTGCTCTACCTCTGAGCTACAACAGCATTCAATTTGAAAGTTCCTTTCTGCAAATTTAAAAAAGGAATGCAACGGTTCTATCTCAAGCGAACCGTTGTTTGTTTCCTTCATATTCTCAGAGCGGAAGACGGGACTCAAACCCGCGACCCTCAGCTTGGAAGGCTAATGCTCTATCGACTGAGCTACTTCCGCAAAATTTCAATAAAACCGAAAAAACTTCTGTCTTATTGTGGGCAGTGATGGATTCGAACCACCGAAGTCGAAAGACAGCTGAGTTACAGTCAGCCCCATTTGGCCACTCTGGTAACTGCCCTTTTGTCTTAATTTTCAAATTTGGCCTCTCCAAATTTTCTAACCTTGTCGGCTGAGCCTCTTGTCGGATTCGAACCAACGACCCCGAGATTACAAATCACGTGCTCTGGCCAGCTGAGCTAAAGAGGCAATTGTCTAAAAAACACCCTTTTTCGTGTTTAAAAAGCCGCTTAAATATTCCTACTTAAACGGCTTGCAAATTTACTGAATTATTTTGAATTCCAAAACCTTTTTGATAATTATTTTTTAGAAATTTTTTCCTTGTGCTTTTTTATTTGTTTTTCAATGGCATCTACACACAAGTCTATAGCTTCCTCAAAAGTTTCGCAGGCTTTGGAAGAAAAGAAATCTACATTTGGAATAGATACTTTGATTCCTGCCTCCTTATCGGCCGATATTTTCGGCTTAACCAACTTTAAATAAACTTCCACGTTCAAAATTCCATCTATAAGTTTTTCAAATTTTGAGATTTTCTTTTCTACATACGCTTCCAATTCTTCTGTCGCATCGAAATTAATGGCTTGAATTCTTGATTTCATAATGACCTCCTTTTTTATTTTCCACGTGGATGTGATTGTTTGTAAATTTTATAAAGTTCCTCAAAACTGGTATGGGTGTAAACCTGAGTAGCAGCCAGACTGCTGTGTCCCAGAAGTTCTTTTACTGCGTTAATGTCTGCTCCCTCGTTAAGGAGATGTGTTGCAAAACTATGCCGTATTACGTGCGGACTGCGTTTCGACTGACTACTGTATGTAGACATTGTTTGGTGCACCATGTTGTAAACGAGTTTTGGATAAAGTTTATCTCCATTCTTTCTAACAAAAAGCCATTGACTTTTGTTTTCAATACTTTTGTTTCTTACGTCAATATAATGCCGAATGTCGTCGCAAAGTTTTTTATTTAACGGAATAATACGTTCTTTATTCCTTTTTCCAATCACGCTTAGCTGGCGATTAAAAAAGTCAATATCGCTATCGCGAAGCGAAATAAGTTCTGAACGACGAGTTCCGGTAAAATAAAAAAGTTCCAGCATCAGATGATTTCGAAGTGTCTCAAAATCGTCAGTCAAAAAAGTTTCATCCAAAGCAGCCCTCATTTCTTCTTTTTTGAAAAAAGCCGGGAGAGGCTTAGACTTTTTAGGTAGAATAATATTTGAAACCGGATTTTTCTCCACATAATCTCTCGAAAGTAAAAAATGCCAGAAAGATTTTAACGTGGAGATTTTACGTGAGAGCGTGCGAGCTGATTTCTTTTCCGACATCAGCAACATAATCCATTGCTGAATTTGCTGGGGTGTAACCTGAGCAGGTGTAAAGGTTTCAGGAGTTTCGTGCAAAAATTCGATAAATTGCAACAAGTCAGTCTGATACGATATAACAGTATAAGGAGAATAATTCTTCTCATACTGTAGATATTCTAAAAATTCGTTCATTATGACCATACGTTCAATTATGCAACGAAAATAGAATGAAAAAACCGGAAAAGCAAACTTTTTAACAGGTTTTTTCTATTTTTCTTCCTGCTGTAATTTTTGCAGATAAACTGCGCGGATTTTCTGATTCCGTTTAATAACAGAAGGTTTATCGAAGCACTGACGGCGGCGGAGTTCCTTAACTACACCTGTCTTTTCGAATTTACGTTTGAATTTTTTCAAAGCCTTGTCAATGTTTTCTCCTTCTTTAACTGGAACTACGATCATAATTTTTGTTGTAAATTTAGTTTTGAATAGTATATTTAATAGTTTATAAAAATGGTGTGCAAAGATAATCATTTGTTCTGAAAAATCAAATATTTTTGCGCTCTGTTTTTTAGAATAGAACCTTAGGTTTCTTTTTGTTTTGAACCAATAACGTTCCAAACAAATAAAGAAGTGAGAAGAAAATCAGGTAACTAATTATCTTTGAGCTGGAAAAACAAAAAAATTCTCACTTAACAAAAGAAACATTGCATAGACCGGCAACAAAGTATGATGCGCGGTTGACCAAAAACCAGAGCACAAGACTATCTTAAATAGCGTTCATTATTCCGCTGAAATTCATAGGCAAATATCTGAAAAAACCTGCTAAAATCAAATCGCCTTTTAAAGTTTTGTTATAAAATAATATTTTTGAAAAATTTTAAAACAGTTTAGAATACAATTGCCCTCAAAAAATCAAAACACAAATTTTCTAAGCTTTCAATCGCCGGATAAGCTCATCCAACGAAATCATTTGTTGCTCTCCCGTAGACATATTTTTGAATGTAACTTTTCCCTCTTGCATCTCACTCTCCCCTACTATTGCCACAAATGGAATTTTTTTATTGTCGGCGTAACCAAGTTGCTTCTTCAGTTTGGATGGTTCGGCATAAACTTCGGTATTGATATTTTCTTTGCGTAATGCTTTTGCCCATTGCAGACTGAATTTCAATTCTTTTTCTCCAAAAACCACGAACAGAATTTTTGTTTGCTCTGCTGAAATTTCGGGGAAAAGCTGTAACTGGTAAAGTACGTCATAAATCCTGTCGGCACCGAAGGAAACTCCAACGCCCGAAACTCCTTCCCAACCGAATACGCCGGTTAAATTATCGTAACGACCTCCACCCGAAATGCTTCCAATTTCCACATCAAGTGCCTTCACTTCCAAAATAGCGCCGGTATAATAGTTTAAACCACGAGCCAGCGTTAAATCGAGATCTATCGGAGCAGAAACATTTGCTTGCCGACAAAGTTCCAAAATTGTTTCCATCTCTGCAATGCCTTTCATTGCAGTAGCCGATTCAAAAAGCAAAGTTTTCAGTTGATCAAGCTTTTCCTGATTCGAACCTTTTATCTGCAACAAAGGCTGTAATTTGTCAAGAGATGACGTGCTGATTCCTTTTGAAAGTAATTCTTCATTCACGTTCTCAATGCCTATTTTATCTATTTTGTCGATAGCTGTCGTAATATCCGTTAATTTTTCAGGTTCTCCTATATATTCGGCAATGCCCGAAAGAATTTTTCTGTTGTTTATTTTAATGCAGACATTGATTTTCAATCGGCAAAAAACTTCTTCAATAATTTGTATCAGTTCCAATTCATTAAAAAGTGAATTGCTCCCGATGATGTCTGCATCGCACTGATAAAATTCGCGATAACGTCCTTTCTGAGGGCGATCGGCACGCCAAACAGGTTGAATTTGGTATCTTTTGAAAGGAAAGGAAATTTTATCCCGATTTTGCACCACAAATCGGGCAAAAGGAACAGTCAAATCATAGCGAAGTCCTTTTTCGCAAATTTTACTCGACAATCGGGGCACATTTCTTTCCAGCAATTCGTCATCGGAAATTCCCGAAAGAAAATCTCCCGAATTAAGAACTTTGAATAGCAACTTGTCGCCTTCTTCTCCATATTTTCCCAACAACGTGGAAAGGTTTTCCATAGCTGGCGTTTCTATTTGCTGAAATCCGTACAATCGAAATACACTTTTGATGGTATCAAAAATGTAATTGCGTTTTGTCATTTCCTCCGGTGAAAAATCGCGTGTCCCTTTTGGAAGAGAAGGTTTTTGATTCATTGTTTAAAAAAATTTTCTTTAGTAAACTGTAAAAAATGAATTATGATTGATTTAGTGCTTTTTCTTCATCTGCATTTTTGGCCTGCTCGGTAAATTCTAAATTTCTACAAATCAATTCGGTAGCGCCAATATTTCTTCTTACGTAATCGCCGGCAATCTGTCCGGCTGTGCTGTCGGTAAACAATTTATCCAAATTTTCTTCCAGTGAAGCAAAATCGCTGATAGAAAAAGCGCCTTTCAAATGAATGAGGTCGCGAGCTTCCTTAAATTTTTGAAAATTTGGTCCAAATACTACCGGTACATTCCAAACTGCAGCTTCCAGAATATTGTGAATGCCAACGCCAAAACCACCCCCGACATAAGCTATTTTCGCATATTGATAAATAGAAGAAAGTATGCCTATCGTATCGACCACCAAGCAGTTATAATTGGCAATATTGTCTTCGGATGCTTCGGTATACCGAATAAAGTTTGTTTCCAGCAGTTTGAAAATTTGTTCCAAATGATTTTTATGAATTTCATGTGGAACTAAAATCAATTTTACTTGCGGATGATGTTTCAGGTATCTCACCAACAATTCTTCATCTTCAGGCCATGTACTACCTGCCACTATCACCGGCTTACCGCCAACAAAGGCTTCGATTAAAGGCAGTTTTTTTGCTTCGGAAAAAAGAGCAAAAACCCTGTCGAAACGAGTATCGCCACTAATACTGACCTGATAGATACCGTGTTTTTCGAGTAAAAAGGCGGATTCTTTATCCTGGACAAACAAATGCCGGAAAGTGTTCAAAAGCTGCAAATACCATTTCCCGTACCATTTAAAAAAAATCTGACCGGGACGAAAAATTGCCGAAACAGCGTAAGTAGGAATACCTTCTGCTTGTAGTGTCAACAAAAAATTTGGCCAAAATTCGTATTTAATAAAAATAGCCTTCAGCTGTTTCACCGTTTTTACAAATTCACGTGCCGAACGCACGGTATCGGGTGGCAAATATGACACCACATCCGCTCCCTGATAATTTTTTCTGACATTATAGCCCGAAGGCGAATAAAAAGTCAGGAGAATCTTTATGTTGGGATACCGGCGTTTCAACGCTTCCATAACAGGCCGCCCCTGCTCAAATTCACCTAACGAGGCTGCATGAAACCAAACATAACGGGCATTTTCTTCGATATTATTTTTCAAATATCGAAGCGCATTTTTCTGTCCTCTGTAAAGTTCACGTGCTTTGGGATTGAAAAACGAGGCAAGAAAAACAAGAAATCTATAAAAATGTATCCCGATAGAATATAACAGCCGCATTCTTTTCCGGATATTGGTTGATAAAATAAAAAGGCATTCCAAGTGGTTTTGAAACGCCTTTTAATAGTTTACAAATGCCTGAATTACTTACGAATGCCCAACTCTTTGATAATTTCACGGTAACGATTGATGTCCTTTTCTTTCAGGTAGTCCAACAAACGACGACGTTTACCAACTAATTTAATCAAAGCGCGTTCTGTACTATAATCTTTTTTATTTGACTTCAAGTGGTCAGTCAAATGGTTAATACGGTAGGAAAACAATGCTATCTGGGCTTCAGGCGAACCAGTATCAGTATTAGACTTTCCGTATTGGCCAAAGATTTCTTTCTTCTTTTCTTGAGTTAAATACATAATGAAAGTTTTATGTTTAATAATGAAGTGCAAAGGTATAAATTTTCTTTTAATTAACTAACATTCTTTTTTCAAATTCTTTTGAAAAAATTGAGAATTAACACGTTACTTTTCTGTAAATTCAGAATTTGAAGGCTTCACTGCCCGAAGAAATTCCCGTTTTCCCGGCGGTCCGGGAAGTTTTTCCACAATAAATCCCGTTTTTTGTAACGATCTTCTGATATTTCCCTTGACACAATAAGTTGTCAATATGGCATTCTCGTTGCAATGGTCAAAAATTTTCTGGAATATTTCCTGCGTCCACATTTCGGGTTGTTTCTCTGGCGAAAAAGCATCAAAATAAATAAGGTCATAAACTGAC
This sequence comes from Bacteroidales bacterium, assembly GCA_012517575.1. GTDB lineage: Bacteria > Bacteroidota > Bacteroidia > Bacteroidales > Paludibacteraceae > MVYY01. The sequence goes on along the minus strand of JAAYUQ010000011.1, from coordinate 49,089 downwards.
GGCAAAGACGAAACTATAAAATCGGCATTAATTTTCAACAATTTAAAAAATGGAGTGAGGGGAACTTCTTCTCCCCAAGCCGAAGTATGAAGTTTTTCGAAAAAGAAACGTTTGTCCGGTGAAAACATTTCGGGATAATTCAGTTGTTCGGCTTTTTCAACCGCCAACGGAAAAAGCTCAAAAGCAGTATAAAAAACTTCTTTTTGTCGATTTTCAGCTTCCAACAAAGTCAGAAAAGCATTTAACCCTGTACCAAACCCAACTTCAAGCACACTGATGTTGTCTTTTTCACAACTATTGAAACCGCTTTGAATGAATATCAACATGGATTCACCCATTGCGCCGAAAGTAGAATGATAACATTCATCAATTTCAGGAACAAACAACGTATGTGAACCATCCTGTGTTAAAATGAGTTCGCTCTTCATTTCTTAGAAACTGAATTTACGATTTTTAATTTGTAAAATTAACAATTTCCATGAAGTTACTAAAATATGAAAAATCCTTTCGGAAACATTTAGCAGCCCAATGCTCAGAAAGTGTTATCTTTGTGTCAAATTATTGAATATGGCCAATTATCTGCAAGTAGAAAATCTTACCAAATCATTTGGCGATCGACTGCTTTTTGAGAATATTTCTTTTACAGTTACCGATAATCAGCGGCTGGCACTGATTGCCAAAAATGGAACGGGAAAAACAACTTTGCTAAATATCCTTACCGGTCAGGAAGATTACGACAGTGGAAATATAGTTTTCCGTACCAATTTGCGTGTGGGATATTTACCACAAAATCCGGAGTTTCGAAAAGACTTAACTGTGATGGATGCCTGCTTGACTTCCGACAGTGAAATAGTGAGAACAATAGCACAATATGAGCTCTGTATTTCTTCTCATAATGAGCAGAAAATGAATGAAATTGTTGCGCGAATGGATGCTTTAAGAGCTTGGGACTACGAACTGCGTGTTAAACAAATTCTTACAAAGCTGAAAATAACCGACTTTAGCCAAAAAATTGGCGAGCTTTCCGGTGGACAACTGAAAAGGGTGGCATTGGCACAAGTGCTGATTACGGAACCCGACTTGCTGTTGCTCGATGAACCGACCAATCACTTGGATTTGGAAATGGTAGAATGGCTGGAAGATTTTTTAAAACGCTCCTCGATGTCTATCCTTATGGTTACGCACGACCGTTATTTCCTCGACCGAATTTGTACGGACATATTGGAGATAGACCATCAAGCCTTGTATCATTACAAAGGAAATTACACTTACTACATGGAAAAACGTCAGGAAAGACTTGATGCATTTAGTACTGAAACAGACCGAACCCGACAACTATATCGAACTGAGCTGGAATGGATGCATCGTCAACCTCAAGCACGCGGCACAAAAGCAAAATCGCGCATCGATCGTTTCCGTGAAATTGAACAGCGCGCACGCCAGCGCTTAGATGATAAAGTAATTAAACTCAATGTTAAAGCCAGCTACCTGGGTTCTAAAATTTTCGAAGCAAAAAATGTTTCAAAATCTTATGGCAACCTTAAAATTTTAGAGAATTTTAATTATGTATTTTCCCGCTATGAAAAGCTGGGAATCACAGGAAACAACTGAACGGGAAAAACAACTTTTTTGAAAATGCTGCTGGGAGAAGTTCAGCCCGATAGTGGCAGTTTCGATATTGGAGAAACCGTCGTTTTTGGTTATTATAGTCAGGAAGGTTTGAATTTTGACGAACAAATGAAAGTCATTGATGTGGTGCAGAATATTGCTGAAGTGATTGATTTGGGTAATGGTAAAAAAATGTCGGCTTCACAATTTTTACAATACTTCCTCTTTTCTCCTGAAAGCCAGTTCGATTATGTTTATAAACTGAGTGGAGGCGAAAGAAGGCGCTTGTATCTCTGTACCATTCTCATGCGAAATCCTAATTTTCTAATTTTGGACGAACCCACGAACGACCTCGATATTGTTACACTGAATGTGCTGGAAGATTATCTGCAAAATTTTAAGGGCTGTTTGATTGTGGTGAGTCACGACCGCTATTTTATGGACAAAGTAGTAGATCATTTGTTGGTATTTAAAGGAAATGGCGTTCTGAAGGATTTTCCGGGAAATTATACCGATTATCGTGAATGGAACGATTTGATGGAAGAGCAGGAAAAAGAAAACGAGAAAAAGCAGAAACAGAATCAGATTAGTTCATCATCTCCAAAAAACGAAAGTAACTTGAAAAGCCGGCCAAAGAAATTGACCTATAAGGAACAAAAGGAATTGGAAATTTTGGAAAAGGAAATACCGGCATTGGAGATTGAGAAAAAAGAGATAGAGAGACGTCTGGAATCCGGTGAAGCAAACAGTGAAGAGATGGTGCAATTATCCCATCGATTTTCAGAACTAATGCAATTGATTGACGAAAAATCTTTCCGCTGGCTTGAACTGATGGAGAATATTGACTGAAAAGATTTCGAGAGAAACAACAGAAAAATTTTTGTATCAAATATTGAAGAAATAATCGAAATATTTTCGAAGTAAAAATTCTTGTTTAAGTTTATGTTTGGCTAAAAAATAATTAAAGTTTTCATGTTCTCCTTGCCATTGATTATTTTCAATCAGACATAAAAGGATTTACTTTCAAAAAATCATATTTCGATTTTCATCCATTTTAATTTATTTCCAAATATTGCCAATCTGGAAGTTTTGGAAATGGTGCATGAGGTTCATTTTGATACCAGAAACAGGTGGAAGAAATATCGGATTTCTGGGGCAAATATCGTCCTCCATGATGCCATCCCAAATCCTGAATTGTAATACGTAAATCTTTTTTAAACCGAATTGGGTCCATTATATGCCAGCGATAAAGGCCAAATCGTTGACCAGCCTTATAAGTCAAATCGGATGAAATTACCTGCACTAAACCACTGTAAGGTGTAGTAAAGGGAACATATTTCCCATTTCTATCAAAATTGTAGGAACCACAAAAATAATCTTCCGTTCCTGTTCCACAAATAGTTGGAAATTTTGTATCTCCATCCAAGAAAAATTTAATCTCGCCTTCTCCCCACCATCCATTGTTATTAACTTGCCATGCAAGATATACGCCGACGAAATGACCTTCACCTTTCACATGATCAATAATAGTGTAGTCAGAAGTCTCATTTATTCTTGTTCGCCGAAATTGAGCATGGAAATAAGCCGCATCTTTAGGAACACGAGCTAATGTGTAATCAATTTGATAGTAAAGCCGCATCTCCTCAATATTATTGAGATTTTCCATTGTTATTTTGCATTTTTTTCGAAAAGGCATAGGCCAATAACAATTAAAGGCACTACCGGGATTAACGCATACAGCAAGAGAATTGATAGGTGCATATTCTCCCCAACCCATTCCAAAAAAGTCTCCTACAGGAACTTCTACCGAAGGAGTATCTTCTCCATCCCAATAAATACGAATAATAGAAAAACGCCAATTTCCGGTAGGGGTCATCCAAATATGCTGAATAGCCCCTGAACCGTCGATTTCTGCAAGAGTAAATGTTTCTCCTGGTTTTATAATGACAAAAGGGTTGACTTTCCATCCCTGTCCGAGATCACGAGAAGCCTCCCATGCGTTTGCTGAATTTCGGGGAGCTTTTGAATCAGGAATTGCCATTCCGCCTTTTCCTTTTTCTCCGGTAAAATTTTCAGGACTGATAGACCGTGTTTCCGAATCGGAAAGTCGGTAAATATTTCCCAAACTCATATTTATACCGCTAAACTCATTATTTTGACCTAATAAGTTTACATTTAAACATAACAAGAGTAAAAAGAGACTGTGATAAAAAAGTTTTACAGGCATGGTAATAGAATTTATCAGAAAATAAATGTTCTTAAAGATGAGAATAATTATTTCCTAAGTTTTTTACAATCAACGATGTAAATCGATCCCACTGAAATTCTGAAATGCAAAAAAATTCGAGAAACAAATGTTAAAATTAATAGGTATTTCAATCCAAAAAATTTTTTTCAACATAAAAAAGTTTATAGTATCAAATTATCAGCATGGCATCTCCATACACTCCGAAATGATATTTTTCATCGACAGCCACTTCGTAAGCATGCATAATATTATCGTAACCACCAAAAGCAGCAGTGAGCATCAACAAAGTAGAATATGGAAACTGAAAGTTGGTAATCATGGCATTGGCAACTGTAAAATCATAAGGAGGAAAAATAAATTTGTTAGTCCAGCCATCATAAGATTTTATTTTACCATCTGTGCCGGCTACTGTTTCAAGAGCGCGCATTACCGTTACTCCAACAGCACAAATGTTTCGGTTTTCATCGTGGGCTTTATTCACTTTTTCGGCTGTTTCGTCAGGAACAAGAATTTGCTCGGAATCCATTTTATGTTTGGTTAGGTCTTCCACATCGATATCGCGAAAAATCCCTAAACTCATGTGAGATGTAAGAAAAGCCATGTCAATGCCCTTGATTTCCATTATTTTCAGTAACTCACGGCTAAAATGCAATCCGGCAGCAGGAACGGAAACAGCTCCCTCGTTTCTGGCAAAGATGGTTTGAAAATGTTCTGCATCAGCAGGTTCAACAGGGCGCTTAATGTAACGTGGCAGCGGTGTTTCTCCCAAAGCAAAAAGTGCTTTTTTAAACTCATCGTGGGTGCCATCAAAAAGGAAACGCAACGTTCTTCCCCTTGAGGTAGTATTATCAATCACTTCAGCCACAATCGAATCGTCTTCTCCAAAATATAGCTTATTTCCGATTCTGATTTTGCGTGCAGGTTCAACCAATACATCCCATAAACGCATTTCCGGATTCAGTTCTCGAAGTAAAAAAACCTCAATCTGGGCACCAGTTTTTTCTTTATTGCCATACAAACGGGCAGGAAAAACCATTGTATCGTTGAAGACAAATAAATCGTTTTCATTAAAATAATCGAGAACATCCTTAAAAACTCGGTGTTCGATATTTCCTGTATCTTTGTGTACCACCATCAATCGCGCTTCATCGCGATGTTTTGCCGGATATTGGGCAATCAGCTCTTCGGGCAATTTGAATTTGAATTGAGATAATTTCATACTGACAACTAAATATTTTAATTTCTTACAATAACAGCAAAAAGTAAAATTTTGGAATAAATAAACTTTAATTTTCTTCTATCGGTTTAAGTTCATTTTCCAAATGCAGCAACAAATCGTCAAGCTTCCAACAATCCTCAATTTTCACTTCTCCGATACGTGTTCGTTGCAAAGCAGTAAGATGAGCACCCGAACCAAGTGCGTAACCTATATCACGAGCCAAAGCCCGAATATACGTTCCTTTGCTGCACACAATACGAAGCGTTAACAATGGCATGGAAAAATTGAGAATTTCCAACTCATCTATAACCAATTTTTTTGATTTTAGTTCAACTTCCTCTCCATTTCTTGCATATTGATAGGCTCTCTTTCCGTCAACCTTAACAGCTGAAAAGACAGGCGGAACCTGATCTATTTCTCCAACAAACGAAAGCAGAACGCTGTCAATCAACTCGCGCGAAATATGCTCCGTAGGATAAATTGCATCCATAGGCAATTCCAAATCAAAAGATGGCGTAGTTTCACCCAGTTTTAGCTCGGCAATGTATTCTTTGGTTTGCGCCTGATAGTTATCAATTTGTTTTGTTGCCTTACCTGTGCAAATAATCATCACTCCGGTAGCTTCAGGGTCAAGTGTTCCGGCATGACCCACTTTTATTTTTTTAATTTTGGCCGTCTTTTTAATTTTCCATCGCAATCTGTCAACAACATTGAATGAAGTCCAATGCAACGGTTTATCTACAAAAAAAACTTCTCCTTCGCGTACATCCATTTAAGCCATACTTAGATTGTAACCGAAACCAAGCAGTAACATAATAGCAGCCCCAACAACGATACGATAATAACCAAAAGCCTTGAATCCATATCGCGTGATAAAATCAATAAAAAACCGAATGGCAGCCATTGCTACTACAAAAGCTACCACATTTCCCAGCAGCAGCAAAACCCAATTTTGAGACAACAACGCTCTTCCTGATGGATGAGAAACAAGTTGATAAAGTTTGTAACCTGAAGCTGCAGCCATTGTAGGAACAGCCAGAAAAAAAGAAAATTCGGCAGCATTTTTTCTGTTTAGCTTTTCAGCCATTCCTCCCACTATGGTAGCCATAGAACGAGAAACTCCGGGTATCATGGCAATACATTGAAAAAAACCGATTTTCAGGGCTCTTTTCCAATTCATAGTCTGATCAATAGAAGGTTTTGAAAACCATTTATCGACAAAAAGCATTACTATTCCACCCAGAAAAAGCATCAAAGCAACTATAAAAACATCACCCAGCAATAAATCAATATAATCGCCTGCAAGGAATCCAATAACGGCAGCAGGTAAGAATGCTATGAATAATTTCCAATAAAAATCGTAACGATACAACAGCTTTCGTATGGCCAATTCCTGTTTTGAAAAACGACTTGATTTAAAAGAATCCGGCCTGGAAAATTTTTCCATTGGCTGAAGTCTGAAAAAACGTTTCCAATACAGCACAATCACTGAAAGAATAGCGCCAAACTGAATGATAACTGTGAACGCTTTCACAAATTCGGTACTTTCAATACCCAAAATACTCTGCGTAATAATCATGTGTCCCGTGGAAGAAACAGGCAAAAATTCCGTCAATCCCTCCACGATGGCAATCAAAATAGTCTGCCAGAGCGTCATGCTTATTTATTTTTTGGTTTGTAAAGAATGGCAAAAATAATAAACAGAAAACCAAAAAAAGAAATCATGGGGCCTAAGGTAATTCGCCGAAAACTGAAAATATCCGGGTTGAACTTTACTTCGGTAGAAGAACCCGTCATAAGGAAAAAACCTATGACAATAACTATAAAACCTGCTGCGATAAGGAACAGATTGATTTTCCCAATACCTGAAGAATGATTGTTTTCCATTTTTATGATGATAAAAAATATGTTTGTTTGTCCTATTTCAAAAAAACACGGACAAAATTGTTTTTTACATTCAGTTGTTTTTTTGTTGCGTATCGATCAGCAACGAGGCGACCTGATGGCCTAACTTCAGGCATAATTCGTAATTATCTTTTTTCAAGCCCTGCTTTTCTTCCACAGTTTGTTCCACCATTTTCCAACTCATGTGGTGAGCAAATTCACTCAAATTTTTGACAGCAGCTCCTGACCATGAATAAGAACCAAAGCATCCAAAAATACGATTTTTAACTCCGCGACTTTCAATTTTTTTTATCAAATCTTCTAATTCAGGAAAAAGTCCGTTGTTGTAAGTAGGGCTACCCATTATGCAACCACGATATTTGTAGATATCACTTAAAATAACCGAAAGATCTTGATTGGATACATTGTGGACGATTACGGGTTTTATTCCTGCTTCGGACAAACCTTGTGCTACAGTTTCGGCCATTAATTCGGTAGTTCCGTACATAGAACCATAAACTATCACCACTCCTTCTTCTGCTTCGAAACGACTTAAACGGTCGTAAATATCGACAGCTTTTTGCCGATACGCTTTCCATACAGGCCCATGCGTACTGCAAATTATTTCGAAAGGAACGGGAGCAAGCTTTTTTATGGCTTTCTGCACAGGAGAACCATACTTCCCAATAATATTAGCATAATATCGATACATTTCTTCCCAATATCTATCCAACTCAAGTTCAGTATCTATTACGCCACCATCCAGCGAGCCAAAACAGCCAAAAGCATCTCCCGAAAAAAGAATCTTTTCCTTCATGTCATAAGTCATCATGGTTTCCGGCCAATGAACCATCGGGGTTAAAAAAAACTGCAACTGGTGTCGGCCTAAGGAAAGTATTTGTTCATCCTGAATTTTCAAAGTCGCTCCACCAATTCCATAAAAACCTTCCACCATGTCAAGTGCTCTTTCGTTGCCAACAATTACAAGGTTGGGAAAATATTTTCTCAACAGTCGAATAGACCCAGAATGATCAGGCTCCATATGATTGATAATCAGATAATCTAAATCTCTTCCCTGCAGCTGCGATTGAATTTTATCAACCAGTATTTCGCCAAAATGAATATCAACTGTATCTATCAAAGCGGTTTTTTCATCCAACACCAAGTAAGCGTTATAGGAAACTCCGTTGTAAAGTGGAACCAGATTTTCAAATTTAACCTTTTGCCTGTCGTTTACGCCGACGTAATATATATCTTGGGTTATTTGCCTGTTATGAAACATGTTAAAGAAAATTTTATTTAGCTGCGATTCTCCACGTAAAGTTATAAAAAAAATCAGGATACAAAGATAAAACAATTTTTGCAAACAGGGAAGCCCAATTGACTGCGAAAAGATGAGAAAAAATTTTTGATGAAAAAACAACTATTACTCTGTGAACAAATTATTTACAAGAAAAAAGGCCACTCGAAAAAATCAAGCAGCCTTTGTTTTATAAGTGCAAAGAGATAATTATTTATTTACGCGGAAGCGTTCATCTCCTGTTTTGAAAAATGCCACAATTTGCTTGGCGGCAGCAATACCTGCATTGATATTGGCTTCGGCAGTTTGAGCCCCCATTTTCTTTGGTGTCGAAAAATAACGTTCAGGAAATTTTTCGGAAAAAACTGCGTGCTGGTCAGGCATAATGTCTGTAACATATTTAATATCATTACGCGAAGTCATGAAGTTTATCAAATCTTCTTCATTTATTACTTCCTTACGGGCAGTATTCACTATGACCGCACCTTTTGGCAATTTCCCCAGCAAAGAAGCATTGATGGATTTTTTTGTTTCAGGAGTTGCCGGAATATGAATGGAAATCATATCGCATGAAGCATACAGCTCTTCGACAGAAGTCAAAGGAGTAACGCCATCATTTTTAATAACTTCAGCCGGACAATAGGCGTCGTAGGCAAATAACTGCATATCGAAGCCTTTTGCAATCCTGGCCACATTTCTGCCCACATTCCCGTAAGCATGAATACCCAATTTTTTCCCTTTCAACTCTGTTCCTGAAGTGCCGTTATAAAAATTACGGACTGCATAAACCAAAAATCCGAAAACCAGTTCAGCAACGGCATTGGAATTTTGCCCGGGCGTATTCATGACACAAACATTTGCTTTGGTGGCCGCATCAAGGTCAATATTGTCATAACCGGCGCCGGCACGTACAACAATTTTCAATTTTTTTGCTGCCTTTATCACTTCCGCATCGACAATATCACTGCGAACAATTAAAGCATCAGCATCAGCTACGGCATCGAGCAATTGCTGCTTTTCGGTATATTTTTCGAGCAAGGCAAGTTCGTAACCTGCGGCTTCCACTTCTGCCCGAATTCCATCCACTGCCACTTTGGCAAATGGTTTATCAGTAGCTACAAGTATTTTCATAAGCAAATTTTTTATCTTCTTTTCAGCAAAGAAGAATTATTTACGTTAATATATAATAGATGAAAACTTATGTTGGCATAAACAACATCAATGCAATTTTTCAAATTCCTGCATGCAGTCAATCAAAGCTTGAACACTTTCGATAGGAAGCGCATTGTAAATAGAAGCGCGGTAACCACCTACAGAACGATGTCCTTTGATTCCAACCATTCCGCGATCGGAAGCAAATTTAAGAAATTCGGCTTCCAATTCCTGATATTCGGGTTTCATAACAAAGCAAATATTCATGCGGGAACGATCTTCTTTGGCTGCCGTTCCTACAAATAACTTGTTGCGGTCGATTTCATTATAGAGCAATTCTGCTTTGGCAATATTTTTCTTTTCCATTGCAACCAAACCGCCATTAGCTTTCAACCAGCGTAAAGTTTCGAGTGCCGAGTAAATGGGAAGAACAGGTGGCGTATTGAACATAGAACCATTTTCGATATGAATTCTGTAATCGAGCATGGTTGGAATATGACGAGAGACTTTGCCCAGAAGTTCTTCTTTTACAATGGCAAAAGCCAACCCTGCAGGGCCCAGGTTTTTCTGTGCTCCTCCATAAATCACACCATATTTTGACACATCAACAGGACGGGAAAAAATATCGGAAGACATGTCGGCAACCAAAGGCACCGGAGAATCGATATCGGTAAGAATTTCAGTTCCGAAAATTGTATTGTTGGTTGTAATATGAAAATAATCGACGTCTGTCGGGATAACATAATTTTTGGGGATATAACTGAAATTAGCATCTTTGGAAGAAGCGACTTCTACTACTTCTCCAAAACCTTTTGCTTCTTTGTAAGCTTTACTGGCCCAAGTGCCGGTAAGCAAATAAGCAGCTTTTTTTTCAAGCAGGTTGAATGGAACCATGCAAAATTGCAAACTTGCACCTCCACCCAGAAAAACAACCGAATAACCCGAAGGAATTTCCAACAATTCTTTAAAAAGGGCAATGGCTTCATCCATTACTGCCTGAAAATCTTTAGAACGATGGCTAATTTCCAAAATTGACAATCCGGAACCATTGAAATCCAATACCGCTTGTGCTGTTTTCTCAATCACTTCACGAGGTAATACCGATGGCCCTGCATTAAAATTATGCTTTTTCATAATTACATTAAAAAATTTTTGGTTTATAAGTTTTTTCCTTTGAATCTAAAGCACAAAGGTACATAAATTTTAAATTCTTTCATTTTTTATGGAAAGTTTTTTTGTTTCAAATTGAAATTATCATGTTTTATCGAACTGAATATGAAATCCAAAAATAAATATTTTTCCAATTACTTATACTTTCAAAAGGAATCATTTAACTTTGTCAGATTTTTCTAAAACGTACAAATAAAAATTTCTTTTTAACGATAAACAAAATTTTCTCATGTTACAGAAACTAATTCATTTTTTTAAAACTTATCTGTTGATATTGTTTGTTTTCTTACTTCAAAAACCTCTTTTTATTCTCTATAATCATCATATTTACAGCCATATCCGTTTTTCTGATTTAATGCAGATAATGCTACACGGGTTAAAACTGGATACTTCCATGTCGGCTTATCTCACTATTTTACCGGGAATTTTCTTAATCATTTCGTTATGGGCTAAACCTTCGGTTCACGAATACTTTCAAAAAATATATTTCGGTCTTATCTCTACTATTATTTCAATAGTTTTTGTGGTTGACGCTGCATTATATCCCTTTTGGGGTTTTCGTCTCGATTCCACTGTATTGTTTTACATGAAATGGCCAAAAGAAGTATTGGCAAGTATCGATATTTGGATGATCGTTGTCGGATTATTGGCCATAATTTTGATAGCTTTTGCCTTGTACAAAATATTCTATTTCTTCATTATCAAAACCGAAAAAAAACCGAAGCCGATTAAAAGCAAATTTTCGACAGCCGCCTTACTGTTTCTGTTTACATGCCTGCTATTTATTCCTATCAGAGGAGGATTTAACGTCTCCACCATGAATGTAAGCAAAGTTTATTTCAGTTCGAAAAATGAATTGAATCATGCTGCCATTAATCCTATGTTCAATTTTTTGGAATCGGCATTCAAAACACAAAATTTTGACAAACAATATCGGTTCATGTCCGACGCAGAAGCTGAAGAAGAATTCAAGCATCTCATTGACCAGCCGGTAAAGGGAGAAATACCTGCATTATTTACCAGCCGAAAACCAAATGTTATCTTTGTGGTGCTCGAAAGTTTCATGTCCAAAGACCTTGAGCCGCTGGGAGGTTTTCCCGGAATAGCAGTGCGCATGAATAATTTTTGTAACGAAGGCGTTCTTTTCACCAACTTTTATGCAAACAGTTTTCGCACAGACCGCGGATTGATTTCCATTTTCAGTGGCTATCCGGCTCAGCCAACAACTTCCATTATGAAATATCCCAAGAAGAGTCAAACGTTGCCTTCCATTCCCAAAACACTAAAAGCTGCCGGCTACGATTTGGAATATTATTACGGCGGAGATGTGGACTTCACCAACATGAGAGCTTATCTGATTGCTCAAGGTATCGACAAAATGGTTGTTGACAAAGATTTTCCTGCCAAAGACCGAACAACAAAATGGGGCGCTCATGATCATATCGTTTTTCAGCGTTTAGCCAAAGATTTGAAGAAGGAACAAAAAGAACCGTTTATGAAAATTTTTCAAACGCTTAGCAGTCACGAACCTTTTGACGTACCTTTTCATAAGAACAGCGATCCTTACTTGAATTCGGTTCAATATACCGATAGCTGTCTGGGTGCATTTGTTGACGAATTCAGGAAAACAAAATACTGGGAAAATACCATTTTGGTGCTGGTACCGGATCATGCGATGCATTATCCCAAAAATATTCTGCTCTCTTCTGTTGAAAGGTATCAAATTCCGTTGCTGATTATTGGCGGCGCTATAAAATCGCCGATGAAGATAAATACTTATGCTTCTCAAATTGATATTGCCGCAACTTTGCTTTATCAACTTGGCTTACCTCATCAGGATTTTACTTTCAGTAAAAATATACTGAATCCGGCTTCACCTCATTTTGCCTTTTACACGTTCCCCAATGGCTTCGGATTTTTAACTCCTGAAAATCATTATGTTTTTGACTGCAATACCAACCAAGTGCTATGGAATTCGGGGCAACCGAATGCTAATAAGAAAAAAGGGGAAGCATATCTTCAAATGCTTTACAACGATTTATCGAAACGCTGAGAGAATAGAAATTTAAGATATTTGTAATACTGATTTTCAATTCTTTATACTAATATTGACAATTGGATAATTCTATTTCACAACAAAAAAGCTTATCTTTGTCGCAGCATTGGTTTCAATGAACCGTTTCCGGTAAATTGATGAAAATGGGAAAGCCGTGAAAATCGGCTGCAGTCCCGCTGCTGTAAGCTCTTGTAGCTTTTTGAACAATACTTTTGCCACTGTTTTTTGGGATTTAGAAAAAAATTAGAATCTAATTTTTTTCGATTTCCGCTAATGGGAAGGCGTTCAAAAAAAGAGCAAGCCAGAAGACCTGCCATGCTTTTATCAGTGAAAAGCTTTCGAGGAAAGAGCTTTAACAATCTGCACATTTTTGTTCATATTGATTTTCTTTCCTACAGGGCTATCGTCAAGATTATCAGATTAAATTATGTCGATATATTTAGAAAAATTTATATTGGTCTTTTTCTGTCTGTTGTTTTTTTCGGAAACCATTTATGGAGAAATTCCGACTGAAAAGGATACCGCGAAAATTCGTCTCCTTCCTGAAATTATCGTTTCCGAAAAATTTCAACGCAGCGAAATCCGATCGACTACACCTTTGCAAATTCTTTCAGCCAAAAAAATTGAAAATCTGAATGTACTTCAGGTTTCAGATGCCATAAAATATTTTTCGGGAGTCAACGTAAAAGATTATGGAGGAATAGGCGGTTTGAAAACCGTGTCGGTAAGAAGTTTTGGTGCGGAACATACAGCAGTGAGTTATGATGGCATAACGCTAACTGACTGTCAAACAGGGCAGATCGATTTGGGACGATTTTCACTCGACAATGTGGACATGCTTTCACTAAATAATGGGCAAGGCGACAATATTTTTCTTCCGGCTCGTTTTTTTGCTTCTTCTTCTGTGCTGAACATTCGAACGCTCGAGCCTTCATTTGGAGAAAAAGAAAAACTGAAAGGGAAAATTTCCTTAAAAACAGGTTCTTTCGGACTAATTAACACCTCCTTGCTGCTCGAAACAAAAATAAATCGAAATGTTTCAGCGACTTTTGGTGGCGAATGGCTTTCGGCAAATGGAGAATATCCATATCGAGTAACTTATGGCACACAGGAAGGAGACAGTTCTTCAATTGAAACAAGGAAAAACACCGATGTGGCAACCTTACGACTTGAAGGAACAATTTATGCAAATTTTGCGTGGGGTGGATCGGGTTATCTGAAAAGTTACTATTACAGCTCGGAAAGAGGTTTGCCCGGTGCAGTGATTTATTATATGAATGAAAATACGAACCATCAACGAAGCAACGACAGGACATTTTTTACTCAGGCACATTTCGAAAAAAAAATTTCTCCCTTGTGGTCGTTTCAAACCAATGCCAAATATCACAATGGGTTCCTGCATTATCTCGACCCAAACTACAATAATTCGGATGGAAAAATAGACAATACTTATTTACAGGAAGAGTACTATATTTCTGCCTCCCTACTTTTTAAAGCTTTCGAAAAATTATCTTTTTCTTTTTCAACAGATTACTCGTTGAATACACTGGAAGCCAATTTACCTAACTTTGCCTATCCAAAACGAAATACCGTTCTTACAGTTTTCAATGCCAAATACGCCTCCAATCAGTGGCTGGCAACAGCCGGTTGCCTGGGAACTCTTGTTAATGGATCTGTAAAAAATGGAGAAACAACTGAAAATCAACAACATATTTCTCCGTTTTTCAGTTTTGCCGTTAAACCTTTTGAATCGCACGATTTCCGCTTTCGCTGTTTTTACAAAAACAATTTCAGATTGCCTACATTTAATGATCTTTATTATTCTTATGTTGGTAACAGAAATCTGAAGCCTGAAAATGCACAACAGTTCAATGCTGGTATTACATGGAATTTCTCGACAGAAAAGCTTTCATTATTTTCAGTAACTTTAGACGCTTATCACAACGAAATTACCAATAAAATTGTAGCATTCCCTAACAAAGACCTTTTTAACTGGACGATGAAAAACTGTGGAAAAGTTTCTGTGGACGGATTGGATTTGACGGCCGAAAGCGGAATATCGATAGTAAAAAACATTGGGCTGGTAATAGGTGCTTCTTACACCTACCAACGGGCTCTGAACATAACCAACCCAAACGAAGACGACTACAAACACCAAATTCCCTACACGCCGAGAATTTCAGGATCGGGAAAAGCTGCTTTGGAAATGCCGTGGTTTAACCTCTCCTATTCCTTTATTTGGTCAGGACATCGCTATTCTTTGTTTCAAAATTATGCATCCAACCGCTTACCGGGCTTTGCTGATCATAACTTGTTGCTTTCTCGAAATTTTAAAACTTCTCGGACTTCCTATTCTCTTCAATTGGAATTAAACAATTTCCTTGACAAAAACTATGAAATTGTTCGCGGATTCCCCATGCCGGGAAGATCTCTTCGGGCAACAGTGGCTGTTAAATTTTAGGTGCTCAAGCTTTTATAGCAACATCACAGGTAGAAATACGCAAATGAAACCTAAAGCGAAACCGGCTATAGTTTGTATAGGAGTATGTGCTTTCAAAGCAACTCTGGCAGTAGCGGAAAGAGCTGCCACCAAAAATATCAGAATAAAAAGCCAAAGCGGATTTAAGGCAAACCGATAGCAAATTCCGAAAATGCCACCCGCCAAGCCACCCAAACTTGCCAGATGAGCACTGATTTTCCACTTGATATTGATAAAAGTAATCAGAAGAATGGAAATAGAAGAACCAATACCCAAACCGGCAATAAACATAGGCAAGTGCATGGTGCGAATCAGGAAAAGCGTCCAGAAAACATAAGCCAAAAACGAAAACAGATAAGGAAGCGTTCTTTCTTCGCGATTGGAAATAAACAAGTCGCTCACTTCCTTTCTAAAATACATCACCACAACAGGAATAGCCGGCAACAGAGCGGTAAACAAAAAAGTTCCTCCTACAGCGATAGCTTTCCACTGCATCGGAAGGCTTGCAAAAACGGGAATCTGCACCATAAGCAATATGCCATACGTTGGCAGGAGCAAAGGTTGAAAAATAATCGAGATAATTTTATACAGTACTTTCATTTTATACTTTTTTGGTTTGATTGATTTTTCGTAAGTAAAACAATTTATAAGGGGATTTCTAAATTTCTTTTCTCAAACGCGCCACGGGTATATTCAACTGTTCGCGATACTTCGCCACTGTTCTACGAGCGATAAGATATCCTTTCTGTTTGAGTACTTCTGCCAACATTTCGTCGTTCAGAGGATTTCGTTTGTCTTCATTTTCGACACATTCCTGAAGAATTTTCTTTATTTCACGTGTTGATATTTCTTCCCCGGCATCGTTGGTCATGGCTTCAGAAAAGAAATATTTCAGAGGGAAAACACCAAATTCTGTTTGCACGTATTTGCTGTTGCTTACCCTTGAAATGGTAGAAATATCATATCCTGTTCGATCGGCTATATCCTTAAGTATCATTGGTTTCAGGTAAGTTTCATCTCCTTCGATAAAGAAATCTTTCTGAAATTCTACAATGGCAGTCATGGTAGCCAATAAGGTCTGCTGCCGCTGTTTAATGGCATCGATAAACCATCGTGCCGAATCTATTTTTTGTTTAACAAACAGAATAGCCTCTTTCATCTGAGGTGTCTGGTTGTCTTTATTGGAGGTATAGTCCTGAAACATCTCGGTATAAGCGCTGTTGACACGCAAATCGGGAATATTGCTGTTGTTCAGGTGTACGATCAGTTCTCCATCATTGTTTTCCACAATAAAATCGGGAACTATCACCGACATGCTTTTTTCGAGAAAATTATCTCCCCATGCGTTACCGGGTTTTGGATTCAGACGTATGATCTCGTTGATGGCATTTTTTAAAGTATCGCTGTCAATTTGAAGTCCGCTGAGAATTTTATCGAAATGTTTTTTTGAAAATTCTTCAAAATAGTCCTGAATTATACGTTTTGCTATCTCAATTTCCTTATCGGATTTTTTCCTTTCCAGCTGCAGCAGCAAGCATTCCTGTAAAGAAGAAGCTCCAACACCTGCGGGGTCAAACTGTTGAATAATTTTAACGATTTTTTTTATCTCTTTCTCATCTGCTTCCATATTAGCCTGAAAAGCAACATCATCGGCCAATGCTTCTGGTGTTCTACGCAAATAGCCTTCTTCATCTATATTGCCTATGACAAACTCAGCCAAAGTTTTTTCCTTCTCTGAAAGGGGAACGAGATGCAACTGCTCCATCAGGAAATCGTGAAAAGTTGAACCACCTGAAAAAGGTATTTCTTCATATTTTTCATCTTTCGATTGGTTGTTCGACCGGAGTTTATAATCGGGGATGTCATCATCCGAAATATATTCCTCGAAATCTATTTCGTCATTGTTTCCCGAATCCTCATTTTCCGATTCTTCTAAATCTTCCCCAAAATCATCCTGATCTTTCTTTTCATCTTCCTCAGGTTCTGAACCAACTTCCAATACCGGATTTTCTTCCAGTTCCTGACGAATTCGTTCTTCAAGCTCCAGCGTCGGAATTTCGAGCATTTTAATTACCTGAATCTGTGCCGGCGAGAGTTTCTGTTGAAGCTTTTGTTGTAATTGTTGTTTGAGCATTATTTGTAAAAGTAATGTAATGATGGATTTTATGCAAAGATAAAAGTTTTTAGGTAAAAACTTTTATCTTTTTGTTGGGAAAACGCATAACCATTTTTGAACTATCCAAGTTAAGAATTTAGAGCATAAAAAATATAAAGAATTTAACTATCAAGAATCTTTTTTTTTAACAAAATAAGCAGTAAAAATGTTTTCTGCATTACTTTTGACGAGAAAAAATTATGATTTCTTATTCTGTGTGTATTTGGCAAAAATTTGCTTAAAAGAATTGAGTAGGTGTACTGAAATTTTATTAAATTCGCATAAGTTTTTTTAAACAAAAAAAATCAACTTAACTTATTGTATTTCAATTGAATGATTAATATTAAAATTTATATTCCATAATTTTATGAACGCAGTTACCGTATATTGGCTTGTTTTTATTTCAATTTTTGTGATCGTTTACTCTATCGATTTATTTGTTACTGAACATAGAAAAGGCAACATCAGCATCAAAGAATCTCTTTCATGGACAGTGGTTTGGATTTCCGTTGCACTGCTTTTTGGCGTTTCGCTTTATTTTTTCTTTCCTCAAAATCCTTTCAGCACGCAAAAAACGGGACCCATTATGATGGTCAAATTTATTTCTGGATACTTGACAGAATACTCGCTTTCGGTTGATAATCTTTTTGTGTTTCTGATGATTTTCACCATGATGGGCATCAGTGAAGACAATCAACCCAAACTACTGAAAATCGGAATTATGATTTCCATTTTTCTCAGAATTTTGTTTATTCTGCTCGGCATGGAGCTGGTTGAGAAATTTGAATGGATAATTTATATATTTGGTGTCATCCTGGTGGTTACGGCTTATAAAATGCTTGTTTCCAACGACGAAGAACAAGTGCATCCCGAATCCAACATATTATATAAAGGAGCTTCCAAATTATTTCCGGTCGATCCCGATGTTCATTCTCCCCATTTTTTCACTAAAATTAATGGCAAAAGACATATCACCAACATTTTTCTGGCGCTGCTCGTGATTGGTTCTACCGATATCTTGTTTGCTGTGGATTCTATCCCTGCCATTATTGGCGTGATCAAAGAAGGGAGCCTCAATATTCTTTCTCCTTCGGAAGAAAATTTTCTCGCCATTTCTTCCAATGTTTTTGCAGTTATGGGGTTAATTTCTCTGTTTTTTGCCTTAAAAGGCATCATCAGTATTTTTCGATTTTTAAAACACGGTGTAAGTTTTATCCTTTTCTTTATTGGGGCAAAAATGTTGCTGGGTGCATTTCCTTCCGTCGGAATATTTTTCTCGCAACATTCATGGATTTCGCTTGCCGTAATTATCGGAACATTGGGCATGTCCATTTTGCTGTCGGTCATCATTAAAGAAGAAAAAGAGAAATTGGAGCTCGAAAATGTCGAATCTGAAACTCCAACTCGACAAGTATAACAAAAAACAATCTACAATAATACTTTTTCGTTGCAACAAATCATTTTTTTTTGAAACAGTATGTCAAAAATTTTTCAACCTTTCTCCATAAAAGATATAACTTTCAAAAATCGACTGGGCATGTCGCCTATGTGCCAATATTCTGCTCAGGATGGATTTGCCAACGATTGGCATTTGGTTCACTACGGAACTCGGGCTGTTGGTGGAATAGCCTTAGTCATCGTGGAAGCTACGGGAGTGAGCCCTATTGCTCGTATCACGCCAGATGATTTGGGATTGTGGAATGATGAACAAGTTGAACCATTGAAAAGAATTGTTGATTTTGTTCATCTGCAAGGTTCAAAAGCAGGCATTCAAATTGCTCATGCCGGTAGAAAAGCCTCACATTCATCTCCATTCAAAGGAGAGAAACAGCTCACTCTTGAAGAAGGTGGTTGGGAGACTGTTGCTCCTTCTGCTGTTCCTTTTCGCTCCGATGAGATACCGCCTCACCAGTTGACCAAGTCCGAAATAAAGGAAGTGGTCAATCAATTCAAAAATGCTGCAGCGAGAGCTTTATGTGCAGGATTTGACGTGCTGGAAATACATGCTGCTCATGGTTATCTTATTCATGAATTTCTTTCACCCATCAGCAACATTCGAACAGACGAATATGGAGGTAATTTTAACAACAGAATTCGTTTTTTACTCGAAGTCCTGACAGCCGTACAATCTGTTTGGCCGGAGAATTTGCCTTTATTTGTCAGACTTTCGGCAACCGATTGGGTTGAAAATGGTTGGAACGTAGAAGAAACGACTGCTCTCTCCAAAATACTTTATGAACAGGGCGTCGATCTTATCGATTGTTCTTCCGGAGGAAATGTAGAACATGCCAAAATTCCCTTGTCGCCTTGTTATCAAGTGCCATTTTCTGAACAAATACGCAAAACCGGCATTTTTACAGCTGCTGTGGGACTAATTACCAGCCCTGAAGAAATTCAAGATATTTTACAGCATGAAAAAGCCGATATGGTGCTTTTGGGAAGAGAATTACTTCGAAATCCCTATTTTGCTCTCAATTGTGCACATCATTTGAAAGAAGAGATAGAATGGCCCAAACAGTATCTTAGAGCAAAAAGAAAATAAATACGTAACCAAAAACGTGTTATGAAATCAGTTTATTCTTTTCGTAGTGAGGAATGGTAATTTTGATAAAATAGACAATAGAAATCACCGCTATAATACCTCCAACCAAGAAAGAAAGAGGTAATCCGCCACGAGTGTCGCCAAGTTTTCCACCAATAATCAATCCCAATCCAATTCCAACATCCCAAGTAGTGAGAAATGTGGAACTTGCCGTTGCTCGTCGGTTGTGAGGCGCCAAGTTGACAAACAAAGTATTGTAGGCCGGAAAGAGCATCCCATAACCCAAACCAAGAAAAACAGCTACCGCATTAAACAAAATCATGGAAAATCTCTGTTGAAACAAAAACAAGTCTTTCAGCGTAGGCAAAACAAAAATGGAAATCGTGCAAATAATGGTTCCAATAGTAATAACTTTCAACAAATGTCCTCTGTCCACCATTCTGCCTGCAAAAAATCTTGAGAAAATCAGTCCGATGGCCATTAAAGTAAAAAACATTCCCATGCCTGAATACATCCCTATTTCTTTCCCGTAAATGGCAATGTAAGTAGTCAACATGCCGTAAGGAATTCCCATCAGCATCAGACAAATGCCGGCATGTGTACCCTTAATGAGAAAAAAACGATCCAACACAATGGCTTCCTTGCCTTTTTTTATGGACTGAATGGTTGTTTTTTTGGTTTTCACGGTTGAAGCAACAACAAAACCTGCCAATGAGCTGACAATTGCAGTATAGAAAATCATTTGATAGGTAGAATAATCGTGCAAAAACAAACTAATCATTGGCCCAATGGACATGGCCAGATTGTTGGCAATACCGAAATAACCCAATCCTTCTCCTCTTCTCGAAGAAGGCATAATATCAATCACAAAACTATTACCGGCGGTGGATACCATACCAAAACACAAACCGTGAACAACACGAAGAAACAAAAAGAAATTTAGAAAATTGGCCAGCGGGTAACCTATAAAACAGAGTGAAAAAAGAAAATAAGCCAGCAAATAAATGGGACGACGTTGAAACATGTCCAGTAAAAAACCGGCTATCGGCCGAATGAGCAAAGCTGCTATCGTGTAACTGGATAAAATTATGCCAACAAGCGATTTGCTGGCTTGAAAATTTTCCATCAAATAGAGTGGAAGAATAGGCAGCAAGAGGTAAAATGCAAAAAACAGCATAAAGTTAGCCACACAAATGCTGATAAAACTTGCTGTCCAGAGTTTGTCTTTGGACTGATTCATTATCTTAGAAAATTATTTTGAAGTCGGTGTTTTGGAAACACGGTCGAAAAAAGGATTTTTTGAAGAACAACTGAGAGGAATACCAAAAATGGAACTGCATCCGGGCAACAGACCCATTTCTTTCGCTACTCTGCCAACAGAAAACATAACACGCGTATCGACTTTCAGATCTGTAGCCACAGCACAAGCCGAGCCAATAGCGATACCCACATCCACCGTGTTCAAAGCACAAGGAATGTCCGGTTGACTATTTTTTTCAGCACAGGTATTAAATCCACAGTAGCCACAATTCAAATTCTGATTTTGCTGACGAGTGCCAATTAATAGTATTACTTCCGACTTCAAAATGTTTTCAGCATCACGAGTAATAAATTTCAATCCCGATTTATGGCTGTATTCGAGCATGGCATTTGACAGCTCTACAATAGTTTCATCAGTAATGACCGCTATTTCAATAATATCGTATCCTTTCCCTTTGGGAGCTGTACGAGCAGCTGTCATCATGGCATTCGCCGCCTGTAGAAGGCGTTTGCGACGCGTATCACGTTCATTTATAATCATAACAATTTTTTTACCGATTGATGAATTGCTAAAACAGAAACTAAAAACTTATTGGTTTTTATTTAACCCATAATTTCTTTCAGTTTGTCAAGAAAAAGCTGTTGCAGTTTTTGATTGGTAGCTACAATTTCTTTCCCAAACAAAAAATTATTTTTCCCTGCAAAGTCAGTAATTTTTCCGCCGGCTTCCTGCACAATAATTGAACCTGCAGCTACATCCCACGGCTTAAGATTGTATTCCCAAAAAGCTTCAAATCGGCCACAAGCCACGTATGCCAAATCGGTGGCAGCCGATCCGAGACGACGAACACCTCGCGAATTTATTACTACCCACTTTAAAAATTCCATGTATCGGTCCAGCCTGCTGAATTCCGAATAAGGAAAACCGGTGGCAAGCAACGCATCCTGAATATTATCTCGCTCAGAAACATGAATGTTATTGCCGTTGAGAAAAGCTCCACCGCCTTTCCATGCGTAAAAACATTCATCTCTTCCAATTTCGTAAACTACCCCAAGAACTATTTCATCTTTTTCCTGCAAACCAATGCTTACGGCAAAAACAGGGACACCCTGTACAAAATTAGTCGTACCATCCAACGGATCAATAATCCATGTATATTTTTCTCCTTTTTTCGATTCTGTACCTTCTTCCGTCAAAAAACCAGCTTCCGGCAAAAGAGTTTCAAGCCGACTGACAACCAGCTTTTCCGAGTTCTTGTCAACATAGCTCACCAAATCATGTAAACCTTTGTATTCCACTCTGCTGTCATCAAATCTTTTTCGTTCGTCAGCAATCATCTTTCCGGCCAATCGGGCAATTTCGCACACCGACAAGCAAAGTTGGTCGAGTTTTACGTCCATTTTTATTTTATATTAAAAATCGACTGCAAAGTTAGCCTTTTTTTGAGAAACATGTACATAAAATTAATGACTGCTTTAGCTTGCAAGCTTTCAACTTCTCCGGATGCATTCATTTGTTCCCTGAACAGGGAAAGCTTATTTTTCAACAACGCATAAAAACTGCATTAAATCGGGATTTTGAAACATTGAAATAGTGATGAGATGTTGTATATTTCCTTCAAAAAACGAGGTCATCTCAAATATTTTTATTAAATTTGTATGTTTTTTCAAAAGAATTTTTCATTCAAAAAAACGACTATTGAAGAAAGAAAATTACAATTAATTAGATAAAAATGATTACAGAAGAAAAGTTAAATGCTATTGCCGAGTATGATGCCAGCAGCATTCAGGTTCTCGAAGGACTGGAAGCTGTGCGTAAACGTCCTGCCATGTACATTGGAGACATAGGCATCAAGGGTTTACATCATTTGGTTTATGAAGTGGTAGATAATTCTATCGACGAAGCGATGGCAGGACATTGCGATGATATTCAAGTTACCATCCATCCGGATAATTCCATTACCGTAACCGACAATGGTCGTGGCATTCCGGTCGATTTTCACGAAAAAGAAGGAAAATCGGCATTGGAAGTTGTAATGACGGTACTTCACGCCGGAGGAAAATTTGACAAGGGAAGTTACAAAGTTTCTGGAGGATTGCACGGTGTGGGAGTATCTTGTGTAAATGCACTTTCTTCATTTATGCGTGTAGAAGTTGCCAGAAACGGAAAAATTTATGAACAGGAATACGAACGAGGTATTCCCAAATTTCCGGTAAGAGAAATTGGAACCACTTCTTCAACAGGAACTTCCACTACTTTCATGCCGGATGACACAATTTTTACGGAAGTTGTTTATAAATACGACATCATTGCCGACCGTCTTCGTGAACTGGCCTTTTTGAATGCAGGAATTCGATTAACGCTTATCGATGAAAGAACAGTGGAAGAAGATGGCAGTTTTAGAAAAGAAGTTTTCTACTCCAAAGAAGGATTGAAAGAATTTGTCAGTTATATCGACGAAGCGCGTGAAAAACTGATTGATGATATTATTCACATCAGCAACGAGAAAAATGGCATTCCGGTAGAAATTGCCATGACTTACAATACTTCCTACAATGAAAATATTCACTCTTATGTGAACAACATCAACACCATAGAAGGAGGTACGCATTTGGCCGGCTTTCGTCGGGGATTGACCCGAACGCTGAAAAAATATGCCGAAGACAGCAAAATGCTCGATAAGGTTAAAATTGAAATCAGTGGCGATGACTTTCGTGAAGGTTTAACGGCTGTCATTTCTATAAAAGTTGCAGAGCCTCAGTTTGAGGGACAGACGAAAACCAAACTTGGCAACAATGAAGTGATGGGAGCAGTGGATATGGCTGTGGGAGAAGCTTTGAGTGCCTATCTGGAAGAAAATCCAAAATCAGCCCGAATGATTGTAGAAAAGGTAATTTTGGCTGCTACAGCACGTAATGCGGCACGCAAGGCGCGTGAGATGGTTCAGCGAAAATCACCCCTTTCGGGTGGAGGGTTACCGGGAAAACTTGCCGACTGTGTGGAAAGAGATCCTTCCAAATGCGAATTGTTCCTTGTGGAGGGAGATTCGGCAGGTGGAACGGCAAAACAGGGACGAAGCCGTCAATTTCAAGCTATTTTGCCTCTGCGGGGAAAAATTCTGAACGTGGAAAAAGCCATGCAACACAAAGTGCTGGAAAGTGAAGAAATACGCAATATATATACCGCCTTGGGCGTTACTATAGGAACAGAAGATGACAGCAAGGCATTGAATATCAGCAAGCTTCGTTATCATAAAATCATTATCATGACCGATGCTGATGTGGACGGGAGCCATATTGCTACGCTGATTATGACCTTTTTCTTCCGACACATGAAAGAACTGATCGAACAGGGTTATCTTTATATTGCTACGCCTCCACTCTATCTTTGCAAAAAAGGTAAAATAGAAGAATATTGCTGGAACGAACAGCAACGGCAAGCTTTTATAGAAAAATACGGAAATGGTCAGGAAGGTTCTATTCATGTTCAGCGTTACAAAGGTTTGGGTGAAATGAACGAAACGCAACTTTGGGAAACTACCATGAATCCCGAAAAACGGACACTTCGACAGGTAACCATTGAAAATGCAGCTTCGGCCGATCATGTTTTTTCGATGCTTATGGGAGACGATGTGTTGCCTCGGCGTCAGTTTATAGAGCAAAACGCCACGTACGCCAATATTGATGCCTGATACGGCTTTTCGATATTTCCTTCCACTTTGCAATACCAAAAGTGGAAGGAAAAATTTTATATAAACCAACTGAGCGTTTAAACGAAATGTAATGAACATTGCCGTATTTTGTTCTTCGAGCAACCAAGTTCCAACTGCTTACAAACAAGTTGCTTTTCTGCTGGGTCAGTTTATCGCCGAAAGCGGGAACACGCTGGTTTATGGTGGCTCCACAGGAGGAACGATGGATGATATCGCATTGGGAGCCACAGAAAAAAGAGGAAAAATTATTGGCGTCATTGCTCAGCCTATTATCAAAATGCATCGCCAGAGTATTTTGCCCACAGAACTGATCGTTGTTGAAAATTTAAGCGAAAGAAAAAACAAAATAAAACAATTGGCTGATGTTTTCGTTGTTTTACCTGGTAGCTATGGAACTTTTGACGAAATGCTGGATGTCATTGCTTCCGGAGTAGTTGGTGAGCATCACAAACCACTGGTCATATTGAACGAACAACATTTTTTTGATGATTTTATCAGTCAAATCAACAAAATGAAAGCCGAAAAATTACTGCCTGAACCGGAAAATTACCAGTCTATTTTTGTTGATGACATTCATCAATGCAAGGCATTCCTTCAATCATTTTCAATAAAAAACTGAAATACACATTAATATGGCTCTATTTGGGAAAAAGTTTTTTAGAAAAATCACTCCTACCGGTAAATTTGAAAAGGGTGAAAATGAACGCATTCAGTCGATGGAACGCTACAACGAAATTGGAAGATCGGCTGAGCTTGCAGAGTACAAACAGTTATCCAAAGTAATCAGTTCTCCAAAATTTCAGGAAAACAAAAAAATCCTGAAAAACAGAAAGTACAAGGATACGGAAGAATACCGACTGAATTCGGAGTACAAAAAACTTCAAAATTCCCGTTCACTGCAACAATACTTCAAAACATTGGAATCGAAAGAACTAAATGATTTTTTGAAGTTCAAGGAAACTCCCGATTATCTCGATTTAGGGCACCGGAAAAAGGTAAAAGCTTCGGAAAAATTAAAAAAGTTCAAACAATTTGAACATTCAAAAGAATACAAAAATTTTGTTCGTTACAACGACTCTTTTGTGGTAAAAGAATACGAAGAGCTGAAACAAAAAGTGAATTCACCCGAATTCCAAAAATCGAACGAATTCTGGGCTAATCCAGACAGATGGCATACAACAAAAGAATACGCCATACAACGTCGTCATCACCAACTCCGAAAAAATCCAGATATTATTTATTATGAAAACGAAAATCCCGAAAGATTTGGGATATTCCGTTCACTAGAACTGACTTTTGAAGAAAATTTCGAATGGAATACACTCGACAGTTCACGATGGAATTATGGTTTTCACTATAAAAGCCCGCAACTTATCACCGACCATTCATTTGCTAACGAAAAGCAAGCCAATAATTCAGGTAAAAATGTTACGGTTTCCGATGGCCATCTAAAAATTATCACCAAAGAAGAAAAAATTACCGCTCGCGCATGGGATACTCAGAAAGGATTTATCATGAAAGATTTCGATTATTCTTCTGACGTTATTCAGACCGACGATACTTTTCGCCAAAAATACGGCATGTTCAGAGCAAAACTTCGTTGTAGCGGAAAAATACATCATGCTTTCTGGTTGGGTGGCGACGAAATGTTGCCGCATATTAACATTTTTCATTTCGACGGTAAATACATCAACGTGGGTAATGCTTCGAAAAATGAAATGGATGGAACCAAAATCAAAGGTATTCATCCTTCCGACTTTTATATTTACAGTTTATTGTGGACAGAAAAAGAACTGATTTGGTTGATCAACGATTATGAAGTGTACCGCACCGTTAGGAACATACCGGACGAAAAATTGTATCTGGCATTCAGTTCATTTATTCCCGAAAAGGAAAAAGGTGACAAAGGTGTTTTGGAAGTGGACTGGATCAAAGTTTATCAATTTAAACAATAATCTTCCTTTTCCCCAAAACTCAAATCTACACTATTCATGATCGAAACAAAAAAAATAAATGTTCTTCATCAATTTGATATAGGCGATGGTGGCCGCTTTGTACTCATAGCTGGGCCTTGCGCCATTGAGTCGGAAGCCATGACGATGGAAGTGGCCGGAACACTGAAAGAAATTTGCCTTGAATTGGGTATTCATCTGATTTTCAAATCTTCTTTCGACAAAGCCAATCGCACTTCATTGAAATCGGCTCGCGGAGTTGGCATGGAGCGCGGACTTGAAATTTTGCAAAAAGTTAAAAATGAATTTCAACTGCCTGTACTTACCGATGTTCACGAAACATGGCAATGTCAGCCGGTAGCCGACGTAGTAGATGTTCTGCAAATTCCTGCCTTTCTTTCCCGCCAGACTGACCTTTTGATAGCTGCCGCCAAAACCGGAAAAATTGTCAACATAAAAAAGGGACAATTCATGGCTCCATGGGACATGAAAAATGTGGTGGATAAAATGCTGGAAGCAGGAAACGACAATATTCTGCGCTGTGAACGCGGATCTTCCTTTGGATACAATAATCTGGTGGTGGATATGACCGGATTGGTAGAAATGCGAAAATATGGTTTCCCCATTGTTTTTGATGCCACCCATTCCGTGCAAAAACCCGGCGGGCAGGGAAATTCAACAGGTGGAAACAGAGAAATGGTCCCTTATTTGATGCGGGCAGCGCTGGCTGTAGGCGTGGATGCTGTTTTTGCCGAAGTTCACCCTCAACCCGATTATGCAATTTCCGATGGTCCAAATCAACTTTATCTTTCCGATGTTCGAAATATTTTGCAACAAGCCATTTTAATTGATAATGTTACGAAAAATCTTTCCGAAAAAGGAATGATGGATGAATCAGTTGAAAAAAACAAAAAAGCACAGTTGCCTCAAAATAAGAAACAAAAAATCAAGTTGTTGCTCTCCGATATAGATGGAGTAATGACAGATGGCGGTATGTATTATTCCGAATTTGGTGATGAAATGAAAAAGTTTCACACACGCGATGGAATGGGTTTAAAAATTTTGCAGTCGAAAGGAATAAAAGTTGGCATAATCACTTCCGAAGACAACAAAATAGCCGAAATGCGGTACAACAAACTTCAGCTCGATTACCTATACAAGGGTAGAAAAAACGGAGGAAAATTAGCTGCAGCATTGGAAATTTGCGAAAAAGAAGGTATCAGCTTGCAGGAAACAGCCTATATTGGCGATGATGTGAATTGTTACGAATTGTTGTGTTCGGTTGGTTTGGCTGCTTGCCCTGCAGACGCCATGGAACTGATAAAAAGTGTGCCGGGTATTGTTCAAATGAAAGCAAAAGGCGGAGAAGGATGTGTGCGCGAATTTGTGGAATATATTTTAAAAAATTACTGTTGACATCATACAATCATGGACTTTGTAAAACGAAGCAAGGAAATTTTTGAATTGGAAATATCGGAACTTCAGAAATTGGCCGAAAAGATTGGACCAGAAATCAATCAGGCTGTAGAATTGATTTACAACTGCAAAGGGAAGTTGGTAATTTTGGGGATAGGGAAAACCGGAATAATCGGGCATAAAATTGCTTCTTCTCTGGCATCCACAGGCACACAAACCATTTTCATCAATGCGGCGGAAGCCATGCATGGCGATTTGGGAATGATTGACAAGAACGACATTGCTTTATTGATTTCCAACAGTGGAAGCTCGCCGGAAATTATCAACTTAATAACTCCGCTAAAGAAAATATGCCGTACCATTATCGCCATGACAGGAAACCCGAAATCTCCACTGGCTCGCGAAGCTACATTGGTTCTCAATACGGGGATAGAGCACGAAGCTTGCCCGTTGGGATTGGCACCAACAACTTCCACCACAGCAACACTGGTTATGGGCGATGCGTTGACAGTGTGCCTAATGGAACGTCGGAATTTTAAAGCGGAAAATTACGCCCTTTATCATCCCGGAGGAGCTTTAGGTCGGCAATTACTGGCACGTGTGAAAGACGAAATGAACCGAAATATACCAAAAGTTTATACCGATACGCTTTTTAAGGATGTGATTTATGAAGTGAGCAACAAACGCTTAGGCATGACGATGGTGTTTGATGGCAACGAACAGGCAGTGGGCATCATTACTGATGGAGACATTCGACGCGCCATTCAACGATTCGACGATTTAAAAAATCTGACTGCGGGCGATTTTATGACTCACGGATTCAAAAAAATTGCTCAAGATGAATTGCTTACTGAAGCATTGGAAATTATGGATGAGAACAACATTACCAATCTGGCAGTTATGGAAAACGACTCTTCATCTACTGTAGTTGGTATTTTGTCGATTCATGACATTATCGATTTCAAATGAACTGAACAGCTCATGTTCAAAAAAATTTACATTGAAATCACCAACAGCTGCAATTTTCACTGCAGCTTTTGTTTTTCAACAACTCAACCAACCAGATTTATATCTGTAAAAAACTTTCAAACAATTGTTGAAAAAATTAAACCTTACACCAACTATATTTATTTGCATGTGTTGGGGGAACCACTTCTGCATCCACAATTAGAAGAAATACTGAATGTTGCGGAACGGGAAGGAATGAATGTCAATATCACAACAAACGGTTCATTGCTGAAAGCTCGGAAAGAACTAATACTAAACCATCCCATTCGCCAACTGAATATATCGCTACATGATGCAGAAGAAAATATTCCAGAAGCCAATTGGGAAAGCTTTTTTGAAAATATTCTTGATATGGCTGTGGAGTTTTCGCCCCAAACTTATGTTAATCTGCGTTTATGGAATATCAATCAACCTGCAAGTGAAAAATTCAACAGCTTGTGTAAGGAAAAAATTTCAGAAAGATTTCCACTTTCGCCCGCTGAATTGATTTCACAAAAAAAAGGAAAGAGCATACAACTTGACAATCATATTTTTCTGCAGCAGTTGCCAAAATTTCAATGGCCGACAGAAAACGGGAAAATTTTGTTTGAGCATAAATCCTGTTATGCATTGCGCGATCATATTGCCATTCTCTCCGGAGGAGAAGTTGTCCCCTGTTGTCTTGATGCCGGCGGGTCTCTGAAACTGGGAAATATTTTCTCTCAAGACCTTTCCTCTATTCTTTCGAGCGAAAAGGCAACGAGAATGAGACAAGGTTTTCAGCAACATAAAATTACTGAGTCCTTTTGCAAAACTTGTGGGTTTCGCGTTTCTTTGTGAAGTTACTTTTTCAAGAAAATTTTTTCAAAACTGTAAACCGTCGAGCAATTGGATATAAGTTTCTATCCCTTTCGCAATTTCATCTACAAAAACATATTCATCTGCCGTATGAGAACGGGCAGAATCGCCCGGCCCGATTTTAACGCTCGGAAATGGCATTAATGCCTGATCGGAAAGCGTTGGAGAACCGTATAACGCAAGTTTCATTTGCTGCGCTCTTTTTACAATGGGATGGTCCAACTGTGTGGCAGTAGAACAAAGTCGAACAGAACGAGGTTCAATACGGCAATGAACATTTTCACGGATAATTTCTAAAATTTCTTCATTGGTATAAAGTTCGTTGCTTCTGACATCTACCACAAAAGTACATTTATCGGGAATCATATTGTGCTGAATGCCACCATTTATCTGGGTTACTGTCATTTTCACCGGCCCAAGCAACGGAGAAACTTTATCAAAACGATAGTCTCTAAACCATTTTATTGCATTCAATGCTTTGTAAATAGCATTTTCTCCTTCTTCACGAGCGGCATGACCCGACTTGCCTGTTACCGTTGCATCGATAACCATTAATCCCCTTTCGGCAATAGCCATATTCATACCTGTCGGTTCACCCACGACGGCAAAATCAATTTTAGGAAATTCTTGCAACATGATTTCTAAGCCGTTTTTTCCAGAAATTTCTTCTTCTGCCGTAGCTGCAAAAATTAAATTATAGGATTGCTGTCGTTGCGTGAGAAAGAAAAAGACATGGAGCAAACTTACCAAACTGGCGCCGGCATCATTGCTTCCCAAACCATATAATTTGTTGTTTTCTATCGAAGCTTCAAAGGGATGGCGAGTCCAACCGCTTCCTGGTTTTACAGTATCCAAGTGAGAATTGAGCAGGATTGTCGGTCGAGAAACAATAAAGCCCGGACTCTGTAGCCAAATGTTGTTCAAATGTCGGAAAACAACATACCCACGTTGCAACAAATACTGCTCCAAAAAATCGGCCACCTCTTTCTCTTCTTTACTGAAAGAAGGAATAGCAATCATTTGCCGTAAAAGTTGAATGGCTTCATTTACTAATTCTGCTGTCATTTTCACTAAAATATAATGAGAAACGAAAAAAATCAAATCCTCAACAGGAAAATTTTACCGTTTACAAGGTTATCGTTGTCCCCGAATGGGTAAGAATTGCATCGGCTCTTGTAATAATCACCTTTGAAACTCCAGCTTTCAAGGCATTAAAAGAATTTTCCAATTTCGGAATCATTCCTCCCTGAATAATTTTTTCCGACACAAATTTTTCGAAAAGCTCTGGTGTTAAAGAAGAAATCACACTATCGTCTTCTTTTTCATTCATCAAAACCCCCTTTTTCTCAAAACAATAAATAAGCGTAACTTCAAAGAAAGACGAAAAAGCTTTTGCAGCTTCAGCAGCTATTGTATCTGCATTGGTATTCAATAGATTACCACATTTATCGTGTGTGAGTGGCGCTAACACCGGAACCACATCTTTCGTAATCAACTCGTTTAAAATTCGTACATCAACTTCCTTTACATCACCAACAAAACCATAATCAACCGGATATGGCGGTCTTTTTTCGGAACGCATGTAATTCAAATCGGCGCCGGTAAGTCCCAAAGCATTCAGTCCCAAAGCCTGCAAACCGGCAACAATTTGCTTGTTGATCCATCCGGCATATATCATGGTAACAACCTTCAACATTTCTGCATCCGTAACCCGTCTTCCGTCAATCATTTCAGTTTCCACTCCCAAGCGGGTAGCCAGAGCAGTTGCTGAACGCCCGCCGCCATGAACCAATACTTTGTAACCTTCAATTTTCGAGAAATCATTCAACAGTGAAGTTAAAGTCTCGGGTTCTTCCACAATTTTTCCGCCAACCTTGATGACGGTAAGTTTTTTCTTTTCCTCAAACATATCTATGTTGACCGGTTTATCGCTACAAATTTGTTTTTCGAAATTTTGCAGAAAACGTTCAATAGTTTTAATTTAAAAAAAAATCAAAACTGAATGAGAGAATGAACATCCTGCACGCCTTTGAGGCGATCTCTTCCTTTTAAATCTTTCAGTTCAATGAGAAAACTCACATAAATAGATTTAGGTTTGAAATTGTCGAGCAACGTTAGTGCAGCGTTTGCACTTCCGCCAG
Organism: Bacteroidales bacterium; assembly: GCA_012517575.1. GTDB lineage: Bacteria > Bacteroidota > Bacteroidia > Bacteroidales > Paludibacteraceae > MVYY01. Next base: position 16,949 of record JAAYUQ010000011.1, on the reverse strand, counting down.
TGGCCAGCAAATCGTCATGAAGAAGAACAATATCGTTTTTTTCGATAGCGTCTTTGTGAATTTCCAATGAATCGACGCCATATTCGAGCTCATAATCTACTCTATAGGTTTCAGCCGGCAATTTGCCTGCTTTACGAATCAATACGAATCCGGCGTGAAGCTTATAAGCCAAAATACTACCGAGCATAAACCCGCGACTTTCCAAACCTACAACTTTTGTAATTCCCTTGTCTTTGTAATACTCGTAGAGCTCATCGGAAATAAATCTTAACACTTCGGCATCTTTCATAGCCGTAGTAATATCTTTAAAAAGAACTCCTTTTTTGGGAAAATCGGGAATGTTTCTAATACTTGCAATAACTTGTTCTATATCCATAGTTTTTAACCCACATGGGCAACAAAAATAATTATTTAAATAATTGATGATTAATATGATAAATATTTATAAACTTTCAAGCATTCGTTTGATGACAACTTCAGCGGAAATTTCTCGATTTGCAGCTTCGGGAATAACCAATGATTGTGGACTTTCAATCACTTCATCAGTTACAATCATATTCCGACGTACAGGCAAACAGTGCATAAAATAGGCATTGTTGGTAACAGCCATCTGTCGGCTGCTGACAGTCCAGCTTCGGTCAGTACAGATAATTTTCCCGTAGTTCGGGTCTTGATAGGCAGCCCAATTTTTAGCATAAACAAAATCAGCTCCTTCAAAAGCTTTCATCTGATCATATTCTATGTGTGCATTTCGTACAAATTCTGGAGCAAGTTCGTAACCTTTGGGATGAGTAATAACAAATTCCACATCGGCTTCGTTCATAAAATCGGCGAAAGAATTAGGAACAGCTTGTGGCAAGGCTTTTGGATGGGGCGCCCAAGACATGACAACTTTGGGATGAGGCTTTTTTCGATATTCCTCTATAGTAATAAGATCAGCAAAAGCCTGCAGTGGATGAGCCGTAGCGCTTTCCATGCTGAAAACCGGTCTTCCGGAATATTGAATAAACTGCTGAAGAATGGTTTCCTGATAATCGTATGCTTTGTTTTCGAACTGAGCAAAAGAGCGAACTCCAATTAAGTCGCAATAATTTCCCATAACCGGAATCGCTTCCAAAATATGCTCGGTTTTGTCTCCATCCATTACCACACCACGTTCTGTTTCAAGTTTCCATGCTCCTTGATTTATATCCAGCACTATGGTGTTCATTCCAAGATTCATTCCTGCTTTTTGGGTACTCAAACGCGTTCTTAAACTTGAATTAAAAAAAACTATCAACAACGTTTTGTTTTTCCCAAGGTGCTGGTATCCGAAACGGTTTTTCTTAACTTCAAAAGCCTCTTGGAGAGCTTCCTGAAAGTTTCCCAAATCCTTCGCTCTGATAAAAGTTTTCATTTCTGTATTATAGTCTTGAATTGATTTTAAAAATCAATAAATAGTAAATTATTTCATTAATTATCAGTATGTTGAGATTTTATATGGTAAACTAATAATTGAAGAAATTTGCATCGCTTTACCTTGCGATTGCGAAAAAAAACTCTTTCGTCAATCGGCAAAATAAGGAAGCAACAAATCTTCAAAGTTATAAAATCCTACTCCTTTCTCTTTCAAATTTTCGGCAACAAACAAAACTCCATTACCAAAAGCTTCTCGCGAAATTGACTCATGAATAAGTCGCACTGTCTGATATGGGAAACCAAAAATAATTTCGTGTCGGCCAACAATTCCCCCTGCACGAATGGAATTGATTTGTGTCTTGTCCATATCCAACACTTCCGCAATTTTCAAAGCTGTGCCAGAAGTTCCCTCTTTTCCCTTAAAATGCTCTTCTACAATCTCAATATCAACCCAAGGTGCAATTTTTTTCAAATACTTCGCCGAAATCATCAAATAGTTAACGCCAAGCGTAATATTAGGCGACCAAAAAACGGTAGTTTGTTGTGACAATGATTTAAAAAAAGCAATTTCCTTAGGCTTGTAATGGGAAATAGCAGAAATAATTTTTATTTTTCTCTTTGCTGCCGATTCTCCATAAGTATAAATGCCTTCACCTGAAGAAAAATCGATAATGGCGTCAACGGGACAAGTATCCATTAAATCTTCAAGATTCGTGTTTGATGTCGAATAAATGAGACCTTCATCACTATTTTTGACTTCAATCCCTAACACATCCGCAGCTGAACGATGATCGAGCAGCTTCTTTCGCCTGAGAATCCATCTCAATTCGAAATCTTCGTTTTGTAAAATAACGGAAGCTACAGCTTTTCCCGTTTTTCCAAATCCTATCAATCCTATTCTCATAGTATTTCGTTTTTTCATCAGAGTTTAAGTCTGATGTCGTTTATAATTCGGCAAAAATATTGTTAACGAGTACTCTTTTCAACCGCCGCTGAAAAAGACTTATCATCATCCACCTACTTTGGATTCATTACAATCAGAGGCACCAACATTTCTTCCAAAGAAACGCCTCCATGTTGAAAGGTATTTTTGTAATAACTAACGTAATAATTATAATTGTTCGGATAAGCAAAAAAATCATCATTGCAGGCAAAAATGTAAGCAGAACTGACATTGGGGCTGGGCAGTCCAATTTTTGCAGGCTGGGTAACTTCAAAAACTTCCTTTCTGTTGTAGCTCAGATTTTTACCGACTTTGTAGCGCAGGTTGACATTTGTATTTTTATCTCCAACGACTTTTATCGGATTATTTACGCGAATAGTGCCGTGGTCGGTGGTAAAAACCACTTTGTAACCACGTTCGGCAATTGCTCTGAACAAATCAAAAGTAGCGGAATGACGGAACCATGAAAGGGTTAGCGAGCGATAGGCTTTTTCATCGTTGGCCAGCTCGCGAACCATTTTTGATTCAGTGCGCGCATGCGAAAGCATGTCGATAAAATTCAGCACGCAAACATTCAAATTGTTGTTTTCCAAATGTGGCAATTGATCAATCAAACGCTGACACGAAACGGAATCGTTGATTTTATGGTACGAAAAAGTATATTTTTTCCGAAAGCGTTGAATTTGTGTCTGAAGCAGCTCACTCTCCATCAGGTTTTTACCTTCTTCCTCTTCTTCTTCCACCCAGAATTGAGGAAACATTTGTTGAATTTGCAACGGCATCAAACCGGAAAAGATGGCATTTCGTGCATACTGCGTAGCGGTAGGGAGAATGCTGCAATAAAGCTCTTCTTCTTCAAACTGATAATAATCACTCAACAGCTCGCGTATCATTTTCCATTGGTCGAGGCGGAAATTGTCCACCACCACAAAAAAAACTTTTTCATCGTTGTCGAGCAAAGGAAAAACTTTTGTTTTAAATATCTCAAAACTCATCAAGGGACGTTCTTCGGGATGCTCAAACCATCGCTCGTAATTATTTTTTATGAATTTTGAAAAGGTTGTGTTGGCATCCATTTTCTGCATCCGAAGCATTTCGTCCATGCCGCTGTCGGTTTCGGAAAGTTCCAATTCCCAGAAAACGAGTTTTTTGTAGACTTCCACCCAATCGTCGTAAGTAAACGAATCGTTGATTTTCATACCTATTTGTCCAAATTCCGAACGATAGGCAGCCGTTGCATGTTCGTTTACAATTTCTTTGCGATGAATATTTTTTTTGAGTGTCATCAGAATCTGACTCGGATTGACTGGTTTTGTCAAATAGTCGGCAATTTTGTTGCCAATGGCCATATTCATGATGTTTTCTTCTTCGTTCTTTGTAATCATTACCAAAGGAACATCAGAATCGATTTCTTTTATCAGCGCCAGCGTTTCCAACCCGCTCAATCCAGGCATGTTTTCATCCAAAAAAATAATATCGAAACTTTCTTTCTGACAGATATCTACCGCATCATTCCCGTTGGTAGCGGTAACAACTTCATACCCCTTTTCATCCAGAAAAAGAAGATAAGGCCGCAACATCTCTATTTCGTCATCTACCCAAAGTATTCTGTCTTTTCTCATTTTCTTAACTTTCTCTTTTCAAAAAACATCTCAATTCAGATAATACTGTTTCATAAAGTCGAAATAAACGTTCAGTGCATTTTGCTGAACCATAACATTCAAGTTTTGCTGTGTTCCGATGAGATTTCTGTAACTTGTGCCCTTTAATCCCTCAAACAGTGTGTTTTCTTTCACCATCCGCAACAAATACGATTTGGCAGTATTGGCATCGTTGAAACTACCTATAATGAAAAACTGCTGTTTGCCAACGTTTTCAAATCGCACATTGAGCTGCAAAACGCTGTAATTTTGTCGATTGTATTCATCAAAAGCAGCTTTGGTTTTTGCTACATCAGCCTTACCCGAAACAATATAAAGAGCAATAAAATGTGGATCGTTGGGCTTATAGGCAAAAAGATTCTTGAACAATGGAACTTCTTCTTCCTTTTTTGTCTCAGGTTTTTCAACCGACTCGTTTTTCGTCGGTTGTTGGGCAACAGCAGGAACATTTGATGGTTGTGTTGGCTGTTGAGTTTGGGAAACAGAAACAGGTTTTTCGTTCGAAGCAGGAACAATATTTTCTGTTTGGTTTGCAGTATTTGTTTTGGCCGGTGGTGCAATGGCAACAGATTTTTTTGATTCAGATTTCGTTTCTTTATCCGTAATCCCGGATATCGGTTTAGAAACGGAACCGGCATTCTTTGCTAAAAATCTGTCATGAAAAGCCATATAATCTGTTAAACTCAATCCCTTTTTCAACAAAGCAAAATTTTCTTCGGAAATAATCAATTCCTGAACTTTTAGTTGCGACAGTAATTGACTTAAGAAAGCATCTGAAATGATCGAATTTTCATACCACACCACCTCGTCGTAGGAATCGAAGTTATCAACAAACAATATATTTCTGACACTGTCCAGCGGTTGAATCCCCAAATCAAAATCCTTGATGAGAAAACGTGAAAAGTTGAAAGAAGCAATCTGATACATAAACTTGTTCAGGTCTTCTCGTGGAGCATCCGTTATCAACAAAAGCATGTGTTTGGTCTTGGTATCGGCAGAAAATTGCTGCTGTTCAGGCGGCGCAATTTCTGATTTTTCTATTTCTTCTCTTTTGGCAAGCAATGTCCCGTGTGTACTGCCGGATTTTGCCACCATTCCCTGGCGCATGAGCGACAATATATCTTTTGCCATTGCACTGACATCACTCTCGGGATATTTGGTAACCAACTGATTCAGTTCTTTTTCAAAATTGGGTGATTCCTGTGTTTTTCCAACACTCAGCGCATAAAGAAATTGAAATTTTGGCATTAACTCCGACAAAGGATAATTTTCCTGCATGTATTGAAAATTTCTGAAAACAGTAGCAAAATCGTTACTCGAATATGCGTGGTACGTAGCACTGTAAAGCGAATCCTGCTCTTCATACATTCGCTTCAAACGTTGAATGTAATCGGGTTTTGAAAGCATTTTAAAGTAGTCGGTTTGTGGAAATTCACTTACAAGTTTGTTGCGCCATTTTTCAGCTTCAGCCAAATTGCCGAGTTTCGATTCCATTAGATACAGCTGGAAATAAGCATCAGGAACAAGGCTGTGCTGGGGAAATCTTCCGACAAATTCCTCAAAAGTCTGAATAGCGGACGGAATATCCTGAATTTTTTCATAATAAATTTTTCCAACGTTAAACATCGCCTGAGCCATCTGTTCGTTTGAGATTTTCAGTTGAAGCGGTGTCAGCGGTATCTGTTTCAAATAAAAATCCGGATTTTTATTGTCGGAAATAGGCAGCGTTGAAGATGCACTGTCCATCATCGACTCACTGACGCCATTTTCCGTATTGGATTCCTCTGCAAAAAGCGAAGCAGATTTATTGGTGCGACGCCAATTGTCTTCCAGTTTTCTATTTCCCCATTTTTTCTGAAATTCACTTTTCCCAACTTTCATAAGGTTCGAATTGTAAAAATACCATTCGTTGGAATTTCCCAGTTGACCTCCAATTGGGATGAGTGTTTCTTCATCGTCATTATTAGGATTGTTCAGTGCCAACTTTTCTTCTTCTTCTGCTTTTTTGGCAGCTTCTTTTTCCTCTTGTTCAACCTGACTGATAATTTTTTTAATTATTTCCATACGCTGGTTTTCGGGCATGGCAGCCAAACGTTGCAAGCTGTCCTGCAACATCACAATATCGTACTGTACTACAAATTCACTTAAAATGTCGGCCAGTTTTGAAATGCGTTGATAGTCGGGATGTTCATCGGTAATAATTTTGGAAGCGGCATCATAGCAGGGATATGCTTCCTTGTAATTCTTCTGACGATAGAACAAATCGCCGAGAGTAATAAGAGAATTGGCTTTGTCGTAACCATTTCGGGTACTTTTTTCAACAGAGGAACGAAAAGCATTTATGGCTTGTGCAGTGTCGCCCCGATTCAAGAAACTTTTGCCGAGAACAAAATAAATCTGATCCTGATAATCTTTATATTTTGAGCTTTTAAGCATTTTGTTCAGATCTTTCTGCACTTCTGTCTGGTTAGCTGCATTCAACTCCGAGCGCTGAATTCGTGCATAAAAATCCATTTCAAAAGGCGGATTGGATTGAAGTACTTTGGTATAGGTTTCATAAGCCGCCTTTTCGTCGCCGGTTGATTGATAAAGTTGTGCCAAAATGAAAAGGAAACGTTGTTTCAGCTTCTTATCGGGTTCTTTTTCTATGGCTACCCGCAAAAAAGGAATTGCTTCGGTGTACTGATGATTTTTCAACAAAATATCGGCATTAACAGAAGCAAAAAGGCCAATATGCTGACGTTTTAAATGATCTTGGTTGACATCACCCAGTATTTGCTGAGCTTCGTAAAGCCAACCCATTTCGCCATAAGCACGTGCCTGCCAAATTTTGGCTTGTGCTACCAAATCGGGATCAGAAGCAAAATGGCGGGCAATGTATGAAAATGTTCCGGCCGAACCCAGAAAATCACCTTTGTGAAATTCGGCTTTCCCAATAAGCATCCATGCATCTTTCAAAACAGGATTAAATTCTTCCTGATTATAAAAAGCCTGGTATTCCGCAGAATTCCATTTCTTGTAATTTTTTTCGGGCTTCTGTTTGATGGAGTGAAGTTTAATGGCTTTTCGCGCTTTTTCAATGGCACGATCCATATTTGCCGTAGCAGCTGAAGCATTGGAATGTTTGCTGATGGGGTACATTGGAAGAACGGTGGAGTAATCGTCCTGATGGGTTTCCAAAATATTCTTCAGACCCTCATTGTAACTTTCCTGTCCATTAAAATAAATATTAAAATGCGCAGTCAAAGCATGGTAATTACGTGAAAACCATGTATTTTTCTGCATTGAACAACTACTCAAGAAAATAATAGTCAGCAGAAACAGTATTTTATTTATATTTTTCCTTTTCAACAAGAATAAAAATACGAATTAATAAAGAACAATATCTTTGAACAACTTCCAGAAAATAAAGTCGTTCCTCTGAATTAAAAACTTAAAAAACGGGAATCTATTACTTTTTAAGTACAAATTTACGGGATAATTTTCAATTTTCACACTGAGAAACAAATTTACTGTTTCTGTCAGAAGTGTTTTTTGATAATAAACAGGCAAATTTTGGAGGAATTAAGCATTTATTAATTTGTGTAAAGAAAATTTGACCGACAGAATAGTGAACAGTATCGCTATTCCATTTTTTCATTAATAAAACTTCTCAATTTAAATTTTGACGTTAATCCTGAAATATCTCTCTTGCTAGAAAACTTTTTTGTTCAATTACCGATTTTTTTTATACATAAAAATTTGAACTAAAAAACCGATAAAAACAAGTATGCCTGCAGAAGTCAAAACAACATTGGTCGGCCGATTGCCAAAATGATAGTAAGCCAGCAATGCAACGCCTGCAAGCATGATAATGACTCCTAAATAAGATAAAATTTCTTTCACCAAAATGGATTTTTTTGAATTAAAATTTGATTCAAAATAACACATTTTTCTGCTGAGGAGCAAGTGAATATATAAAAAATTATAAAATTTTCAGAAAAAGATGCACCCTGCAACTTTAAAAACGGAACAATCGGAAATTTTCAATTTTTAAATTTTCCCCAGCTAAATTCTTGAATAAAATCAGTAGATTTGTGTTTTATTTCAAGAGAAAAGTTGTTTTTTTAAAATTCATTCTATTCGTATGATAGACCAAGCCACCATTGACCGAATTATGGAAGCTGCACAAATTCAGGATGTGGTTTCCGATTATGTTACGCTCAAAAAAAGAGGCGTAAACATGATTGGATTGTGTCCGTTTCACAACGAAAAAACGCCATCGTTTACCGTTTCGCCGGCCAAAGGAATTTTCAAATGCTTTGGTTGTGGAAAAGGTGGAAATGCGGTTCATTTCATAATGGAGCATGAGCAGCTGTCCTATTATGAAGCTTTGAAATTCCTTGCGAGAAAGTACAACATAGAAGTTCAGGAAAGAGAATTGACCGATGAAGAAAAGGAACTCCACAACGAACGTGAAAGCCTGTTGCTGGTAAACGAATTTGCACAAAAATACTTTTCCGATACACTTTATCATCATATCGACGGAAAAACTATCGGGTTGAGTTATTTCATGGAACGCGGCATCAGAGAAGACATGATTCGAAAATTTCAGTTGGGCTACTGCCTCGATGAGCACGATGCTTTTACGCAAAAGGCATTGAAAGCGGGTTACAATAAAAAATATCTCGTAAAAACCGGACTCACCATCGAAACGGAAAATAATCGACTTACCGACCGTTTTCGCGGACGTCTGATATTTCCCGTTCATTCTCTTTCCGGCAAAATTATTGCTTTTGGGGGCAGAGTCATTAAAAAGGACGACAAAACAGCTAAATACCTCAATTCTCCAGAGTCAGAAATATACCACAAAGGAAGCGAACTCTACGGAATGTATTTTGCCAAGCAGGCCATCGTAAAAGAAGACCGCTGTTTGTTGGTGGAAGGCTATACTGACGTAATATCTCTTCATCAAAGCGGCATAGAAAATGTAGTAGCCTCGTCGGGAACCTCCCTCACTCCGGCTCAAATTCGTCTTATTCACCGATTTACCAACAATGTTACCGTACTCTACGACGGCGATGCTGCCGGCATTAAAGCTTCATTGAGGGGAATTGATTTGTTGCTGGAAGAAGGATTGAATATAAAGGTCGTTTTGTTGCCAGAAGGAGAAGATCCCGATTCTTTTTCCCACAAACTCAATGCGGTGGATCTTCAAAATTATATCCGAGACAATTCGGTAGATTTTATCCGTTTCAAAACCAAACTGTTGATGGAAGATGCAGAAAACGATCCCATCAAACGTTCCAATTTGATTTTGGACATCGTTCGAAGCATTGCCATCATTCCCGAACCGATTGTGAGAGCCGAATATGTTAAGGAATGCAGTAACCTGCTTCACGTAAACGAGGAAATTCTTTACCACGAAATCAATAAACTGAAAAGAAAAGAAAGCGAAAAAAAACTTCGACAAAACGATATTTCGGCTTCTTCCGCCGAGCAAAAGCCACATCCCGTTTCGCCTCAGGAAATGCTGAATGCAGAAAATCAAAAATTTGAAGAAGAAGAACGAAATATTCTGCAAGTATTAATCAAATATGGAAAGTCGGCTTTGTACTATTCCGACGAAGAAAACAGGAATCCCATCACAGTGGAAGATTTTATTATTGAAGACCTCGAACAGGATCAGCTGGAATTTATTCATCCCCTGTACGCTCAAATGCTTCAGGAATACAAAAATCATTGCTTTCAAAAAGATATTAATATTCAAAATTTTTTTCTGTATCACACTCATTCGGAAATCAGCAAACTGACGGCAGAGCTGATCTCCGAAAAATATACGCTCAGCAAAATTTATAAAAAAACAGGAAATAATGAGCCCGAAATCGATAAAATCAGGGAATTTGCCGAACGTGCCGTGTTGGAATATAAAAACAGCATTATTCTTTCGCAAATCAGGCAAAAATTACTGGAAATGAAGATAGCTGCAGAAAACCATGACGACGAGTTGGTTCGAGTCCTGATGATTCAAATCAGCCAATTGGAAGAAATTAAAAATCAACTTGCCAAGAATTTGGGAGAACGCATTGTTGTAAAATTATAATTAGCTTCTCAAAAAATGACTTACGAAGAATTGATAAAGGATACCGAGTACAAAGAAATCGCATCACTTTCACATAAAGAAATAAAAAATTTCATTGTCAACGAAATTACCGAAAACCAACAATGGGCACGCGCTGCAAATTCTTACCAATTAGCAGGTAGTCTGGCTTTTATGCTGGGAACTTTCAAAGCCTTCATGCCTTATTTCATCCATCAACAAGCAGAGGGTTTGCTTTGGCTCGTGGCGGGTATTGTTTTCTCCTTTACTATACTAATCGTTTTTCATGAACTGGTTCATGCTCTGGCTTACCTGGCAATAGGCGCACGACATCTGTTCTTTGGCTGTCAACCCAAAAAGTTCATGTTTTATGTGCAAGCCGATAAGGCGGTAGTTGATTATCGACAATTTAAAATAATTGCTTTGTCTCCAACCGTTTTGATTAGTTTTTTATCACTGATTGGCATGATTTTCTTTTATCAACAACCGGCATTCTATTTCTTTATTTCGGTTTTTGGTTTGCACAGCCTTTTTGCTGCGGGTGATTTTGGACTGTTGTGTTTTTTTCAAAACCGCCCTGAGTTGGAAATTGTTACCTTCGATGTGAAAGAAGAAGGTAAAACTTATTTTTATGGAAAAGAAAAAAGAAAAAATGTTTCGTTGTAATTTTTGTAGGAAACAATATTCTTCGAGGTACAATTTAACGTTATTAGAAATTAAAACAAAGGAATGATTTTATTTGATCAGATTATTTTTGGACCTGTTCATAGCAGGCGTCTTGGTATTTCTCTGGGTATCAATTTATTGCCTGTAGATGCTAAAATTTGCAGCTTCGACTGCCTGTATTGCGAATGTGGTTTTAACACTACCGGGAAACATGCCAAACTTCCCACCCAAAAGGAAGTGAGTGATGCGTTGGAATTGAGGTTGAAAGAAATGGCAACCGACAGACAAATACCCGATATAATAACTTTTGCAGGAAATGGAGAGCCTACACTTCATCCTGATTTTGCCGGAATTATCGACGATACACTTGAATTGAGGGATAAATATTGTCCCAATGCAAAAGTAGGTGTTTTATCCAATGCCACACAAATTCACAAACCAAATGTATTCAATGCCCTAAAAAAAGTGGACGACAATATTTTAAAATTCGACAGCGCTTTCGACCACACTTTGCAATTGCTCGACCGACCGGTAAGAAAGTATATCACTGTTCGATGGCTGATAGAACATTTAAAAAAGTTTGAAGGCAAAATGATTGTTCAGACTTTATTTATTCGTGGCGAAATCAACGGTGAAAAAATCGACAATACTTCCGACAAGGAAATAGAAGCATGGCTGAAAGCATTGAAGGAAATGAATGCAACTCAAGTTATGATTTATACCATTGACAGAGAAACGCCTTTGAAAACGTTGGAAAAAATTCCACTGGATGAACTGAATCGTATTGCCGAAAGAGCTAAAGATCACGGATTCGACGTTACTGTTTCAGGGTAATTACCAAAATCGAAGAATGAAAATACTCGTTTGTCCTTTAAATTGGGGATTAGGTCATGCAGCACGTTGTGTTCCCATTATTCGTCAACTGATTTCGGAAGGTAATGAAGTAGTTATCGCTGCAGATGGGTTGCCGAACCAGTTTCTTCACCTCGAATTCCCCGAACTTCGCTTTTTGGAAGCTCCTACTCAAAATATTCGTTACAGCACAGGTAATTCACAAATCTGGGCCATGTTGAAAAGCGTTCCGCGTATTTTTTACAATATCTTTCAAGATCATGATTGGCTACGTCGGCTTTTAAAACAGGAACAGTTCGACCGCGTTATTTCCGACAACCGTTTTGGCTGCTGGAACAAAAAGGTATTTTCCATTTACATTACCCATCAACTAATGGTCAAAATGCCACCTGTATTGAAGTTCATGGAACCGGTTATCTGGCGACTTCATCGTTTTTTTATTCATCATTATGACGAATGCTGGATTCCCGACTTGGAAGGAGATGAAAATTTCTCAGGCGATTTATCGCATCGTTATCCGCTGCCGGATAATGCTCATTTTATTGGTATTCTTTCGCGTTTTCAACCACTGCAAAACATTATCCCAAACTTTGACTATGAAACAGTAATAGTTCTTTCAGGGCCGGAACCGCAACGCAGCATTTTCGAGAAACAAATGACGGAAAAATTCAGTATAGACACAGCCAAATCGTTAATGATTCAGGGACTGCCACAACAGAAACAAACCACAACTCAAATTGGAAATCTAACCAAAGTTTCTCATCTTCCCACCCAAGAAATGGTTTCCTTTTTGAAAGGAGCAAAAAAAATTATTGCCCGTTCGGGATATTCAACCATCATGGATTTGCAAACACTCGACTGCCTGAGCAAAGCAATACTTGTTCCTACACCGGGACAAACCGAACAAATTTATTTGGCAGAGTTACACAAAAAACGTAGAAATATCGAGAATTTGCAAGTATAAAGCCAATATGAATTAATTCAAATCAAAAAGAAATCGAATCTCTATAATTTTGAGTATTTTTGCTGCACAAATTCAATCTACGGATACATTTTTTAGACAAACAAATTTTTTAAGCAATCAATAAAATTATGGCATATATTCAATCGATAAGAGGTTTTCATCCTAAAATCGGGAACAATTGTTTTCTGGCCGAAACAGCAGTAGTGGTAGGCGATGTTACAATGGGCGAAGGATGCAGCATATGGTTCAATGCAGTATTGAGAGGAGATGTCAATTCCATCAGGATTGGAAATCATGTCAACATTCAAGATGGATCAGTGCTGCATACACTCTACCAGAAATCGACCATTGAAATTGGTGATTATGTTTCTGTCGGACACAACGTAACACTTCACGGTGCAAAAATTCACGATTATGCCTTAATCGGAATGGGTGCTGTGGTTCTCGACCATGCCGAGATAGGCGAAGGGGCAATAGTAGCAGCAGGCGCTCTCATTTTAAGCAATACTGTAGTTCCGCCTTATACTTTGTGGGCAGGCGTCCCGGCAAAGTTTGTAAAAAATGTGGAACCGGAACAAACCAATGAAATGAATCGCCGCATTGCACACAATTATTCCCTTTATGCAAGCTGGTATCAGGAAAAAGAAAAAGAAAAATAAAAAAATCAGTTTGGGAAAGGAAAATTTTCATCCATTCTGAAATTATCATTCGATTTTTTCACGGTACAACATTCGGTATAAGCATCTTGCTCAAACACGAGAATTTGATGTTTTTCTTCAGCTTCCTGCAAAAGAATTTTCTTTTCTTGCATCGAAGTTACCGGATAAGCATCGAAAGCCGATACCCAAGCCAACGGAATGGCTGGTGCTACGGGAATCACATCGCCAACATAAATCCATGTTTTGCCCAAATATTGTATATAACTTACCGATTGTCCTACGGTATGACCGTTGAAAATTCGAAGTTCTATTTCCGGACAAAGAAAGCGGTTTTCCTTCACCAATTGCAACTTCCCTGCTTCCTGTACAGGGAGCATATTTTCAGGAAAATATGAATCTCCTTCCCTGACGTTCGGTTCGAGAAAATTTTTCCACTGACTTTCTCCCACCCAGTGAACAGCATTAGGAAAAGTGAGCAACACATTTTTCCGTTCGGCATCATAATAGGTACATCCTCCGCAATGATCGAAATGCAAATGGGTCAAAATCACATCAGTAACATCTCCACAACTGTATCCCAATTTTTGCAGAGCCAATTCAAAATTCACAACTCCCTTAAAATTGTAATATTTCAAATAATCCAATTGTTTGTCGCCCGTGCCACTATCTATCAAAACGAGTTTTTCACCCGTATCGATCAACAGGCAACGCATTGCCAATGTACAAAAATTTTCTTGGTTGCATGGATAACGTTTCTGCCAAACTTTTTTGGGAACTACGCCAAAAATGGCTCCACCATCACAGTCGAAAAACCCGGCTTCTATTTTATATATTTTCATGTTGAAAGTAGCTTTCGATTCGTATTTTCTTCGTATTTTTGCATAATAAAAATACTTTCCACAAAAGTAGCAATAAAATTATAAAAAACCTTCCAATCGTATGCAACGAGTTCATTTTATTGCCATTGGCGGAGCAGCCATGCATAATTTAGCCATCGCACTAAGTAAAAAAAACAACTATAAAGTTACCGGCTCGGATGATGAGATTTTTGAACCTTCCTATTCGAGACTGAAAGAGCATGGATTGTTACCCGAAAAAATGGGCTGGGATCCCGACCGTATCCACAATGGGTTGAATGCTGTAATTCTCGGCATGCATGCTCGTGAAGATAATCCCGAACTGCTGAAAGCAAAAGAATTGGGACTGAAAATATATTCTTTTCCCGAATACCTTTATCAGCAGACACGAAATAAAACACGCATTGTCGTGGGCGGAAGTCATGGAAAAACCACTACAACGGCCATGATTTTATTCGTATTGAACAAGCTGAAAATTGAAACCGATTATATGGTTGGCGCTCAAATAGAAGGTTTTGAGAACATGGTCAGACTCTCTTACGATTCGCGCATAGCTGTTTTCGAGGGAGACGAGTACCTCACCTCCCCACTCGACCCACGTCCCAAATTTCATTTGTATCATCCGCATATTGCCATACTTACCGGCATTGCATGGGATCACATGAATGTTTTCCCAACTTTTGAAAACTATTTGGAACAATTTAAAAAATTCACCGACTTAATAGAATTGCAAGGAAGACTGATCTATTTTGATGGAGATGAAAATCTGAACAAAATAGTTCAGCAACTTCGACGCGACATCGTGGCTTTCCCCTATCATACACCTTCTTATGAATTAAGAAATGGGATAACGTGGCTGAAAACAAAAAACAGGGAAATTCCACTAAAAATTTTTGGAGAACACAATTTACAAAATTTATCTGCCGCACATATTGCCTGTCATCAAATCGGTATTTCCGACGACGATTTTTTTACGGCTATTTCTGAATTTCCGGGTGCTTCCAATCGATTGGAGAAATTAGTAGAAAACAATGATACAGTGGTTTTTAAAGATTTTGCTCACTCTCCTTCCAAAGTTAGAGCCACCATCAAGGCCGTTCGTCAACAATATCCTCATCGCAAGTTAATCGCCTGCCTTGAACTGCACACCTTCAGCAGTCTGATGGAAGATTTTCTTCCACAATATACCGATTGCATGGACCAAGCAGACGAAGCTATGGTATATTACGACCCTGAAATAATTACACAGAAAAGACTAAAACAATTTGAACCCGAACAGGTAAAAAAAGGTTTTGGAAGAGCTAATTTGCAAGTTTATACCAATAAGGAAGACTTGGAAAAAGCGTTAAAATCAATTGATTATAAAAATTCGGCGATATTATTTATGTCGTCGGGAAACTTTTCGGGTTTGGATGTGAATAAAATTGTCAACGAAAAGATTCATTGTGAAACAGATGAAAAAAACCAGAACTTATGAATGAAAAGCAGAAATTGTTGGATACCAGATATATGCGTATGGCCAGAATATGGGCAGAAAATTCCTATTGCCAACGCAGACAGGTGGGCGCTTTACTGGTTAAAAACAAAATGATTATTTCGGATGGATACAATGGCACACCCGCGGGATTTGAAAATAACTGTGAAGATGAAAACGGTAATTCCAAACCTTATGTGCTTCATGCAGAAGCAAATGCCATAACAAAAGTAGCTCGTTCACACAACAGCAGCGACGGCGCAACGCTTTACGTAACCGCTTCTCCCTGCATGGAATGCGCCAAATTAATAATTCAGGCAGGCATTAAAAGAGTAGTGTACGGCGAACATTACCGAATCATGGATGGGATTGAACTTTTGGAGCGTGCCGGCATTGAAGTGGTGTATCTGGGCGACGATATCTGATTTTTATTTCGAAATTTGAACCGAATTCCCATTTAATTGTTAAATAAAAGTCTTATTTTATAAATGGGATTTTTTTAAAATATTAAATACACATGAAGCTGAATAAAAAGAGTTTTTACTTACCGCTGATTTTATTTGTTGCTGTTATCTTTGGTTTACTTTTAGGTAATTTATTGGCGCGCAAAGCTTTGCTGTCTTCTTGGAACAATGTTTTGCAATGGGGTAAATCGTCGAAAGTAGATGAATTGATTAACATTATCAACACCAATTATGTCGATACTCTCGATATGCACGAACTGACCGAAAACGTCATGCAAGATGTGGTTTCAAAACTTGATCCCCATTCGGTTTATATTCCTGCAGAAGACTTGTCGGATATCAACAGCGAACTGGAAGGAAGTTTCAGCGGTATTGGCGTACAATTCAACATTCAGAACGATACCGTCATGATTATATCTGTGATTAATGGAGGCCCTTCCGAAAAAGCTGGTTTAATGGCCGGCGACAGGATTATAGAAGTCAATGACACGTCTTTTGTCGGGAAAAACATCACCAATGAAAAAGTGATGAAAAAGCTTCGCGGACCTGAAGGAACAAAAGTCAAACTGGGGATTCGGCGTCATGGAACACGCGAAATTTTACATTACGAAATCATAAGAGGTAAAGTGCCTGTAAATTCTGTGGATATTGCTTATATGATTCAACCCGGCGTCGGATTTATCAAAGTCAGCAAATTCGCCGAAACTACTTATGACGAATTTCTTAACGCCATAGCCGGTTTAAAAAATAAAGGCGCCAAAAAATTCATCATCGATTTGCGCGAAAACAGTGGTGGGTTTATGGATCAGGCGATTAATATGGTTAACGAATTTCTGCCAGCCAATCGGCTTATCGTTTATGCTGAAGGCAAAGCGTACAAGCGTTTTGAAGCCATGTCAGATGGAAAAGGGAGCTGCATTCACGAACCTTTG